>CAZJYM010000079.1:7381-11679 GCA_964550245.1 uncultured Blautia sp. | reverse complement strand
ATGGCCTTTCCCACACAGACTCTCTCGTGATCCGGGTAAGTTCCCGGTCTGTCCTTATAGGGGCGCCGTATGGTATTCTTCCGGTAGTACACGTACAGACGCTTCCTGTCAACATCGCACCCTTTCGGGATCTCCACGGTCAGGTGGGAGAATGGGGATTTTCGGGGCATCGGTTTCACCTCTTTATAATAGGAAGGAAAATTTCAGGAGTTCCCTGTCATGCGTCTGTTTTGAACCGCACGGATGAACTCCTCCATCTGTCTGGAGGGCTTTTTCGCATAGACAATTCCATAGGGGATCTCATAGTCCCATTCCATGGCAAGAGTCACCAGGGATGGGTGGACATCCGCCCATATGTCCAGTGTTTCCATCAGCCAGTTCATCCGTTCGCATTCATTAAACGCAGCCGTATCATAAAAGCCGCAAGAATCCGCAACCCGGATCCGGGGATGGTTTTGGGCGATGTCCTCCCGCATCCTGTTTAACACCGGGGTTTCGCTGCTCTTTACGATCATCAGGGTTTCACCGTCCAGGTCGGACCAGGTGAGGCTCTTTTTCCTGGCCAGACGGTGCTGCCTGGGAACGGCAATGCGGCAGGGAAGCCGGTCAAGGAGAAAGATGCTGTGCTGTTTTCTCCACCGGTCGGAGTCACAGGGGGAGACGATGCAGTCGATCTGGCCTCCCAGTGAAGACAGAACGGCTTCCAGTCCGGCCGGTTCATCATCGAAGGGCACGATGCGGATCTGGAAGGGCAGGGTTTCATCCCCGATCTCGTCGATCAGCCGCTTACAGGGCCGCAGGATCGACGTGCCGATGCGGATGATGTTCTGTTCTGCGGCGGCAAGCTGCCTGGCTCTTCTTTTGGCCTCCTCGGCAAACTCAATCATGTATTTTGCGTCTTTATAGATGGATTCCCCGGCGGCAGTAAGGCATGTGCCGTGATTGGTGCGCTCCAGCAGTTTCACCCCGATCATCTTTTCCAGCTTGTTCATCTGGTTCATGACGGATGCGGGGGTGGTATATAAGGCCTGGGCCGCTTTCAAAAAGCTGCCCTGATCGGCTACGGTGATGAATGTGATAAGCTCATGGCTGTACATACGGCAATCTCCGTTTTTAGATTTTCTAAAAGCCATTATAACATTTTTATCTCTTCCCGGTCAACCGATCATTCGTTACGATAAAGCCAGGAGGTGAGACAAATGGCCGAAAAATCCATGACCGAAGGCAAGCCCTGGAAGCACATCTTAAAGTTTGCCTTCCCGGTGCTGGCCGGATCCCTTTTACAACAGCTCTACAGCACGGTGGATTCCATCGTCGTCAGCAGTTTTGCCGGTGAAGCGGCGTTGTCAGCCGTCGGCACCACAGGAAGCTTTACATTTTTGTTCCTGGCCCTGGCCACCGGTTTCTCAGCCGGAAACGGGGTGGTGGTGGCTCAGCATTACGGGGCCGGGGATGAAAAACAGGTCCGGGCAAACGCATCCACCGGCATCCTGCTCCTGCTGGGAATGGGCATTTTTGCCACGGCTGCGGGATTACTGGTATCCAGGCCCGCTTTCGTGCATCTGGTGGGGGTGGAGGAAGAGCTTCTGGAGATGACTCTCCAGTACTTCCGTGTCTACACGCTGGGACTGATATTTCAGTTTGGCTACAACATTCTCTCATCCATCCTGCGGGCCGTGGGCGACAGTGCCGCTACGCTGTACTTTCTGCTGATTGCCTCGGTATCCAACATCCTCCTGGACCTGCTTTTTGTGGCCGGTTTCCACTGGGGCGTCGCCGGGGCCGCCGCGGCCACAGATCTTGCCCAGGCCGGTTCTTTTGCGGCCGCCTGGATCTACATGATCCGCAGGTATCCGGTCTTTCGGTTTAAACCGAAAGAGTTTACCTGGAACAGTAAGCTGGCAAAGGCTACCATAAAGGCCGGATCTCCCATTGCGGCGCAGCTTATAATCGTCTCCTTTGGGCTTACCTTTATCCAGAGGGCGGTAAACGGCTTTGGCCAGGCCATGACAGCCTCCTTCACCGTGGGCTACCGGGTAGAACTCTATCTGAATCTTCCCTGCAGCGCCTTTCAGACAACCCTTGCCACCTACACCGGCCAGAACATCGGAGCCGGCAGGATGGACCGGGTAAAAAAAGGGGTACGGCAGGCGATGGTCATGTCTCTGGTACTCACTCTTTGCATATCAGGGCTTGTGGGGATTTTTGCCGGAAACATCGTGGATCTGTTCCATCTGGGGGATCAGGCGGCCATATATTGCAGGGCCCACATCCGCACGATCGCCCTCATCAACATCATCCTGTCCCTGTACATTCCCCTGTTCGGTGTGTTTCAGGGGGCAAACCACGGGGGTGCGGCAACCCTGACGGCGGTGGGCGCGCTGGGGATGCGCGTGCTTGCCACTTATCTGTTCCGGTACAGCCCCATTTTCGGGCATACCATCATCTGGTGGAACGGTCTGTTTGGATTCGGAACGGGGTTTTTAATCGCCTGGAGTTATTACCTCAGCAATAGGTGGCAAAGGCAGCATTAGGGCCCCTTTAGATAAGAAAAAAAGTCCCTCAAAAGCCCTGCAGATGTAAAATTCCCCCTTATCAAAAAGCCCTTTATGGTGTATCCTTGTAGGCAGAAAAGATACCTGCAAGGAGGCAGCCATGTATTACGATTTTACCGTTCCCGTTCCCGAAGTGAAGGGCAAAATAACCCGAAAAAAACAAAAGTCGGGGACCTATATCTCATACACATACAATCAGAAGTATGTAGAGGAAAAACACCGCTGCGTCCCTGAAAATGTCGTCATCGGAAAGGTCCTGGAGGAGGATCCCGCAAGGATGTATCCCAACGACAACTACATGAAGTATTTCCCGGAAGAAGACCGGGAAGATCCCCGGGAAACGGCTTATCGAAGCAGCGGCCTGCAAATCGGAGCCCTTCTGGTGATCAAGAAAACCATGGATGCGCTTCGCCTGATCAAAATGCTCCAAAAACAGTTTGGCAAGGACACAGGGCTGCTGCTGGATCTGGTCTGTGCCCGGATCATGGGTATGGATTATTCCGAGTATGCCTACTACCATCCGCTGTTTGAGCCTGAGATGCGGATCTGGTCCGATCATGAGATAAACCTCTTTCTGGCGGGGATTGATGATTACCGGAGACTGAGCTTTTTAGACGCCTGGAATGAAAACCGTGATCACTGTCAGACGGTTTATGTCCCCTGCAACCGGGGCGTCTGGGATGATGCGGATCCCACTCCCGGGGAGCTGGGATTTCCTGCCTTTCATGGTCCCCATACCGCATTTGATCAGTCCGGCCGACTCCCGCTTTTTTACGATGAGGAACCGGGCCCTGTGGAGAGCACCACTTTGTTTGCCGATATGGCAGAGCAGGCCCGGGAGTACGGTTACGAACAGATCTGCTTTGTTCTGGACCGGGGTATTTTCAGCAGGGAAACCTTTCAGTATCTGGATGAAAACCATCATTCCTTTCTCATCATGACAGGCGGAAACAAAAGCTTTGTCCGGGATGCGATAGATACGGCACGGACCACCTTTGAATCCAGTCGGAACTGCCTGATCAGCGACTTTAAAGTCTACGGAACCACCCTGCGCCGGCGCCTGTTCCCAAAGGATGAGCAGGAGCGGTGGTTTCACGTCTACTTCAGCCCGGAAAGGTCTGCCCGGGAACGGGATCAGGTTCAGAAGAAAATCCGGTCCTGCCACACTGCGGTGGATCAATACGTGGGTTGCGCTTTTGAAGGTTACAGGGCTTATGAACACTATCTGCGCTTTACCTTCGACAAAAAGGGCATTCTCCTTCAGGTCTCCGAAAGGGAAGATGTGATCCGGAAAGAGCTGGATCACTGCGGGTACTTCTGCATCATCACTTCCCAGGAGATGTCGGCCCGGGATGCCCTGGCCCTTTACAGGGCCGGGGATCCTTCCGAAAAGCCTTACACGGACACCAGATCCCTGGCCGATTCCTCAAAGTCAGGACGGACATTCATCGAATTCCTGGCCCTGATTGTGCGGAACAGGCTGAATGATGTCTTCACCGCAAAGGTCCATCTGCCCGATCTTCCCCTGCCCCGTGCCCTGCGCATGCTGGACATGATCCAGATGATCCGCATGGGCGGCAACGACTACCGCTGGCGAAGCCCCGACCTGACCGCCCTGCAGGTGATTGTCCTCTCCACATTTGGCCTTAACCAGACCTCGGTGCAAAAAGCCGCCGATGCCATCCATGGCGCACTGCTTAAATGTCCCCGCCACCAGGTTCCGGC
Organism: uncultured Blautia sp.; assembly: GCA_964550245.1. GTDB lineage: Bacteria > Bacillota > Clostridia > Lachnospirales > Lachnospiraceae > Blautia_A. The sequence goes on along the minus strand of CAZJYM010000079.1, from coordinate 7,399 downwards.
ATCCGAACTCGAGGAGGA
>CAZJYM010000079.1:0-7281 GCA_964550245.1 uncultured Blautia sp. | reverse complement strand
ATCTTTTCCGGCCTGATCTTATAGCCGTGGGCCCCGTTTAAGAGTCCGTTTACCTCCTGCTGCACATCGGAGAGCTGGGTATAGCAGTATCCGGACACATAGGGCAGTTCCCGGATGGCGGTGGTGATGGCCTCAAACCTCTTCAGGAATTCCTCCTCGGTGGCCACCCGGTTGCCGTATCCCCAGTCACTCTCATCCCCGCCCTCAAAGGCGATGCCTCCGAACTCGCTGATGATCACGGGTTTTCCCTCCCCGGAAAAGCCTTCCGCGGTGGCGAAATTGTAGCCGTTATAGGACATTTCCCCGGAGAGGATCTCTTTTTCATGATCCCGGTACCGTTCCAGGAAGACCTCTCCCTTTTCCTCGTAGTCGTGGAGGGAGATGATGTCGGATACCGTATGCTCCCAGCCGTCATTGACGATCACCGGGCGCATGGGATCCAGGCTTTTGGTCAGGTAATAGACGGCTTCCGTGAAGGCCTGCTGTCTTTTGCAGGTTCTGACCCGGGGAATTCCCCAGGATTCATTGAAGGGAGTCCAGGTGATGATGGAGGGATGGCTGTAGTTCTGTCTGACGATCTCCAGCCATTCCCGGGTAAACTCGGTAAGGGACAGATCCGTAAACTCGTAAAAGGCAGGCATCTCGCTCCAGACCAGCAGTCCCTTCACGTCACTCCAGTACAGGAACCGCTCATCCTCGATCTTCATGTGCTTGCGCACCCCGTTGTAGCCCATGGCCTGGATCTTGTCGATGTCGTCCACCAGGGCCTGTTCATCCGGGGGTGTGAGATGGGAATCCTGCCAGTATCCCTGGTCCAGAAGCAGTCTCTGGTAGAGGGGACGGCCGTTTAAGAGGATGTTTCCATTGGAGATACTAATCTCCCGCATGCCGAAGTAGGAACTCACCTGGTCAATGGTCTCTCCCTCCTGGTGGATGGTGACGGAGAGATCGTAAAGCTGCGGGTTCTCCGGCGTCCAGGTGTGGATCCCCCAGGGTGTTTCCTTCGAGTTGGACAGGGGGATCCGCTCGTTTAAGGATCTGCCGGTCAGCTTTTTGGTGGATTCCTGGATCAGGGTATCCCCAAAGTAAACCCGGGCGGTGATCTCCGTTCCCTCCTCCGGTTCTCCCTCCACCTCGTAAAAGAGGTCCACCGCCCCTTCGGTGAGATCCGGGGTGATCTTGAGGTTCGTGAGGTACACATCCGGCACCTGCTCCAGCCATACGGTTTTCCAGATGCCCGTGGTCTGCACGTAAAAGCAGGTGAAGCTCTCCTTTTGCCATCTCTGTTTTCCTCTGGGCTGCTCCACGCTGAAGGAATCCTCCACCTTTAAGGTGATGCGGTTTCTCCCGGCATGGACATAGCGGGTAATGTCAAAGGAGAATCTGGCATATCCTCCCCTGTGGGATCCCACAAACTCCCCGTTTACCCAAAGTTTTGCCATAAAGTCCACCCCTTCAAAGTGAAGAAGCAGATGACCTTTTTGATGCTGATCCTCTATGTTTACGCTTCTCTCATACCAGACCTGTCTGTGCTCTTCCTCCTCGCCGATTCCGCTGCTTTTTGTCTCATATGTAAAGGGTACCTGGATCTCCCGGTGTTTCTCGGGAAAGGAGAGATACCAGGTCTCTCTTTCCCCCGCATCCTCATCGTCAAAGAGAAAGCTCCAGGTGCCGTTCAGGTTCTGCCAGGAATCCCGGACCAGCTGGGGCCGGGGATAATCTTTCTGATAAGATTTCATGATTCTCCTTCCCGTATCCCTGCAGGGACACAAAGACTGTTCCTTTTTTGCGGTACGGCTATTATAAACTGTTTTTACCCCTTTTTCAACATTTCCCTTCTGCGTCAAAACGGAAAAATCCGGAAAATACTTATGGATATCCGGGCTGTATTATGTTATACTGTGTAGAAACAACACTGATCCTGTCCCCGTGACGGACAGCATCGGAAAGGAGACTGCAAGGGATGGAATCAAATGAACAAAGCACCGGCATGCGCCTGCTGAAAAAGGGCGAGAAGGGCATCATGTACACACTGTTCAGCCGGACGGGAATTATGATCCTGCTGCTGGTGCTGCAGGCCCTGGCTCTGTTTTCCCTCTTCAACTGGTTTCGGGATTTCCTGCCCCATGTTCTGGGGGGAACCGCGCTGTTCAACGTCTGCATGGTGCTGTATCTGATCAACACCACCATGAACCCTACAGCCAAAATCACATGGCTGATCATCATCATGATGTTCCCCGTGTTTGGCGCACTGCTTTACTGGTACACCCAGAGCGAAATCGGACACCGTGCGGAAAAGAAGAAGCTGGCGAACATTCTCCAGGATACCGGAGACAAGATTACCCAGGATCCCCAGGTGTTAACCGACCTGGAAAAAGACAACCCGGGGGAAGCCTCCCTTTCCCGGTATCTGGCGGCAAGGGGCAGCTTTCCCGTTTATTCCGATACCCGGGTGACCTACTTCCCCCTGGGAGAAGACAAGTTTGCGGAGCTTTTAAAGCAGCTGAAGGAAGCCAGACACTACATCTTCCTGGAGTACTTCATCATCGATGAGGGCATCATGTGGGGGAAGATTCTGGAAATCCTGGCCCAGAAAGCCAAAGAAGGGGTGGACGTCAAACTGATGTACGACGGCACCTGTGAATTCTCCACCCTGCCCCGCAACTATCCCGCCAAGATCCAGGAGCTGGGCATCGAGTGCAAGATGTTCTCTCCCATGACTCCCTTCCTGTCCACCCACTACAACTACCGGGACCACAGAAAGATCCTGGTGATTGACGGACACACCGCCTTTACCGGAGGGGTGAACCTGGCGGACGAGTACATCAACCAGTATGAGAAGTACGGGCACTGGAAGGATACCGCCATCATGATAAAGGGAGAGGCGGCCAGAAGCTTTACCCTGATGTTCCTGCAGATGTGGAACGTCGCCGGGATCCACTCCGAGTACGACAAATATCTTCAGCTTCCCATCCCGCCGGTAACCAGACAGAAGGGCTATGTAATCCCCTACGGGGACTGTCCCCTGGATGCCTACAAGGTGGGAGAGATGGTGTACATGGACATCTTAAACCGGGCCACCCGCTACGTGCACATCATGACGCCCTATCTGATCCTGGACGGAGAGCTGGAAGCCGCTCTCAAGTTTGCCTCCGAGCGGGGCGTGGATGTGCAGCTGATCCTGCCGGGAATCCCGGACAAGGTTGCGGCCTATGCCCTGGCCAAAACCCATTACCGCTCCCTCATGGATTCCGGAATCCAGATCTACGAGTACACCCCGGGCTTTGTCCATGCCAAGGTGTTTGTAAGCGACGACTGCCGGGCCGTGGTGGGAACCATCAACCTGGATTACCGCAGCCTCTACCATCACTTTGAATGCGCCGCCTACATGTATGAATCGGACTGCATTCCCGACATTGAAAAGGACTTCCGGGAAACCAGAGCCAAATGCAGGAAAGTGACGGATGAGACCATCCGCAATGAAAAGGTCTCCATGAAGATCGCGGGGAAGTTATTAAAGGTGATCTCTCCCCTGCTCTGATACTCAGAAAGTGTTTTACCCTTTTAATCTGAAAACGGCATGGCCGGACACCGGCCATGCCGTTTTTAGATTTTATCTCCTCCGGTTCCGTCCTGGCGGCTCCTCCTTGATGTCCCAGAACTGCTTCACAGTCCTGTTCATCTTGATCACCAGGAAAACCGCCATGACGATGCAAAGTACCAGTGCTCCCACATACAGTCCGTGGTTTTCCACAATGTCCACATCTTCCAGAGCCCCCACGACGCCGGTGAGGAGAACGGAGGCCCCAAACAGCAGAATCACCGGTTTGATGCGTTTCAGGAAAGCGTCTGAGTCATGACACTTATTCAAATCCAGTTTTCTGGGCAGCAGAATACGGATGTCATCCAGATCCCGGCTCATGGAGACTTTTATGTACAGGGAAAAGACATACAGGCCCGCAAGAGCGAACAGCAAATCGTAAAGCAGGTTATAATTCACGTCTCAACCTCCATTCTTTCAGTAGATCCGCCGTCCCTTGTCGTCCTGGATGCCGGAAAGACGCAGGAAACAGCTGTTGATCACGTCACACCACTCCCGGGCATGCCAGGCCTGGTGGACAAAGCGGGCATGCAGGCGCCGGTATACATCCTCCGGAAGCTTCCCCTCCAGGGACTCCACCATCTCCAGGTACTTCTGCGCCTCCTGGGCTCCCTCAAAGTGAGTGTCGTAGATGTGCTGGATGACGGTAATCCCGCTTTTGAGCACGTATGTGTAGGGAAGGTGATGGAAAAACAGCACCAGCTCATCCGGACAGGAAGAAAGATCCGCGTACTTTTCCGCCAGGGCGGGAGCGTACTGCAGGCAGTATCCGGTTCCCCGGGCTGTCCGGTCCACCCCGATGCCGTTCCGGTCTGCCCGGTGGTAGGTGCCCCAGCGGGAGTATTCGTATCCGTCCACAGCGGGACCGTAGTGGTTTTCCGGTGTCACCATCCAGCCGATGCCCAGGGGCGCGGTGTATTTTTCATACGTATGCCAGCTGGAAAGCAGGATCTGCAAAAGGGTGTTCTCCACCTCTTCGTTCCTGCCGAAGGTCTGCCGCAGCCACTCCCTCGCAATATCCTCCGCCGTAAGGGAGGTATCGTAACTGAGGCGTCCGAACCCGTAAAGGTTGGCGGCCGCCAGGTCATGGCCGGTCCAGTTGGGATCGTCGCCGGTATTGGCTACCCCGGCCATGCCCTGGTTGGGACCCGAAATCAGGGCGGAAATGCGGCTGTCCCCTTCCCGGCAGGCCATGTCCGTGTCCAGAATCTCCCTGTACCAGGGGATCAGGTAGCACACATGGCGCTGCTGGCCGGTGTACTCCTGGGTGATCTGCACTTCCAGCACCCGGTTCGTATTTTTAAGACCGCCAAACAGGGGATTTACCGGCTCCCGCACCTGAAAGTCCATGGGACCGTTTTTGATCTGCAGGGTTACATTGTCCCGAAACTTGCCGTCCAGCGGCATAAAGTTGTCATAACAGGCTCTGGCCCGGTCCGTCTCCCGGTCCCGCCAGTCCTGCTGGCAGTTGTAGACGAAGCAGCGCCAGAGGATCCTTCCGCCGTGAGGAGCGACGGCATCGGCCAGCATGTTGGCTCCCTGTGCCTGATCCCGCCCGTAGGTGTGGGGACCTTTCTGTCCCTCGGAGTCGGCCTTTACCAGAAAGCCCCCCAGACCGGGAAGATTTTCCCAGACCTCATCCGCTTTGTCTCTCCACCATGCCCGGACACTCTCATCCAGGGGATCCGCGGTGTCCAGACCGCCCAGGAGTATCGGGGATGCAAAGTTGACGGAGAGGTACATGCGGATTCCATAATCGGCCAGGATCTGCTGGATCTGCCCGAGAGGCGCGTAGTACCGGGGGCTGATCAGTTCCACGGCGGCGCCGCGCACGTTTACATTGTTGAGGACAACTCCGTTGATGCCCATGGACGCGGCCAGGCGGGCGTAATCCACGGTCCGCTGTCCCACCAGGACCTCATTGTCCTTAAAGAAGAAGGATTTTCCCGCATAGCCCCTCTCAATGTCCCCTTCCAGGTTGTCCCAGTGGTTCAGAAGCCGCAGGTCATTGGAGGGGATTTTCTTTTCCTCCAGCGTCAGGTCATCCCAGCCGCACCAGGACATCTGCAGGTTTCGAAGCAGGGAAAATACCCCGTACAGGGCTCCGGCCGGATCCCCGCCCCGGATCGTGACCTTTCCTCCCCGGGCCTAAAGCGCATAGCCTCCTGCCGGGAGAGCGGGATCCAGAGAGAGGGTCACATCCGCCTCCTCCCCGCCTTCTTTCACTGACATGCCGTAGAGGCCCTCTACTCCCAATGTCAGTTCCCGGAGGGCGCTTTTTCCCACGGGACTGTTGACCGTCAGGGTACGGTTCTCCCCGTTTTTGATGCGGGGGTATTCCAGCCAGCATTTCGTGTATTCCATGGTAACCTCCATTTCGTTGCTTGGATTGTGACCGTCACGGCTCTTCCTCCGGCCAAAAGCGAAAAGCCCGGAAATCAAAGCGGCTGCCCGGAAGGAACAGGAATGTCACATCCTGCCGTCCGGTGACCGGCTGCAGGGGAAAGGTCTGCCAGCCCCATTCATCCTGATGGGAAAACTCCAGCAGCTGCCGATCTTCGTTGCCTTCACCCGAAAAGCACAGGTGAATGGAGTTTTTCTCCAGAGCCGTCCTTCCCAGGATGGAAACCCCTTTGCAGCCCCGGGTTCCGAAGTCCAGATCCCGGAAGACCAGCGATACGTTGTTGCCGATGTCCAGGATCCCTTCCGGAGAACGGACAAAATGATCCCCGTAAATCATGTCGCAGGAGGCCGCCTCACAACGGTCCCATGCCCGGCTTTCCCGCAGGAAGGTAAATCCCCGGATGTGAATCTTGCTCTCCAGCTCGATGCCAAACGTGGCGATGCCCGTAAGCCGCTCATCCAGATGAAACGTCTCCGGATTGTATACGTTCCAGCGGGTGGGTTTGTGATAAACCCGCATGCCGATCATCCGGCTGCCCGGTTCGTAAGGCACACCCTTCCAGAAGCGGATCGGGGTGGGCTCCCCGGCCAGCTCAAAGATGGGAATGGTCACCGTATCCGATCCGTCCCGGCCGAAGTCCAGGTTTTCATAGGCCACCCAGCTCCTGCCGGTGCGGGAGGTGGCCACACCCCGCTCGTTTCCGTTTCCCACATCCCCGAAACTTCCGGTGTACAGGCTCCCGGAGAGAAAGCTGTAGGGATCTGCGTACAAAGTGCCCAGGCCCTGAGCGGACATCTCCAGCTGGGAGAGGACCTGGGGAAAACTGCCCCCGTTGCAGCAGCCGCAGCGAATGCGAAAGGGACCGTCCCCCCGGGCGGTTACCCGCACCCGGGTTCCGTCCCGGGAGAGCGGTTCAATAAAGGCATTGGTCACCGAGACGCCTCCGTCATTGGTGACGCGCCACTCCAGGGGGTAAGGTCCTGCCTCCAAGGGCCTTGTCACCGCGGTTACCTCCACCGAGGGTTCCTGGTCTGTCAAAACCTGCCGGGGCGTGGAGAGCTCGATTTTGCGCACCGGGATCAGGGATTCCCTCCCGGCCGTGAGGCGGGGATGAATCACCGGGACGGATGAGCTGGGGATGACTTCGATGGTGCACCTGGCAGAAGTCAGGCCGGGGCTTTTTGCCAGAACCTGCACCGGGCCCTCGCCGGCGCCGGCGGAGACCACCGCCAGCAGCTTTCCGGAGAAAAGGCGGCGGGAGGCGCTTTTATAAGGC
>CAZJYM010000078.1:0-11723 GCA_964550245.1 uncultured Blautia sp. | reverse complement strand
GTTCCCGTGGCCAGAATACAGTTGGTGTAGGGAACGGATACGCCTGCCGAACTGGAAGCTCCGGTGATTCGGGCCATGTATCCGCCGAAGGTGTCCGGAAGCTGTTTCAGCCGGATGCTGAGGAGGCTGATGTTGCCCAGGAACATGCTGGAATAGAAGCCGTCTGTCCACTGCCATACAAAGGCGAACAAAAAGCAGGAGGTCAGGATGGGCTTGGCATCCGGAAGCATGATGCGGATAAAGGTCTTTAAGGTGCCGCAGCCGTCCACATAGGCCGCCTCTTCCAGCTCCTTGGGGATGTTCCGGAAGAACTGGCGGATCATGTAGATGTACAGGCCGTTTTTCAGTCCCATGCACCCGGCGCTCATCAGGTAGTAGGGCAGGATGGAGGACTTCAGGTTGATGGTGGATCCGGTGACGGCCTTGAAGATTCCCAGCACGTCAAAGAACCGGAAGTGCAGATGCAGGGAGGTGGAGATTACCTGTGGGGGAATCAGCACCATCAGCATCACGCAGGCAAACCAGAACCTTTTCAACGGAAACTCAAACCGGGCAAACCCGTAGCCCACCAGGGTTGTGACGGACACCTGAAGGATGGCTATGGTGAGCGAGATGACAAAAGAATTGATCAGCGTCCTTCCGTACTCCATCAGTCCGCCGGCCAGCCGGTAGTTCTCCGTGGTGAAATGCAGAGGAATGGAGGTAACGATGGGGTCGTACAGGTCCTGCTCCGTCATGAAGCTCACCGAAATCTTGTTCAGGAGGGGCTGCAGAATCAGAAAGCACAGTCCGAACAGCATGATGGCCCGGCAGATGCTCACCGCGTAACGCATCAGGGTCTTCCGCAGAAGGTATCCTCCCGACAGCCGGTTCCGCTCCCAGAACCCTGCATACTTGCCGGATGATGTCTTCTTCTTACTCATAGTAGTAAACCCCCTTGGAGATGATGAAGGAACTGACTCCTACGATGAGCATCACCAGTACGAAGTAAGCCCAGGACATGGCCGAGGCCAGTCCGTAATTCAGGTTCACGTTCATCAGATCGGTGATCTTCTCAATGATCTTGTTGTCCGACCTCATGCAGAAATCCACCACCGTGTAAATCCAGTTCACCAGGAACAGGGAACTGACCATGGGGAATGTGATCTTCCACAGGCTCTCCCACTTGGTACAGCCCTCGATGTCCGCAGCCTCATACATGCTGGTGGAGATGGTCTGCAGACCTGAAAGGAAGATAATGATCTGAATGCCCGAGGAGATTGCCACATCGTAGATGTTGTCAATCACCGCGAACAGCTGCTCAAAGGCTTTGGATCCAATCCCCGTGGTCATCAGGATGCTCTGGAGGGCATCCGTAACCCCCGTGGTGCCCGTGGCGTTCACCTCCACGGTCTGTGCCACAGCCGCCATCAGGGCGTTGTCTGAATCCAGCTTCAGCATCACGCCGGAGGCCATGATCACGGGCAGGAAAAAGATGGACCGCACCAGGGCCCTGCCCTTAAACTTGGAATTAAGAATCAGCGCCACAAAGAAGCTGAACACCATGATGGCCACGGAATAGATGGCCATTCTGCCCAGTTCCTCCGTCAGGTCCCGGACGTAGTCCGCGTCCACCCTGAAGGCATAGTTGTAATTAAACAGCCCCCGCCACACGGGAGTAAAGGTTGCGGCCCCCAGCTGCACATCGCAGAAGCTCATGTACAGAGACTGAATCAGGGGCTTTACCATAAAGACCAGAAAGCCCACGATAAAGGGAGATATGAACAGATATCCTGAGATGGCTTTCCGTTTCTGAAAACCTGACATTTTGTTTTTGCGTCTTTTCATAACCACTGCCCTCTCTTTCCTATCGTACGACTTTATAATCTCTGGCCGGTATTGTCTCGCCCTCCGGCGTCTTCGCGTCGGTAAAGCTGTAGTTCACATAGACTTTGGTGCCGTCCTCATAGGTTGTGCAGGACAGGTCTCCCTCCAGTTTCTCGTGATCCACCATCTCCTGGTTGAACACATGTCCCATCTCTGAATTGTAGCGGTTGTAAATTTCCATCATCCGGTCATGCCAGGCTGCGAAATCAGAAGCATAGTACTCGGTGTAAAGGGTCTTCTGCAGGGCAAAGGCGGTCTCCCGCATCAGGGAGAAGGAAAGGCCCGCTCCGTACTCGGCGGATTCCAGAAGCTCCTGCTCCTCGTTGCCCCCGGTATTTAAGGGCTCTCCGGTGTAGTTGACCAGGCCGTGGATGGCCAGCTGGTAGAAGGGAACCTCCTCGTCCAGGATGGTGTAGCCGCTGCCTGCCAGATCCATGTTTGTGACCATGTCCGAGTAGGCGATGGCGTAGTCGTTGCCCATGTTGATGAGGTTTTTCTTTCCGCCGTCCACGATGCCCTTTAACTGTTCCGCCTGGGAATTGAGGGCGCTCTGTCTGGAAACCATGTCCTTTTCATAGTAGTCGGAGGAGAGCTCCATGCCCGTATCCCGGAAGGCCACGTTGGCGTTGTACTTTCCCGCCGCCTCCGAGAGGTTGTCGATGTTTTTGGAAATCAGGTCCGGATGGAGCAGGTAGTAGCTGTCCACTCCCTCCCGGGCGCTGTAGGTCACCGGGTTGTATACGAAAAGTTCCGCCCTCTCCTTGGACAGGAACCGGGCCGCATCCTTAAAGGAGAAGAATCCGTCCAGCAGTCCGCTGTCGTACTCGTACTGGGTCACGCCCTCCAGGTAGAGATCCACGCCCAGCTCTTTGGCCCGGTCTCCCAGGGCCTTCAGGTCTTTGGCGCTTCCCAGATCGGAGATGGTCTTGACTTTGGTGAGAATCTTCTGATTCACCCCTCCGTTGCACCAGCCGGTGAGCTTCACGGAGATGTTGCCCATGCCCTCGTCCACCAGCTGCTCCACCATGTCCCCGGCCTCGGTATAGCGGGTAAGCTTTAAGGGACGGTCCACAGGCACGCCCAGCACCTGTTTCACCTTGTCCACGGCTCCCACGATCTCCAGGGCCACCGGGGTGGAATCGTCATCATTGGGTGTCAGGTAGTCCCCGTACTTTTCCTGCAGGTATCCGCGATAAGCCTTGGCCATGTCCACGTAGTCGTTGCTGTCCACAAAGCGGTAGCGCTGGGTCATGGTCTCATGGGGCAGGGTTTCCAGGAACTTGTAGGTGTTCTGGCTTCCCAGATCACCGACTTCAAACAGCTCTCTGGGGCTGATGGAGTACACGGCGTTCACGGAGTTGTAGCTGCTGCCGTGTCCCGCGATGTCCGCCTGCACAGAGGCGTAGGGAGCACCCTCCTCCAGCATGCAGATGAATGAGTCGTCCCCGTTGGCGATGCCGAAGGCGTTGAAGTAGATTCTTGTGTCGTGCACCACCGCATCTCTGGACAGGGCCATGTCCCAGCCGTACAGGTTGGCGTAGTAGGCTGCCTGGGAGAGCTTGTTGTTGTTAAAGTTTATAAGGGCTCCGCCCCCTTCCGGAACCAGAAGGTATCCCTCGTCCTCCGGTCCCCCCGCTCCGAAGTAGGGAAGCAGGGCCATGGTGTAGATGGGGGTGGTCTCCTTGTATTCCAGATCGTCCAGGGGAAGCTCCACCACCATGTCTCCGCCCTCCAGGCGGTAGATGATGCTGGCGTTGAACACCACCTTGTTGCTGGTCTTTTCCAGGTTGTTTAAGGCCTTGTCCGCTTCCAGATCCTCCGCGGTATAGCCGGCCTCCGCAAAGATGTTCTCCAGCTTGGTAACAGCGGCGCCGGTGGCGGTGTTTCGCAGCACGTAGATGGGTCCTTCCTCTATTACCGGATAATTGGCCTTCAGTTCCTCCGGATCGTCCTCGTCGTCCAGATCCTCCAGGTCGTATTTCTTGTAGTACCGCCGGATGAAACTGGCGTTCTGCTTGCCGGCGGCGTCAAACCACTCCTGCATCTTCTCCTCGGTGGTCACCGGGGGAATCTGCAGCTCCCGCTCCGCCTCGCCGATGGAATAGTTGATGCGGATGGAGTCGTCGGTGGTCTCAATCTCGTAGAGCTGATTGGTAATGCCGTAGGTGAAGTTGTCAAAGGTGGTCTGCAGTCCTGAGGCCTGGCTGAAGGTAAGAAGCATGGTGGACTGAAGCCTGCCCTTGTTGGAGGCTACGGCCATGGGATCCGATGCGGCCTCCGGGGGATTGGAATACCAGATCTTGCCCGTATCCTTCACTTCCACGGAAAACTGGGTGGTGGAAGGATCCATGGTCAGCTTCAGCCTGTCGTTTTCCACCACGATCGGGTCCGTGGGTCCGCTGTAGCCGTTTACCTTCACCACTTCCACCGGCTCCTCGGGTGTCTGGTAATTCATGATCACCAGGATTACGGCCACTATGCCGGCGGTGACCAGCACGGGAACCGCCAGACTTTTAAGCTTCCCGAGAAGCGTCGCCTTCCTCTGCGCCTTTGTTTCTGAACTTACTTTCTTCATGGTCGCTCCTATCCTTTACCAGATGCCTTCCGCACTACAGTCGGAACATGATCTCCTTGGCCAGGGAGACGAAATAGGCCACGCCCTGGGAGATCATGCTGAAAAACAGCAGCAGAATAAATATGATTACCAGCATGGCAAACAGACTGGCCACCATAAACAGCAGGTTCTTCCCCATTCGGAACTCATGGATCTGGCCCATGGCGCAGACGAAGAGAATGGCTGCCCACACCAGGGACAGGGCGCTTAACACGTAGTAGAAGGCGGCCTCGTCCGTGGTGACGAAGTTGCTGAGGAACATCAGCGGGATCTGCATCAGGGGATAGGGGGTCAGGGCATAGCAGCTGGCCATGTAGATCTGGCCCAGCCTGGCCTTGCCGTCAAACAGGGTGGTCAGACCCCAGTTCCCCACCACAAAGATGGCCAGAGGGAATACGACGCTGGCGATGTACAGAAAGATGTTGATGTCCTCCCAGTAGACCGTCATCACCACAAAGCTGGTGTAGCGAAGCTTCAGCACCCGGATCAGCAGGGTAAGGATCAGGATGGTGTTGGCGGCGGCGTAGGTTCCCCGCTTTTCATGGGTCAGGTCCCAGAATCCGTCCATGGGATGGGTGATGCAGTAGAGGGCGAACTTCAAACTGTCCAGGTATTTGCCGAAAGGTCCCTTTATGTTTACCGCGGCGGCAGTCATTTCGTTCCCCCCTTCCCTTTGGTTCGGTAGTCCCCTTCAATGTCGATTTCATGTTTGATGTCTTTGATCTTGCCGATGGTGAGAGGGATCAGGAAGATGGCCAGCACCACCACCACAATGATCAGGATGTGTTCCTCCACCCACTCCTTCCGGTACTGCTTGAAGGCCTTGGAGTAGTTCTCCGCATCGTACTTCAGCTCGAAGTAGTCCATGGCCTCCCGGTACTGCTCCTGCCGGAGCAGGGAACGGCCGATGCCGATGTAGGCCAGATCGTAGTTGCCGTCCAGCTCCATCACATTTCTCCAGCTCTCCCCGGACTCCTCATAGTGTCCGTCGTCAAACTGTTCGATGGCGTCGTATACCAGTCCCCCGAACTCGGTGGGGGTAAAGAGGGTGATGCTGCAGTCCAGGGCATCCAGCACCAGCAGGTCGTGTCCCATGTGCTCCACAGCCGAGGGCTGACGGAAGTATCCGTCCATGTTGCCGTTGCCGCCGAAGGCGTACACCAGCTTGCCCTGATCGTCGTAGCCGAAGAGACGGCCCCGGTTCTTGTCCAGGCACACATAGATGTCGTTGTCCAGCACGGTCACGTCCGTAAAGTAGGAGGGGCCCACATATCCGCCGCCCTCTTCCCAGTACAGATCGCCCAGGGGAGGATTCTCCCCGTTTCGCACCAGGATGTCGTTGCCCAGCAGGTTTAACTTTCTCACCGCATCCGCGGCGCCGGATTTCAGGTCTTCCTCCTCCTGTCCGCCTGCGCAGGCGTAGATGAAGCCCTCCTGATCCATGTAGATGTTGTCGTAGGCGGTGGGAACAAAGGAGGTCATCCTCTGTCTCTGTTCCTGAGTCGCAAATTTCTTCCATATATAGTCTACCCAGTTGTAGGTAACCGGGGTGGCTCCCACAAATCCGGAAAACTCTCCGTCGGCCTCATACTTGCACAGGCCCTGGTTGATGCTGGTGGCAATGCAGTACACTCTTCCCGCGGTGTCCACCACCAGCTTGGAGGGCTTGAAGGTGCTGTCCGGGCTTACGGTGGAGTCCACCGGCAGGTCAAACTGCAGCTGGTAGTTCAGATCCTGATCCAGCTTTAAGATCCGGGCGTTGCCCTGATCACAGATGTAGATGTCCCCCTCCGCGGAGACGGAGATATCCGTGGGCTGGGCCAGATCCTTCACATCGGTGTTTCCGTTGATGCTGCCGAAGATCCGCTCCACCTCAAACTCTTCCGTGCCGGTCCTTTTAAGCTGCACAATCCGGTTGTTGCCCGTATCGCAGATGTAGATCATGTCGTCCCGGACAAACAGGCCCTGGGGAGCGTTGAAGTTCTGTTCCAGACCGAAGGCGGCGGCGGGGTAGACTTTGGTCACCGTGTAGAAGTCCGGTGAATCCTGCACGTCCTCCCAGTAGTCGTAGTTGTAGGTATAGCTGTTCTCCAGAGCGAAGACACTCACGGGAACACAGGCCGTAAGAGCCGCTCCCAGCGCCAGTGCGCCTAATAGTTTGATTCTCTTTTTCATAGCCCACCTCATTCCCTGTCAGTCCTTCAGACCGGAGCTTGCCATGGTTTCCAGGATCTGACTCTCGGAGAAGATAAATATGGCGATGGGGACGATCATCAGCACCACCAGCACCGCGGCGCCCTGCCCGGTACGGGCAATGCCTCCGCTCTGAATCTGCTGCATGGCGTACACCAGCGTCTTTTTCTCCTCGGAGTAGATAAAGGTAGCCGCCTTGTTGTTCCACAGCCCCTGCACCGAAAAGATGATCAGCGTCATCCAGGCCGGCTTCACGTTGGGCATCACGATGCGGGTAAACACCTTCCACTCGCTGGCCCCGTCGATCTTGGCGGCTTCAATGAGGGAGGTGGGCAGTCCCTCCATGAACTGCTTCATCAGGAACAGTCCCATGGGGGAGGCAAAGGCCGGGATGATAATGGCCCAGTAGGTATCGATCCAGCCCAGAGCGTTGAGGATCAGGTAGTTGGGGATCTGGGTCACATATCCGGTGAACATCATGGCCACGGTAACCAGGTTGAAGAATGCCTTCCCGCCGGGGAAATCGTACTTGGCCAGCACGAAGGCTCCCATGGAGGCCACGATCAGGTGGCCCGCCGTTCCGGCCACGGTGATGAACACCGTGTTGAACAGGTAGCGGGAGAAGGTAACCCAGGATTTGCCCATGGTCACAAACAGGTCGGAGAAGTTGTCCGTCGTGGGATTCTGAGGCAGAATGGTGGGCGGAAACTTAAACAGCTCATCCAGAGGCTTCAGGGCGCTGCTGACGGCGTAGATAATGGGAAAGGCCATGATAAACGCCACCATCAGCAGAAAGAAGTACAGGAAAAAGTCTCCCCACACCGAACGGTTGGGCTTCCTTCTCTTTATCACTTTCGCATGCGTAACCGTTTGCGCGTTCTGCTGCTTTTTCTTCTTGCTCATATCAGGTCCCCACTCTCCTCAACAGACTCTGGATCGCTTTGTTGCAAAGGATCATCATCAGGAACAATATGGTGGCGATGGCACAGGCGTAACCCATCTCAAACCGGGTAAAACCGTAGTCGTACAGATGGGTTACAATGGTCCGTGCGGCGTAGTCCGTACTGGGGTACCCGCACAGGGCCATGGTCACATCGCAGACGCCGAAGGCCTGGGTGATGGACATAACCGCCCCAAACATGAGCATGGGCTTCATGTTGGGAAGGGTGATGTACCACAGTTCCTGCCAGCGGTTCTTGATGCCGTCCATGTATCCGGCCTCAAACTGAGAGCGGTCCACGCCCTGGAGACCTGCCACGAAGGAAAGGAATCCGGTTCCCAGGCTCATCCAGAGAATAACCAGCATACACACGGGAAGCATGTATTTGGGATCGATGAGCCACAGGATGGGCTGGTCGATCACGCCGATGTTCATCAGGAAGGCGTTTACGTAGCCGTAGGCGTCACCCCGGAAGAACACCGAGAAGATTACATAGCAGTTGCCGGCGATGGAGGGGGCATAGAACACCACCACCGCGATGCTGCGCACCCACCTGGGCAGCTCGTTGATCAGCCAGGCAAAGAGGAAGGACATGATGTAGCCCAACGGTCCGGTGATCACGGCGATCAGGAAGGTGTTCTTCATACTGATCAGGAAGATGTCGTCCTCCAGGATCAGGCTGATGTAATTGGAAAGCCCGATAAACCTGGGGGGTTCCAGGATGTTGTAGTAGGTGAAGCTGAAAAAGATGGACGCCACCACCGGAGCGATGTAAAACAGCGTAAACAGCACCGCGTAGGGAAGAAGAAAGAGATAGCACATCTTGTTCATCTTCGCCTTTTTCCAGGCCACCTGCAAATTGTGCTTTCGCAGGGCCACATATTTCTGGAGATATTCTTTCATGCTTTTCACCCCTATTCCTCCAAAGGAAGCCCGAACTCGGTCCTCTTCTTGGCCAGCTCTTCGTTAATGGTTACCGCGTAATCGATGATGGTTTCCCGGGAATCCACCTTCTCGTTGATCACCTTGCGGATGGCGTTGGTGATGTGTCTTCCCGTATAGTAGCCGCCGGGCACTTCCCGGATGCCCACGGTCTGATCCCACTGATCGCTTAACACTTCGATGTCGTCCGCGCTCCAGGAAAGCTGGGAGAAGGCATCTTTGTTGGCAGTGGCGTACCGGGCTGAAGATCCAAGCAGTGCCTCGATCTCCCGGCCGAACCGCACCTGGGTATCGGGCTGGGCCCACCACTTCATGAACTCCCAGGAGGCGTTCCTAAGGGATTCCTTTTCGGTAGAGATCATCATGGTGGCGTTTCCGGTGATGAAATCGGAGCGGTCGATGTAGGTGGTGCCGTCATCGGAGGTGTACTCCGTACCCGGTATCAGGGTGAAGTCCCATAACCCCCGGATCTCCGGTGCGGAGACCATCAGGGTGTTGTAGGTGGAGTAGGCCGCGATGCCGATGGGCATCTCACCGGAACGGAACCGGCTGACAAAGTCGTAAATGGTGGGCAGACCGTAGTCGTTAAAGTAGCGGATGTAGTCCTTAAAGGCTCTTACCCCGGCTTCCGAATCCACCGTGGTCTTTCCTCCCATCTCGGTGTACATGTCTCCCCCGTACTGATACAGCAGGGTGAAATACATGGACAGATCCGGGGAGTTGGAGGCCACCGAGGTGGCGGAGCTGGTGGTTGCGCTGCTTCCGGCCGCCGTGGGAATGCCGATGGACAGGTTGTTGCCCTGGATGGTGGGAAGCAGTTCGATGAGTTCCTGCCAGGTCTGGGGCACTTCCACACCCAGCTCTTCCAGCACGTCCTTGCGGTAGAACATCACGTTGAAGGTCTGGGTCTCGGGGATGGCGTAGATGTGTCCGTCCAGCCCGTACTGGGCATAGGAGCTCTCGGTGTAGTGGGAGAACACATCCTCCCAGCCCTCAAACTGGGTCAGATCCTCCACCGCGTTTCGCAGGGCCAGGTTTACGGGCTGATCCGCTCCCACGGAGAGAACCACGTTGGGTCCCCGGCCGGCCATCACGGCGTTCAGCAAAGCGCTGGGATCCACCACCTCCACGTTTACCTTCACCCCGGTCTGGGGGATAAAGGAATCGTCCACCATGGACTTTAAGATGGTGCCCTGGTCACGGCCGGTGAGTACCCACACCTTGACCACGTCCTCGGAGCTGCCCTCCTCGTACACATCGCCCACCGCGTTGTAGTCCACCACGAAGGAGGCCACAAAGGATTTGGCCTCGTGGAGGATGTTGCTGAAAAGTCCGGCCTTCTGCACATCGGGCTTGACGTCCGTGCTGCAGACTTCTATGTAGTCCACATCCAGCTTGGTCTCGCTTAAATTTAAGGCTGCGGTACCCAGGGATGTGATGTTGTCCTTAAAGGTTGTAAATTCCAGAGTGATTTTCTGGGGCTTCTTGCAGAACCGCTCCAGCTGCTGGGCCACGGTCTGGGCCGAGGCGATGTTGTCCGCCTTCTGTCCGCTGTAGGCCACCATGTCGTCCACGATCTTGTAAAGCCTCTTGGACTCCAGATCCATGGCCTCCATCACTTCCGGGTAGTTCCGCTCGATAAAGTAGTCACGGTACTGGTCCGGGGTAGCTCCGGTGTACACCAGGATCTTCCGGTATATCTGATTCAGACGGAAGGTGGAGTCCTCCAGCTCCTCCAGGATGGCTCCCACCCCGCCCAGGGTGGCCTCCAGCCTCAGGGTGTGCTTGCCTGCCGTGAGATAAAATTCGTAAGGGGTTCCTTCCGGATCGGATAACTCCATGCAGTTCCAGTCGTTGCTGTAGGAGAAGGCGATCTCCTTCATCTCCTCGAAGGGGATCTCCCCGTCGATGTAGACGCTTCTGCTGGACACCACACCACGGGAGTAGTTCTGGCGTCCCTTGACCATGATGTTGTAGAATCCGTCCCCGGGAACTTCAAACTCCCACTCGATCCACTGTCCGGAGCTTCTCCAGGCGTCCCCGCCCACGTAGTTCAAAACCGTAGTGGTCACGCTGTTGGGCTCGGTGGTGGGAGAAGACCGGTCATACTTGGCGTAAAGAGAAGATTCGGAACGGTAGGTGGAAGCTTCCCCCTGCACCTTCTGGGAAAATCCGCTGACCGATCCTCCGGCGGGCTGTGCGGAGTGATACTCCTCGTAGCTTGGCAGATCCTGTACGGCGGAGACCACCAGCTTCTTTAAGACCATGGGTTCGTTTTCCGCCTCCAGCGTCAGCTGGTTGCTTCCCTTTTCAAAGTAAAACTTGTAGGGCTCGGTGATGTATCCCATGTCGTCCCGGAAGTAGGCGTTCTGCCAGTCAAAGACCTCCACCTGTGCGGGACGGATCTCGTTGCCCTGGTTGTCCACCTTCACGGGACCTCCGTCTGCCCAGATTCGGGAAAAGCTTATGTTGCCCGCATCGTCAAAGGGCAGCTCTCCGTTGATGTACACGGATCTCTCTGCCGCCACGCCCCGGGACTCCGGAAGCAGGTACTCCAGGTACAGGTTGTAGAAACCGTCGGCGGGTACCTCCACATCCCAGGTCACGGTGGAGTCGGGGCCGGTGTAGAGAGCCTGGTCCGCTCCCTCATAGGCGGTGTACTCCTCCGTATCCTCCGCCGAGGCATAGGAGAGCAGATCCACCTCCACATCCTCCCCGGAGGCAGCCGCGTCGGAGTGGGCAGCCAGATAATCGGTATAGGTGCCTTCCCGCTCCATACCTTCCACATCGGCAGTCAGATCCGTATCGGCATATTTGTCATTGAAATTCTCAACCCGGTCTCGGGTCATCAAAACGGCAATCACACCGACAGCCACCACAATTGTTGCTCCTACAGCGATATTTTTTGTAGAATTTCTCATAACTTCCTCCAGGAATGGGACCGCAGTCGTAATTTTGACAGACAGAAAAAAAGATACCACTTGTTTATTATGCATAATATACAATTTTTCTACTTTGTGGCAACTTATTTTTTGCGAACCTCTGCTCATTTTTTGCGATTCCTGAGGAGGAAAAAAAGTATAACTTTTCGGGATTTTTTCAAGAAAAAGAAAAGGTGGAGGAATATTCTGAAAACTGTTGAGTTTTGTCCATAAAGAAATAAAAATC
>CAZJYM010000077.1:0-11730 GCA_964550245.1 uncultured Blautia sp. | reverse complement strand
GGCGGGGATTCTCTCATAGTTGTCCGCTCCCTCCCCGATGCGCAGGTACACGTAGCGGATGCCGGCCTGGATGATGTTGCGGGCGCAAAGAGGACAGGGTTTGGCCCGGTGGATGGAGTTGTCCTCCGGGTTGATGCCGGTCAGGTACAGATCGGCCCCGATGGTCTGCTGCCGGGAGCAGTTTAAGAGGGCATTCTCCTCCGCATGGATGGCCCGGCAGATCTCGTATCCCTCTCCGAGATGCATGTTCAGGCGGATCCGGGGACAGGTGCCCAGATCGCAGCAGTTGTCCAGCCCTCTGGGGGATCCGTTGTATCCTGTGGAGATCACCACATCGTCCTTGACGATGACGGCCCCGTACCGCCTCTTCAGACAGGTGCTGCGGTAGGCGAAGATCTCCGCACAGTTTAAGTAGGCGTCTGTTTTTGAAATTCTTTTTCCTTTTTCCGGCTTGACCATGATACCCTCCAGGTGACACTGATTCTGGCTATCACCATATCACCTTATCCCGGTTCCTGTCAAGGAGAGTTTCCGGCATCCTTTTTGTGGGTGCAATTCGGCTTATTTAGGAGTTTTTTCCGACTATTCCTGCCGGAGGGGCTTTAAGTTTCGGTTGACAATCCCGGGCATTTATAATACTCTTAATGTAGAAAACACATACGGGTTCGACCAAATTTGGCTTATAAAGGAGAATCGGTAAATGATCAGTGAAGAAAAGAAGAAGGCCCTGGACGCAGCCCTCGGGCAGATTGAGAAGCAGTACGGCAAGGGCTCCATCATGAAGCTTGGTGAGACCGGCACCAGCATGCAGGTGGAGTCGATTCCCACCGGATCCCTGAGTCTGGATATTGCCCTGGGAGTGGGAGGCGTTCCCAAGGGCCGTATCGTGGAGATTTACGGACCCGAGTCCAGCGGCAAGACCACGGTGGCTCTGCATATGGTGGCAGAGGTTCAGAAGAGAGGCGGCATCGCAGGCTTTATCGATGCGGAGCATGCCCTGGATCCCCTGTATGCCAGGAACATCGGGGTGGATATTGACAACCTGTACATTTCTCAGCCGGACAACGGAGAGCAGGCTCTGGAGATCACGGAGACCATGGTGCGCTCCGGTGCGGTTGATATCATTATTGTGGACTCTGTGGCGGCTCTGGTGCCCAAGGCGGAGATCGACGGAGAGATGGGAGACTCCCATGTGGGGCTTCATGCCCGGCTCATGTCACAGGCTCTTCGGAAGCTTACGGCCGTGGTCAGCAAGACCAACAGCATCGTGATCTTTATCAACCAGCTCCGTGAAAAGGTGGGCGTGGTGTTCGGAAACCCGGAGACCACCACCGGCGGACGGGCCCTGAAGTTCTATGCGTCCATCCGTCTGGACGTGCGCAGGGTGGAGTCCTTAAAGCAGAGCGGAGAGCTGGTTGGCAACCATACCCGCATCAAGGTGGTGAAGAACAAGGTGGCCCCGCCCTTTAAGCAGGCGGAGTTTGACATCATGTTCGGAACGGGGATCGCCCGGGAGGGAGATATCCTGGATCTGGCGGTGGAGAACGGCATCGCCAACAAGAGCGGAGCCTGGTACTCCTACAACGGGGAGCGCATCGGGCAGGGCCGGGAGAATGCCAAGGCCTACCTGCGGGAACACACCGCGGTCTGCGAGGAGATGGAAAGGCAGGTACGGGAGAAGTTCAACCTTCTTCCTGCCGACGCCACCAACCTGGGGGAAGAGGCGGTGAATGCGGTTCCCAAGAAGCCCACGAAGCGGTCCAAGGAAAAGAGCGCCGCCAAGGAGCCTGAACCCGCATCCACCGAAGACTTCCCGGAGGACTTTGCCGGGGAGGAATCAGAAGAAGTGGAGGAGCTGGACTCCGTGGATGAAGCGGATGATCTGGACTTCCCCATCGATGACTACACGGAGGAATAACCGCTTATGGAGGAGGAGATCCGCTCCGCCCGCAAAAAGGCCCTGCAGCTTCTGGAGCGCATGGACCGCACTGAATCAGGCCTGAGGGAAAAGCTGGCGGGAAGCGGCTTTTCTCCGGAGGCTGTCCAGGATGCCCTCTCCTACGTGAAATCCTTCGGCTACGTGGATGACGAGAGGTATGCCGGGAACTTTGTCCGCATGAAGGGAAGCATGTGGGGAAAGAACCGGATTGTAAACGAGCTTTACAAAAGGGGAATCTCCCGGGATCTGGCCTGCCGGGCCTTTGAGGAGGCCTGTATGGAGGGAGAGGTGAATGTGGAGGATACCCTTCTGGAGCTGATCCGCCGGAAATGCCCCAACGGTCCTTCCGATGAAAAGGAAAAGCGCAGGCTTTTCGGCTATCTGGCCAGGAGAGGATTTTCCCCGGGGGAGATCTTTAAAGCACTTCAGGAACTTGAAAAAGAGAGGGAAACTTTCGATTAAACATACCCCTAAACATCCCCCTCACCCGCCTGAAAGGCGGGTGAGGGGCTTTTTATGAGGATTTTTTTAAGTACCGTAAAAAAAAACAAAAACATTTGTTGGAAAAACTTGACATAAATATGAAAAACGGCTAAACTTGTATTGTTGTTTTTTGTGCAATGAAAACTAAATAAGGAGGTGCTCCTGTGGCAGGCACAATTATTGTTGCAATTGTCGCTGTGATAGTCGCACTGCTTATTGCGGTTCCTGTTGCTTGCAAGCTGGCTGTAGACAATAAGGTCAAGAAAGATGCTGAAGTCATCGGCAATGCCGAGGATAAGGCGCGAAGCATCATAGATGAAGCTCTGAAGACAGCTGAAACGAAGAAAAGGGAGGCTCTGCTTGAGGTGAAGGAGGAATCACTCCGCACCAAGAACGAGCTGGAGAAGGAAACCAAGGAACGAAGAAACGAACTGCAGAAGTATGAAAAGCGGGTCCTCGCCAAGGAAGAAGCCGTTGACAAGAAAGCGGAGACGGTGGAAAAGCGCGAGGCGGAATGTGCGTCAAGACTTGCGGAGGTGCAAAAGAAGGAAAAACGGGCAGAAGAGCTTGAGCTGAAGGGAGTACAGGAACTGGAACGAGTTTCCGGTCTGACCTCCGAAGAGGCAAAAGCAGAGTTGCTCAAATCCGTAGAAGATGATGTCAAGGTAGATGTGGCAAGACTTTACAAGGAGTGGGAAGGCAGGGCCAAGGAAGAAGCCGGCAAGAAAGCGAAAGAGTACGTGGTGAATGCCATCCAGAAATGTGCGGTGGATCATGTGGCAGAAGCCACCATTTCCGTCGTACAGCTTCCCAGCGACGAGATGAAGGGCAGGATCATCGGCCGTGAGGGCCGCAACATCCGTACCCTGGAAACCCTGACCGGTGTGGATCTGATCATTGACGACACACCGGAGGCCGTGGTGCTTTCCGGGTTTGATCCCATTCGGCGTGAAGTAGCCAGAGTAGCGCTTGAAAAACTGATCGTGGACGGGAGAATCCATCCCGCCCGAATTGAAGAGATGGTTGAAAAGGCCCAGAAGGAAGTGGAAGCCCAGATCCGGGAGGAAGGAGAACAGGCGGCCATGGAAGTGGGAGTCCACGGCATTCACCCTGAACTTTTGAAACTCCTGGGAAGGATGAAGTTCCGCACCAGTTACGGGCAGAACGCCCTGAAGCATTCCATCGAAGTGGCCCAGCTGGCGGGACTGCTGGCGGGAGAGATCGGGGTGGATGTGCGGCTGGCCAAGAGGGCCGGACTTCTCCATGACATTGGAAAGTCCATCGACCATGAAGTGGAAGGGTCACATATTCAGATCGGTGTGGATCTTTGTAAGAAATACAAGGAGTCTGCAGTGGTAATCAATGCGGTGGCAGCCCATCACGGTGACGTGGAGCCGGAATCTCTGGTGGCATGCATCGTGCAGGCGGCAGATGCCATCTCCGCTGCAAGACCGGGCGCAAGACGGGAAACTCTGGAAACTTATACCAATCGCTTGAAACAGCTGGAAGACATAGCCAACACTTTCAAGGGAGTGGATAAGTCCTTTGCCATTCAGGCAGGACGGGAAATTCGTGTGATGGTTGTTCCGGAGCATGTGAGCGATGCGGACATGGTGCTTCTGGCAAGAGATGTAGCCAGACAGATCGAGGCGGAACTGGAATATCCGGGCCAGATCAAGGTCAACGTGATCCGCGAGAGCAGAGCGGTAGACTACGCGAAATGATTTAAAGTCCCATGGGTGAGATACCCATGGGACTTTTTGCGTGGTGAAGAAGATGATGAAGATGAAGAGGACGCGTCAAAAGGGTTGCCGCCGAAGGCGGCGGGACATTCTGCACAAAAAACCATCCCGACAAGCAAGCTTGCCGGATGGTTTCCTGTGCAGAATTCACACATCCTGAAGGATGTGTGCCCCCTTTTGACGCTGGCTGCATTCCGGAGTCATCTGTAACTTGTTCCCCGACTGGGCGTAGCCCCAGGCGGGGAACAAGTTACGGAAAGATTAACAAAGAATTAAAGCGGGGAATTTCTGGGGCCGGATTGCAGGAGGGTAGCGTTTTGTGGTTTTCACCGAAAAAACCTGTTATTTTCGCCCTTTTCAATAAAAAAAGTGTTTGATTTTATGTCAAATACCATGTATAATAAGGACAGGATTTTGAAGGAAAAGTTAAGACAGCCACAAACATGTTAAGGAAGTGTGAAGTATGGAACGTACATTACAGGATTTTCTCATTTATCTCCACAATAACAGGAGGTCATCCTTCAATACGGAGATTGCCTATCAGAGGGACCTGGTGAGGCTGATTGATTTCCTGCAGAAAAAGGGGATCCGGAAATTCTCCGAGGTGACGGAGGCAGACCTGCAGGATTACCTGAACAGCATGAAGGAGGAGGAATTTGCTCCCTCCACCATTTCCAGAAGCACTGCATCCATCCGGGCTCTCTTTCGATTCCTGTTCAGAATGGGGAGAATCCAGCAGGACCCTTCTGAGAATCTCAAGCCTCCCAGGGTGGAAAGGAAGGCTTCCCAGGTTCTCTCTCTGGAGGAAGTGGATAAACTCCTGACAACGCCCAACACGGGAACACCCAAGGGAATGAGGGATGCGGCCATGCTGGAGCTGCTGTACGCTACAGGGATGCGGGTAAGCGAGCTGATCCATCTGAAGATGGAAGATCTGGACCTGGACATGGGGTATGTGGTCTGCCGTGAGAACGGAAAGGAGAGGACTCTTCCCATCGGGAATCCCAGCCGAAACGCTCTGATCCGCTATCTGGAGAATGCCAGGGACGATCTGGTAAAGTCTCCGAACGAGGATTCCCTGTTCACCAACTGCTCGGGGACGGCCATGAGCCGTCAGGGATTCTGGAAGGTCCTGAAAAGCTACGCGGAGGAAGCGGGAATCGAAGGGGACATCACTCCCCACACCCTGCGCCACTCCTTTGCCGTACATATGATTGACAACGGGGCGGACATGCGGGTTGTCCAGGAGATGCTGGGGCATTCGGATATCACCTCCACCCAGGCTTACATGGAAAACCGGAAAGAGAGGTTAAGAGAAGCCTATTTAAGATCCCATCCCCGTCAATAACTTCATATAAAAAACAGCCATGCGTGCGCATGGCTGTTTTTGGTTTCATGTTTTTGGATTAACAAAGCTCTGCGATATCATAAAGAAGTCGTTCTGAGTCCTCCCATCCCAGGCAGGGATCGGTGATGGATTTCCCATATATGTGTTCGGTGCCGATCTTCTGGCATCCGGGTTCGATGTAGCTCTCGATCATCAGTCCCTTGACCAGGGTACAGATCTCCGGATCCATGCGGCGGCTGTGCAGCACTTCTCTGGCGATGCGGATCTGCTGCATGTACTGCTTGTTGGAGTTGGAGTGGTTGGTGTCCACAATCACTGCCGGGTTTTTCAGGTGCTTTTCCTGATATTTCTCCCACAGCAGGAGCAGATCCTCGAAGTGGTAGTTGGGGATGGCTTCCCCGTGTTTGTTGACGGCTCCCCGGAGAATGGTGTGGGCCAGCTCATTGCCTGTAGTTTCAACTTCCCACCCCCGGTAGATAAAACGGTGTCCCTGCTGGGCGGCCACCACGGAATTGAGCATTACGCTTAAGTCCCCGCTGGTGGGATTTTTCATCCCGGCGGGAACGTCCATGCCGCTGACGGTAAGGCGGTGCTGCTGGTTTTCCACGGAGCGGGCTCCTACGGCCACGTAGGAGAGGATATCGGACAGATACCGGTAGTTCTCCGGGTAGAGCATCTCGTCGGCACAGACAAAGCCGGTCTCCTCGATGGCTCTCATGTGCATCTTGCGGATGGCGATGAGGCCGGCCAGCATGTTGGGCTTTTTCTCCGGATCCGGCTGGTGGATCATGCCCTTGTATCCCTCTCCGGTGGTTCTGGGCTTGTTGGTGTAGACTCTGGGGATGATGAGCACCTTTTCCTGGATTTTCTCCTGTACCTTTATCAGTCTGGTGAGGTAGTCCAGCACCGCATCCTCGTTGTCCGCGGAGCAGGGGCCGATAATGACCAGAAATTTATTGGATCTGCCGGTAAAAACATCCCGGATCTCCCGGTCGCGTTCTTCCTTCAGGGCTTTCAGCCTGTCGCTGATGGGATACTGACCCCGGATCTGTTCCGGTGTAGGCAGCTTTTTGATAAATTCGAATCCCATGAATATTCTCCTTCTTCTCTTGAAATTTCCGGTGCCTATTATAGAACATTCCCTTTTCATTGTCGATAGAAAAATCCCCCGGTTTCGTGCCGGGTTTTATATTTTGACAATTGTTTCCCGTTGTATACACAAAAGCCCCTTGACAAAACTGGGGGTTTTTGGTAAAGTATCTTCGAAATCCGAGGAAAACACTGGGAATTAAAAACGAGGTGATGGGATGAAGTTTTCGACGAGAGCCAGGTACGGGCTCCGGGCCGTGATTGATCTGGCCCTCTGCGGAGAAGGAGAGAGCGTCTCCATTGGCAGTATTGCGGGAAGACAGAACATTTCCGTCCGCTATCTGGAGCAGTTGATGGCCCTGCTGAAGAAAGCCGGCATTGTGGAGAGCTCCCGGGGAGCTTCGGGAGGATACCGTCTGGCAAGACCCATGGAGGAGATCTCCGTGGGGGACATCCTGCGGGCCCTGGAAGGGAGCCTGGAAGCAGCCGCCTGTCCCGGAAACGAATCTTTAAGTACCTGTCAGGGTGAACAGTGTGTGGCCAGGTATGTGTGGAAGCGCATCAACGACAGCATCACGGAGGCGGTGGATACCCTGACTCTTGCCCAGCTGATCCGGGAGAACTGCAGCAATCAGGGGGATGTCCCCGGTCAGGATAATAATAATAGTAAGGCTTTTGAAGCTGTGAAACAGCCGGACAGCCTGTAGACATTAAAAGTTGTTTCTTATCAGGAGGAGGACCGATTATGGAAAAACTGATCTATCTGGACAATGCGGCCACCACCAGGACTGCGCCGGAGGTGGTGGAGAAGATGCTTCCCTACTTTTCAGAGCTCTATGGAAATCCCTCCAGCATTTATGATTTTGCGGGAAAGAGCAAGGATGCGGTGATGAAGGCCAGGGAGCAGATCGCGAAAGTACTGGGAGCCAACAAAGAGGATATCTACTTTACCGCGGGCGGCACCGAGTCGGACAACTGGGCTTTAAAGGCAGCCTTTGAAGCCTATCAGGGAAAGGGCAACCACATCATTACCACGAAAATTGAACATCATGCCATTTTGCACACCTGCGAGTACCTGGAAAAGCAAAGAGGAGCGAAGGTTACCTATCTGGATGTGGATGAGAACGGCATCATCCGCCTGGAGGATCTGGAGAAGGCCATCACCCCGGAGACCATCCTGATCTCCGTCATGGCCGCCAACAATGAGATCGGATCCATTCAGCCCATCAAGGAAGTGGGACGCATCGCCCATGAGCACGGCATTCTCTTCCATACGGATGCAGTGCAGGCCTTCTGTCAGGTTCCCATCGATGTGAACGAGTGCAACATCGACATGTTAAGCTCCAGCGCCCACAAGATCAACGGGCCCAAGGGCATCGGCTTCCTCTACATCCGCAAGGGCGTGAAGAACAAATCCTTTATCCACGGCGGAGCCCAGGAGAGAAAGCGCCGGGCAGGCACCGAGAATGTGGCGGGTATTGTAGGCTACGGCGCGGCGGCCGAAAGAGCGGCAGCCACCATGGTAGAGAGGACCAAAAAGGAGACCGAACTTCGGGACTACCTGATCGGCCGGATCTTAAACGAGATTCCCTATGTAAGATTAAACGGGGATCCGGTGAAGAGACTTCCCAACAATGTAAATGTAAGCTTTCAGTTTGTGGAGGGCGAGTCCATGCTGCTGATGCTGGACAGCTACGGCATCTGTGCCTCCAGCGGTTCCGCCTGCACCTCCGGTTCTCTGGATCCCTCCCATGTACTGATGGCCATCGGGCTGCCCCATGAGATTGCCCACGGTTCCCTGCGTCTTACCTTAAGTGATGAGACCACCAAAGAGGAACTGGACTACACCGTGGACAAACTGAAGGGCATTGTGCAGCATTTAAGAGACATGTCTCCTCTGTATGAGGACTTTATAGCGAAACAGGGCACGAAATGACGTGCGATTCTGTCAGGAGGAAAACAACATATGTACAGCGAAAAAGTAATGGATCATTTCCAGCATCCCCGAAATGTGGGCGAGATTGAGAACGCCAGCGGTGTGGGTACCGTGGGCAACGCCAAGTGCGGGGACATCATGAGAATCTTTCTGGATATCGACGAAGATACCCATATCATAAAGGACTGTAAGTTTAAGACCTTCGGCTGCGGCGCTGCCGTGGCCACCAGCAGCATGGCCACCGAGATGGTAAAGGGAAAGACCATCGAGGAAGCCATGGAGGTGACCAACAAGGCGGTGATGGAAGCCCTGGACGGACTTCCCCCCGTAAAGATTCACTGTTCCCTCCTGGCGGAGGAGGCCATTCATGCGGCTCTGTGGGATTATGCGGAGAAGAACCACATCACCATCGAGGGCCTGAAAAAGCCCAAGTCCGACATCCACGAGGGCGAGGAAGAAGAGGAATACTGATCAGAAGAAAAGGCGGGCGCAGGCCTGCCTTTCCTTTTGGGAGGGATAAAGGGAAGTTTACAGAAACCACTTGTCATTGAGATAAGATGTAAGAGATTGCAGGGAGCATCCCGTAATCTTTTTTACCATTGTATTACACGTAACAACGTACCGGTCCACTCTTTGATCATTTTTGTGCTATAGTTCAGAGAAGTTTGCAGGATTGGTGAAAACAGCAGCCTTGTATGAGAAGACGCTTCCCTCTCCACGGCACGTAAAGGAGAGGAAGGGAACACTTTGCAGGAGGAGACATGACAGGTCTTACAAGCGAACAGGTAAAGGAACGTATTGAACAGGGAAAGGTAAATGCCAACGAAAACCCCAACACCAGAACCTACGGACAGATCATCCGGGAAAACACGCTCACGTTTTTCAACTTTCTGAATCTGATACTGTTGATATTGCTGCTCTGTGTGGGCTCCTACAAGAACACCATGTTCATGGGAGTGATTATCATCAACATGATCATCGGCATCGTTCAGGAGATTCGGGCCAAGAAGACGCTGGACGATCTGGCCATCCTGACGGAGAGCAGGACGGAGGTGCTCCGGGACGGGGAGAAAACCAGCATCCCTACGGAAGAACTGGTGCTGGACGATGTAATCTTTTTAAAAACCGGGGATCAGGTGCCCGCGGATGCCAGGATCCTGGAGGGAAGCCTGGAAGTAAATGAATCTCTTCTTACCGGAGAATCGGACAACCTGGGAAAGAAGGACGGGGACGACCTGTTTTCCGGAAGCTTTGTGACATCCGGGGAAGCCTGTGCCCAGGTGATTCATGTGGGAAAGGACAACTACGCCTCCCAGATCACCAGCGAGGCCAAGAAGTTTAAACGCCATAACTCAGAACTGAGAAATTCTCTGAACATTATCCTGAAAACCATCAGCATCATCATCGTGCCGTTAGGCCTGGTGCTTTTTTATAAACAGTATCATGTAACGGGAGATACCCTGGAAAACTCGGTGGTTTCCACGGTAGCCGCCGTGCTGGGAATGATTCCCGAAGGGCTGGTGCTGCTTACCAGTGTGGCATTGGCTCTGGGAGCCCTGGTGCTGGCCAGAAAGAAGACCCTGGTGCAGGAACTGTACTGCATCGAAACGCTGGCCCGGGTGGACACCCTGTGTCTGGACAAGACAGGCACCATCACCGAGGGGAGCATGCAGGTGGAGCAGGTGCTGCCCTGTACGGCTCTTCCGGAACCCGAGGGGGAGGAAACGGAAGAAACAGAAGAAGTAACGGAACTGGCGGACTTTTCCCCGGATGAGACGGAAAAGATCCTGGGGAATCTAAACCGGGTGCTTCGGGACGGAAATGCCACGGCCGATGCTCTGCGGCAGCGGTTCCCGGTGCGAAGCGACTGGAAACTGGAACACGTCATTCCCTTCTCCTCTGACAGAAAGTACAGCGGAGCCGTCTTTGAGGAAGAGGGAACCTACCTGATGGGAGCCGTTCAGTTTCTCTTCCCCCAGGGGGAGGAAGAACTGAAAGAACTGTGCAGTTCTTACGCACAGCAGGGATTCCGGGTACTGGTTGTGGCCGGAAGCGAGAATGCATCCGAAGGAAATGAGATCCCGGAAGGGCTTCATCCGCTTTCCCTGCTTTTGTTATCAGATGTGATCCGTCAGGATGCCCCGGAAACCCTGGACTTCTTTGACAAGCAGGGTGTGGACCTGAAAGTGATCTCCGGAGATGATCCGGGAACCGTATCTTCCATTGCCAGAAAGGCGGGACTTAAAAACGCGGACAAATATGTGGATGCGGCAACGCTTACCACACCGGAGGATCTGGAAAAGGCGGTGCAGGAGTACTCGGTCTTCGGCCGGGTGACGCCCCAGCAGAAAAAAGAGATGGTCCTGGCCCTGAAGAAACAGGGACATACGGTGGCCATGACCGGAGACGGTGTGAACGACGTGCTGGCCTTAAAGGAATCGGACTGCAGCATTGCCATGGCCCAGGGAAGCGATGCGGCCAAGAACATCGCCAACGTGGTGCTTCTGGAATCCAACTTCGCCTCCATGCCGGACATCGTGAATCAGGGCCGGAGAGTTGTCAACAACATTCGTATGGCGGCCTCCATGTTTCTGATCAAGACCATCTTTTCGGTGCTGTTGTCGCTGCTGACCATCTTCTTCGGGGATGCCTATCCCTTTGAGCCCATCCAGATGTCACTGATCAGCGCCTGTGCCGTGGGAATTCCCACCTTCCTTCTGGCCCAGGAGAACAACTACGAGAAGGTGGACCACACCTTCCTGCGCCATGTGTTCATGAATGCCTTCCCCGCCGCCGTGACCATCACCGGCTGCGTCTTTGTGGTGATGCTGGTAAACCAGTATGGCTATCAGGGCAGTGACATGTTAAACACCGCCTGTGTGCTGGTAACCGGCTGGAACTACATGGCAGCCTTAAAAACCGTCTATTCTCCGTTAAACCGCTACAGAAAGGTAATCATCTACGGCATGCAGGCCGGATTCTTCGGAGCTTCGGTTCTCTTCCAGGATCTTCTGGGACTGGGAGCCCTGGAATACGGCATGATCGTACTGGTGTTCATCCTGATGACCTTCTCGCCCATCGTCATCGATGTGATCACCGGCTGGATCCGCAGGATGTATGCCAGATCCTTAGATGAGGACCATCCCTGGAAGGTGGTGGCTCTGGTGGAGAAGATGAAGAAAAAGAGAAAGTC
>CAZJYM010000076.1:6408-11753 GCA_964550245.1 uncultured Blautia sp. | reverse complement strand
GGAGGCCGCGTTGCCGCAAAGATAAATCTCTCCCTCCCCGGCTTTTACTCCCAGCACATAGCCGTCGGATCTGGGCTGCATGGGGCTTTTAAACCCGGTGATAACACTTAAATCCCCCAGGGGCAGGATGCCCTGATCTCCCACCTCCCCGCAGGAGGCCTGCAGATCCGTGCTTCCCAGCTTCTCCTCGATGAGAGGAAGAAGCCCCTGAAGGTACCTGGCCGTAAGAGCATACTCCTGGAAATCCTGGGGTGTCTTTAAGGCGGGATCCGTCACATCCATGCCAAACAGGAAGCCCTGAACGGCAGAAAAGGGTTTTCCGATGTCGTCAAAGCCGAAAGGAGCATAGCAGATGGCATGGTAATGGCCCACGGTGTAGACCATCCTGGGAGCCGCGTAGGAGTGGGTGGCCGTCTCCGCGATAAAGAGGGGCCTTCCTCCATCGGTATACTCCGTGCACACCTGATCAAAGTCCGGCACATAGATGTCCGGGCTGTAGATATCAATGGCCGGGGCACAGAAATCCCAGACCTCCCGCACCCTGCGCACCGGTCCTCCGGTGGGATAGGTTCCGGGTTCTCCTCCCTTGTCCAGCCAGCAGTTGACCGACATGGGCAGAGGATAAGCCTCCTTCCCCCTCTGGGCCACCGCATTCACATAGCTGGCCACATGAAATGCGCTGAAGATCTCCTCGGCTACCGGTCCGAAGACCTCGGACCAGCTGCCGAAGTCGGCTCCTTCCAGAACCGCCTTTTTCACATCCTCCGCCATGGTATCCGTATGGGCTTTCATGTAGGAGACAAAGGCCGGGGGAACCATGCTTCCGTAGACCTCGTCGGCCTCATCGGAGACCTCCCGGGCAGCTCCCAGAAGCCCTGTTTCATTCTCCACCTGCACGGCGATGACAGTGGCCTCTTCCTGATTGGCAAAGCGGATGTATTCCATAAACTTCCCGAAAGCCCGGGCATCCGCCTCCATGGCCTCCCGGCACAGATACGACAAAGAGGTATAGGGAATCTTCACGGGAATCCCCGGGGAGACCTGTCTGCCTCCCTTATTCTCCCCCTTTACGATCTGGGCTCTCTTAAAGCGGGTAAGATCCCTCTTTACCCACTCCGGGGCATACATGCACTCCCCGTTCTTCCAGCTGCCAAACCATAAGAAGACGATCTTTTTCTTCCATCTGCGGGCCTGTTCGATCAGTTCTCCGGCAAGGGAGAAATCAAACTCTCCCTCCTTCGGCTCCACAATGTCCCAGCTCATGGGGATCAGCAGAGTGTTCATGCCCAGATCCTGGGCGATCTGATGAATGGATTCCATGTATGGGATGGAGGTAAAATCCGAGTTGTGGATCTCACCGGCCAGGGCCACAAAGGGCTTTTCGTCTACCGTGAGGACGATTTTATCTCCCTGTTTTTTAAGTGAGGGTATCTCCATTTCTCTTCTCCCCCTTTTAAAAGAAAATCCTCCGGCAGATGCCGGAGGATTGGGTTTTCTTATATCAGGCCTATTCCAGATCCCCGTTAAAGATCTGGGCGATGGGTGAATCCGCGGAGAGGATCACCGTCTTGTTTCCTCCGGTCATGGACTTCTTTAAAGCGTCCAGGCTGCGAACAAAGGAGTAGAAGTCGCTTCTGTCCTCCTCGCTGTAGGCATCCGCCAGGATCCGCATGTATTCCTGCTCGCCTTCCGCCTCCAGGATCTCCGCCTGCTTTTCCGCCTCGGAGATCTGGATGGCGATCTCCTTGTCGGTGGTGTTGCGGATCACCTTGGCCTCGGAGCTGCCCTCCGCGGTGTAGGTGGCGGCGATGTTGTCCCGCTCGGAGATCATACGCTCATACACGGCTTCCTTGTTGTCGTCGGGAAGGTCCAGCTGCTTGGTGGCAAACATCATCAGAGAGATGCCGTACTGGCTCAGGCTGTCTCCCACCGCCTCCGTGACGATCTCGGAGAGTTCACTGTCCCGGCTGGTGATCACCTCATCCTGGTTCATGCTGCTGATGGCGTTTTTGGTGGCATTGTACACCGCCGTGTTGATCCGGCTCTCTCCGCCTTCAATGGAGGCGTTCAGAGTCTGGGCAAACTTGACGGGATCGGAGATTCTCCAGAGCACGTAGCTGTCGCTGATCATGGTCTTCTTGTCCGCAGTGATAACGTCGGAGGGAGACAGATCGTAGAGCAGTGTCTGCTTGGGCAACGAAGAGGTGGTCTCCAGGAAGGGGATCCGAAAACTGATGCCGGGACGGCTTACCACCCGGGTGATCTTTCCAAACTGGCTGATCAGCTTGTATTCGTTATCCCTGGTGACCGTCATGGAACAAAGCCCCAGAAAAACAACGGCTACAGCGCCTGCGGCTATGGCAATCCATTTCTTCTTCATCACGACTCCTCCTCTCCGGCCGAATCTGCGATCTTCAGCTTCGCTTCCGTACTGTCGGAGGATCCGGAATCTGTCTCCTTCGGCTCTTCCGGTGTCACGGTCGTGGTTGTGGAGCCTGTAAAGGAGTCAATGGGAAGAATCTTCTCCACCCCGCTGCCGTCATCGATGATGATCTTCATGCCGGGAAGAACATCCTCCATGGCTTCATAAAACATTCGCTGGCGGGTGATGGTGGGATTTTTCACATACTCCTCGTACATGGCGTTAAACCGGGCCACTTCCGCCTCCGCCTCATTGATCCGCACCTGCTTGGCAGCTTCTGCGTCCTGAATGATCTGGTCCGCCTGGGCCTCCGCCTCGGGAAGCTTCTCGCTGCGGTACTTGTTGGCGTTGTTGATGGCGGTCTCCTTGCCCTGCTTGGCTGTTTCCACGGCCTTGAAGGCCCGCATGACTTCCTGGGTGGGAGGTTCGGAGTCCTGGATGGTGATGTTCACCAGCTGGATGCCGATATCCTGCTCCTCCAGGTTCTCCAGGATCATGTCCTTGATTTTGGCCTGGATCTCGCTTTTTCCCGTGGTTAACACATCGTCCACCGGATAGCTGGCGATGACGGAACGGATGCAGCTCATGGAGATGTTTTTGAGGATCCGCTCCGGCTCCTGGGAAGTATAGAGATACTTCACCGGATCGGAAATGCGGTACTCCACGAAGAAGTCCACGTCGATAAAGTTGTAGTCGGAGGTGATCATCACCCCCTCATTGTTGATGGTCTCGTTGGTCTCCATATCGTATCCGATGGGGAAACCCTGAATGGTGGTATTCACCTTCTGCACCTGCTGGATCAGGGGCAGCTTGAAGTGAAGTCCCGTCTCTGTCACCGCCTTGGGAACCCCCAGGGTGGTCAGCACCGCCTGCTCCTGCTCCTGAATCTGATAGGTGCAGTCCAGACTTAAGGCCCCGACTACTAAAAGACCGGCCACCACCGCACCCACAATGAGCCCCACTTTGATTCTGCCGTTCTTTTTGTCGGGCGGTTTTCTGCGGTTTTCACTGCTGCCGCTGTTTTCTTCGTATTCCGGCACGATAATCCTCCTTCCTTCCCTTTGATAAGCTCTGGAAAAGAAAAAGACTCTTATTTTGAACAGAACCCCTTTCCGTCAAAACAAAAGTCTTGCCAGTTCCTGCCGTCCAGGTCCGTCTGATCCCGGGAAATGCAGGAACCTCTCCATCTGTGAAACCTGTCATTTATCTCTCCAGATTATCCTTCCCTTGGAGAGATCATAGGGGGACAGTTCCAGCGTCACCTTATCACCGGGCAGTATCCGGATGAAATTCATCCGCAGTTTCCCGCTGATATGGGCCAGAACCACATGCTTGTTCTCCAGCTCCACCTTAAACATGGCGTTGGGCAGCTTTTCCAGAACAGTACCTTCTACTTCAATTACATCTGCTTTTGACATGCTTTCCCTCCCGTGTCACAGAGCATTGTCGGTCAGAGTCAGGATCTCCGGATCTCCGTCCGTAATCAGAATGGTATTTTCATAGTGAGCGGACAGTGAACCGTCCATGGTCACCACCGTCCAGTTGTCCTCCTTCCACTCCACGTCTCCGCGACCCAGGTTGATCATGGGTTCCACGGCCAGAGTCATTCCCGCCATGAGACGGATTCCCCTGCGCTTCTGGGGGAAGTTGGGAATCTGAGGATCCTCGTGCAGGTGGGTACCGATTCCATGGCCCACCAGATCCCGCACAATGCCCAGACGGTACCGGGCTGCATGGGCCCCGATGGCTTTGGAGATGTCATTGAGATGATTTCCCGCCCTGGCCATCTTCAGGCCTTCAAAGAAGCACTCCCGGGTCACCCGCATTAAAAGCTGCGCCTCCGGGGAGACCTCCCCCACCGCATAGGTGCGGGCGGCATCCGAGTGGTATCCCTGATAGATCAGACCGGCGTCGATCTTGACCAGATCCCCCTCGTGGATGATTTTCTTATCAGAAGGTATTCCGTGGACCACCTCATCGTTGATGCTGATGCAGAAGGAGCCTGGAAAGCCCTGGTAGTTGAGAAAGTTGGGGGTGCACCCCAGAGAGCGGATCATGTCGTAACCGATGCGGTCCAGTTCCCCGGTGCTGATTCCCGGTCTGATATAGGAGGCAAGGTCGTTGTGAACCTTCTCCAGCAGGTGCCCTGCCTCCCGCATAAGTTGGATTTCATGAGTAGACTTAATAGTAACAGACATATTTCCCTCCAGGCTGCATGGAAAACCCGGGTCTCACCGGCCCAGAATCTCCCTGATGGACTGAAATACTTCCTCCAGATCTTTCGTTCCGTCTACGGTTCTCAGTACACCCTGCTTATCATAGTACTCGATCAGGGGCTGAGTCTGGGCATGGTAAACCTCCAGTCTCTTCTGCACGGTCTCCGGCTTGTCGTCGTCCCGAAGCACAAGGGCCTCGCCGCACACGTCGCAGATTCCTTCCTTTTTGGGGGGAGCAAAGGCGATATGGTAAGTAGCACCGCATTTCAGACAGGCTCTCCTGCCGGACATGCGGCTGATGATAGCTTCATCCGGTACATTTACGTCGATGGCAAAATCAATCCGGCTGCCCATCTTTTCCAGGGCTTCCGTCAGGCACTCCGCCTGGGGGATGGTTCTGGGAAAACCGTCCAGAACGTATCCGTTGGCAGCATCCGGCTGGGAAATCCGGTCCACCACCAGATCACAGGTGAGCTCATCGGGGACCAGCAGTCCCTGGTCCATGTAGGTTTTGGCTTTCTTTCCCAGTTCCGTGCCGTTCTTGATGTTGGCCCGGAAGATATCTCCGGTGGAAATGTGGGGAATCCCGTACTGTTCGGCGATTTTCTTGGCCTGTGTGCCCTTGCCGGCGCCGGGAGCTCCCAGCATAATAATTCTCATCCTTTTTTTCCTTTCTTTTAGTGGCAGATCAGGGCTGTGGCGCAGCC
>CAZJYM010000076.1:2359-6308 GCA_964550245.1 uncultured Blautia sp. | reverse complement strand
TTCCGCACAAGCATCTGGGATTCGATTTCCTTCACCGTATCCAGCACAACGCCCACCACAATGATGATGGAGGTGCCGCCGAAGGAAACATTGGCCCCGAACACGCCGTTGAAGAAGAAGGGAATCACGGCCACGATAATCAGACCAACGGCGCCGATGAAGATGATGTAGTTCAGGATTTTCGTCAGATAGTCCGATGTGGGTTTGCCGGGCCGGATTCCGGGTATGAATCCGCCCTGTTTCTTGATGTTGTCCGCCACTTCCAGCGGATTAAAGGTGATGGAGGTGTAGAAATAGGCAAAGAACACACACAGCACCACGTACAGAATCAGTCCCCAGCTGTACTGCAGCTGATTGGGATTACACCAGTTGTTGGAACTTAAGCCCCGTAAGATCTCGCTTCCGATACCCGTTCCGTTGCCCCAGCCTGCAAACTGAGCAATGATTCCCGGGAAGGACATCAGGGAGGAGGCGAAGATGATGGGGATAACCCCTGCGGTATTTACCTTCAGGGGAATGTTGGTGGTCTGACCGCCGACCATCTTGCGGCCGGCCATCTTTCTGGAATACTGGACGGGAATCCTTCTCTCGGCGCCGTTGAGGATCAGGACGAACACAACCACCACCAGGATGATGGCGATGATGATCAGTGCGGACAGAGCGCCCCGGGCAATGGTCTTGCCCATGACAAAGTTCTCGTACAGCAGTGTCATGTCGCTTGGTATTCGGGAAATGATGTTTACACACAGGACAATGGAAATTCCATTGCCCACCCCCTTCTCCGTGATTCGTTCACCGATCCACATGAGCATTGCAGAACCTGCAGTAAGGGAAGTAACAACCACCACGCCCTTGAAGAAGTTCATGTCGGGGATGATGCCGCCCCGGCCAAAGCCGATGGCCATGGCGATGGACTCAAACAGAGCCAGACCTACGGTCACATATCGGGTGATGGTGGTAATTTTCTTGCGGCCTTCCTCTCCGTCACGATGCATCTCTTCCAGCGCGGGAATGGCGATGGTCAGCAGCTGCATGATGATGGAGGAGGTGATGTACGGGGTGATGTTCAGTGCGAAGATGGACATCTGCTCAAAGGAGCCGCCGGTAAAGGCGTCAAAGAAGTTGAAGGCATCTCCGGTGTTGGCCTGGAACCATTCCCGGAACACGTCGCTGTCCACACCCGGTACGGGAAGCTGTGATCCCAACCGGATCACAAAAATCATCCACAAGACATAGAGCAGCTTGCGCCGCATCTCTTTTACTCTGAAAACGTTTTTGAGAGTTTCAAACATCAAATCACCTCTCTACTGTTACGACTTGACCGCCTGCAGCTTCGATCTTGGCTTTGGCACCCTCGCTGACTGCATCCACTTTCACAACGAGCTTTTTCTTAAGCTCTCCGTTTCCAAGAATCTTTACGCCGTCTCCGATTCTGGATATGGCCCGGCTCTTCAGAAGAACCTCGGGAGTCACCTCCGCGCCGTCCTCAAAGCGGTTGAGGACTTCCACATTGATGGCTACGATGTCCTTTGAATTCCTGTTGGTGAATCCCCTCTTGGGAAGACGTCTGTATAAAGGCATCTGACCGCCTTCAAATCCCGGTTTCTTGCGTCCGGAACGAGCCAGCTGACCTTTGTGTCCCTTGCCTGCGGTCTTGCCGTTTCCGGAACCGTGGCCCCGGCCTCTCCTGAAGTTTCCGCTGTGGACGGAACCCTCCGCCGGTCTGATGTTCGATAAATCCATGTCTGGCACCTCCTTCTCGCCTTACGCTTCTTCCACCTTCACAAGGTGCTGTACCTGCCGGATCATGCCCCAGGTGGCGGCATTGTTCGGCAAAACAACTGTTTTGTGCATTTTGGTAAGTCCCATGGCAACCACCGTCTTTTTATGTTTGGGGATGGCGGAGATTGGGGATTTTACCAACGTTACCTTTAATTTGTCTGCCATGTTTCTCGACCTCCTTAAGCCAGAATCTCATCCACGGATTTTCCGCGAAGCTTTGCGACTTCCTCGGGAGTCTTCAGCTGGCGCAGTCCCTCAATGGTTGCCAGAACAACGTTCTGTTTGTTTCTGGAACCCAGACATTTGGTACGGATATTTTTGATACCGGCCAGTTCAATCACGGCACGGGCGGGACCTCCGGCGATCACGCCGGTACCTTCGGGAGCTCTCTTCAACAGCATCTCGGCGCTTCCGAACTTGCCCACAAAGTCATGGGTGATGGAGCCGTTGGCGTCTCTGGCCACGGTGACCAGCTTCTTCATGGCATCTTCCTTGCCCTTGCGGATGGCTTCCGGAATTTCAGCGGCTTTTCCCAGGCCTGCCCCCACATGACCGTTGCCGTCGCCCACAACGACAAGAGCTGTGAATCTCATGTTGCGGCCGCCCTTGACAACTTTGGTTACACGTTTGATGGCTACTACTTTATCTTCCAGTTCCAGGGAACTGGGATCAATCAGATTCCGTCTCATGTGCGGTTATCCCTCCCTTTAGAATTTCAGGCCGGCTTCACGCGCAGCATCGGCCAGTGCCTTGACTTTTCCGTGATAAATGTATCCGCCCCGGTCAAATACGACCTGCTCGATGCCCGCTTCCAGGGCTCTCTTGCCAATGACGGTTCCCACCTTCTCGGCGGCCTTCACATCGTCTGTGTACTCCAGTCCCTCTCTGACCTCTTTCTGGAGGGTGGAGGCGGATACCAGCGTGTGGCCCGTGGAATCATCGATGATCTGGGCATACATATGCTTGTTGGAACGGAAAACGGCAAGACGGGGAATCGCGGCGGTTCCGTTCAGATGATGACGCAGTCTTCTGTGCTTTTTCTCACGAATTTCTGCCCTGGATGCTTTCTTAATCATATTCTCACCCTCCCTGATTATTTCTTACCGGTCTTGCCGACTTTCCGACGGATCACCTCATCCGAGTACTTGATGCCCTTGCCCTTGTAAGGCTCAGGTCTTCTCTTGTCCCGGATGTCCGCGGCATACTGGCCAACTTTTTCCTTGTCGATACCGGAAACCACAATCCGGTTTCCGTCTACGGTGGACTCCACACCTTCCGGATCCACCATCTCAACCGGATGGGAATAACCCAGTGTCAGGGTAAGCTTGTTTCCCTGCTTTGCAGCTCTATAACCTACACCGTTGATCTCCAGAGTCTTGGAATATCCCTGGCTGACGCCCACCACCATATTGTGGATCAGGCTTCTGGTCAAACCGTGCAATGATTTCATTCTCTTCAGGTCATTGGGCCGGGTTACCAGCACATGACCATCCTCTACAGTGATGTTCATTTCTTTGGGAAGGGCTCTCTCCAGGGTTCCCTTGGGTCCTTTCACGGTGCATACGTTGCCCTCCCGGATGTCTACAGTCACGCCTGCAGGAATCACTACCGGCAGTCTGCCGATTCGAGACATGGTTTTTTCCTCCTTACTTAGATTGTCGGAGAAGGCCGGGGGCCTCCTCTGTTTTCAGTTTACCCGCTTTTGGCGGTTTCCTTACCATACGAATGCAAGCACTTCTCCGCCCACCTGCAGTCTGCGGGCTTCCTTGTCGGTGATCACGCCCTTGTTGGTGGAGATGATGGCAATGCCCAGTCCGCCCAGAACCCGGGGAAGTTCATCCTTTCCGGCATAAACCCGCAGTCCGGGCTTGGAAATTCTCTTTAATCCGGTAATGATCTTTACATTCTTGTTATCCGCGTATTTCAGGGTGATATGGATGGTTCTGGACACCCCTTCCCCTACCAGGTCATACTTCTCAATATATCCCTCATCCAGCAGGATATCGGCAATGGCGATTTTCATTCTGGATGCAGGCACATCCACCGTATCATGTTTTGCAGTATTGGCATTACGGATTCTTGTAAGCATATCTGCAATTGGATCACTCATAGTCATGTAAGTTTCCTCCTCTACTTCAGACTTTACATGTTCAAAATGGACGGGATC
>CAZJYM010000076.1:0-2259 GCA_964550245.1 uncultured Blautia sp. | reverse complement strand
GGGATCTGGCCCTTGTATGCCAGCTCGCGGAAGCAGATTCTGCAAATCCCGTATTTCCTCAGATACGCATGT
The DNA here is from genome assembly GCA_964550245.1 of uncultured Blautia sp. Taxonomy (GTDB): domain Bacteria; phylum Bacillota; class Clostridia; order Lachnospirales; family Lachnospiraceae; genus Blautia_A. The sequence continues at coordinate 2,187 of CAZJYM010000076.1, read as the reverse complement.
GGACGTCCACAAATTCTGCAGCGGGAATACTCTCTGGTGGAGAATTTCTGTTTGCGCTGCTGCTTGATTTTCATTGCTGTTTTAGCCATGAATGTAATCCTCCTAACATATGGAAATGCCCTGTTTACCTGGCAAAGGGCATATTGAACAGTCTCAGCAGTTCACGGGCTTCCTCGTCCGTTTTGGCGGTGGTGACGAAAATCACATCCATGCCCCGAACCTTGTCCACCTTGTCATAGTCGATCTCCGGGAAGATCAGCTGTTCACGAATGCCCAGGGCATAGTTTCCTCTGCCGTCAAAGGCGTTGGGATTCACACCCCGGAAGTCTCTTACACGGGGAAGGGCCAGGTTGATCAGACGGTCTGCAAACTCATACATCTTCTCGCCCCGGAGGGTTACCTTGCAGCCGATGGCCATTCCTTCACGGATCTTGAAGTTGGCCACGGACTTCTTGGCCTTGGTGGCCACTGCCTTCTGTCCGGTGATCGTCTCCAGGTCGGTAATGGCGGAATCAAGCAGCTTGGCGTTTTCCTTGGCCTCGCCTACGCCCATGTTCACCACGATCTTCTCCAGCTTGGGAACTTCCATCACGTTTTTATAACCAAATTTGCGGATCATGGCATCCATGATCTCGTTCTTATAAACCTCTCTTAATCTGCTCACTTCGTCTGCCTCCTCTCACCCTTAGTCGATCACAGCGCCGGTGGCTTTGGCGACCCGGACCTTCTTGTCCCCATCCATCTTAAATCCTACCCGGGTGGGTTTGCCGTCTGCCAGAAGCATTACGTTGGAGATATGAAGAGGGGCCTCCTTGCTGATGATTCCCCCGTTCTGATCGGCCATGCTGGGTTTGGAGTGCCGCACAACCATATTGATGTTTTCCACAAGAACGGTGTTCTTCTTCACGTTTACGGCAAGAACCTTTCCTTCCTTGCCCTTGTCTTTTCCGGCGATCACGCGGACCGTGTCGCCCTTCCTGATTTTCATCGCTGACATTGGGAACCCTCCTATAATACTTCCGGAGCTAAGGACACAATCTTCATGAACTTCTTCTCACGAAGCTCTCTGGCTACCGGCCCGAAGATACGTGTTCCTCTCGGAGTCAAGTCGTCTTTAATGATTACGGCCGCATTCTCATCGAAACGGATATAGGATCCGTCCTTGCGCCGGGCACCCTTTCTGGTGCGGACCACAACCGCCTTCACCACATCGCCCTTCTTGACAACGCCCCCTGGTGTTGCATCTTTGACAGTAGCGATGATGGTGTCGCCGATATTGGCGTATCTCCTGGTGGAGCCGCCCATAACACGAATACAAAGGATTTCTTTCGCACCAGTGTTGTCTGCGACTCTCAGTCTGCTCTCCTGCTGAATCATACTGGTATCCTCCTTACTTCACTTTCTCTACGATTTCCACCAGTCTCCACCTCTTGTCCTTGGACAGAGGTCTGGTCTCCATCACACGAACGGTGTCGCCGATGCTGCATTCATTGTTCTCGTCATGAGCTTTCAGTTTATAGGTTCTCTTCACGATCTTCTTGTAAAGAGGATGCTTAACATGGTCCTCAATGGCAACCACGATTGTCTTCTGCATCTTGTTGCTGACAACCTTGCCCACACGGGTCTTTCTCAGATTTCTCTCCATGGATGTGATTCCTCCTGTATCCCGTTATTTCTCAGTGTTGGCCTGCTCAGTGATTATTGTCTGGATTCTGGCGATATTCCTGCGAACTTCCCGAATCCGGCTGGTATTCTCCAGCTGTTTGGTTGCGCTCTGGAACCTGAGATTGAAGAGTTCCTTCTTGGCAGCTACTAACTCCTCTTCCAGTTCTGCAGCTGATTTCTTCCTTAAATCTTCCACGAATACATTAATTTTCACTGTTATCACCGCCTTCTAAGTCTGCACGGGAAACGATCTTGCACTTGCATGGCAACTTGTGCATGGCAAGACGCAATGCTTCACGGGCAATATCGTCGGAAACCCCTGCGATTTCAAACATCACGCGACCCGGCTTCACCACCGCTACCCAGTATTCCGTGGTTCCTTTTCCGGAACCCATACGGGTCTCAGCAGGCTTGGCCGTCACGGGCTTGTCGGGGAAAATCTTGATCCACACCTGGCCGCCCCTCTTGATGTAACGGGTCATGGCCACACGGGCAGCCTCAATCTGATTGGACTTGATCCAG
>CAZJYM010000075.1:9119-11775 GCA_964550245.1 uncultured Blautia sp. | reverse complement strand
TCGAACCCCTGTCCGAAAGCCTATCCCCTGCGGCATCTCCCATCGCAGCCGCTGATTTTACATTCCCTTTGCCTCACGCCCGGCGGCAGGCTTGAGGTTTTAGTAGCTTCATGATACATCTGCCGGGGCAAAGCTTACCCGGCAAGGTTTCTCACATTGTCGACGCCAGGATCCCCACGTGTGAGTGCATGGGGGCTGACGAGCAGCTTACGCTGCTAACGCGTAATTGTAATCGTCTGCGTTTATATTTAGGTTCCCGGTTATAACGCAGTCCGGGAGACTGCGGATGGCTTCCGCAACTTCAAAACCCCCGTCGAAACCAGTACAAGCCCGTATCTGTGCCTCTCAGGTGATTTTATTATGGCAGAAGGAAGAACCTTTGTCAAGATCCTTTTTTCTGCTCCGGATTCCAGGCCTTCTGATCCAGGGTAAACCAGAAGGCTACCCCGTTGTCGTAGTTCTGGACGCCGTAATCCTGATCCATGCTCTCCATGATGGCCTTTACAATGGAAAGACCGATGCCGCTTCCCCCGTATTCCCGGGTTCTGGCCTTGTCCACCTTGAAGAACTTGTTCCACACCAGGGGCAGATCCTCCTCCGGGATGGGCTGGCCGGTGTTGAATACGGTGACCTTTACCCGTTCTCCCTCGCTCAGGATGCGGATTTCTATGAGATTTTCCCCTTCCAGGTGGTTCAGGGCATTGCTCACGTAGTTGGTGATGACCTCCTCGGTCTTAAACTCATCGGCCCACACATACACGGACCGGTCTTTGTCAAAGATTACCCGGGCATTCTTCTGCTGGATCAGGATCTCCATGGACTGGAGTACTCCGGAGATCAGGGGTACCAGATCAAAGTGTTCCATCGCCACATCATCCCGGTTGGATTCCAGCTTGTTGAGAGTCAGAAGGTTCTGGACCAGCTTGTTCATCTTGGCGGATTCGTCCATGATCACATCGCAGTAGAACTCCATGCTCTCCGGATCATCGGTGATGTTTTCCTTTAAGCCTTCTGCATAGCCGGAAATCAGGGCGATGGGGGTTTTCAGCTCGTGGGAGACGTTGTCCAGGAATTCCTTTCTCATCTCATCGATCTTGATCTTGTCGGCGATATCCTGTTTCAGTTTGTTGTTGGCGGATTTAAGTTCGGAGATGGTGAGCTCCAGCTGTCTGGACATGCGGTTGAAGTTGTCCCCCAGGATGTCGATCTCATTGCCGGCTTTGCTGGTGTAGCGCTCGGAAAACTCCAGGTTGCTCATGCGTTCGGAAAGCCTGGTAAGTTCCCGGATGGGGGCGGTGATGCGGTCGGTGCAGATCCAGATGAAAAATCCGCTGATCAGAAGGATGAAGAAGCCCACAAAGAAGTAGAAGGTGTTGGATATGGCCGCACTTTCCTCCATGCTCTCCAGAGGAGTCCGGATTAAAAAGAAGTTTCCGCTGGAGAGGGATCCCCAGGCCTCCACATAGTCCATGCCCGCGTAGCGGTCGTAGACCTGCTGGACAACGTAGTTGTCCAGCTGATCCAGGATGTGAACCCCGGTATTCTGGACATCCAGATAAACATATCCGAAGAGCCGCTCCTGAAGCATGCTCTTGTTGTCACCCACATGGGCGATTCTCTGGTTGTCCCGGGAGATGATCACCCAGGACAGGTTGTTGCCCGAGCTTCTCCGCAGCAGGTCTGCAGGCACTTCCACCTCTTCCCGCTGACCGTTTTCCTCGTAGAGTTCTTCCCGGGTGTCCAGACTTTCCAGAGATTCCACCGCCTCCTCCAGCACGTTGGCCTTTCGGGAGATGTAGTACTGTTCCAGAAACAGTCCGTTGATCAGGGTAATGGCCAGCAGAGTGAGAAGGAACAGGACGATGAAGAGCCCTGCGATCTGATTGCGGATGGAGTGGGTCCTGGAGGGCTTTTTGGTTTTATCTTTGTCATCAGCTGTGTGATTCAAACTTGTACCCCATTCCCCATACGGTCTTGATGTAATCTCCCTTATCACCCATCTTGCTGCGCAGCTTCTTCACATGGGTGTCAATGGTCCGGGCATCTCCAAAATAATCATAATTCCACACGGAGTTCAGGATCTTTTCCCTGGACAGGGCAATGCCCTCGTTTTCCAGGAAGTAGGTCAAAAGTTCAAACTCCTTGAAGCTGAGCTCCATGGGCTTTCCGTCCACCGTGGCCAGATGGGCCGTCTTGTCGATGACGATACCCCCGGCGCTGATCACGTCCTGAGCGGCATCCTGACCGGAACGGCGGAGAATGGCCTCTACTCTGGCCACCAGGATCTTGGGACTGAAGGGTTTGGATATGTATTCGTCCACGCCCAGGTCAAAGCCCAGCAGTTCATCTCTCTCGTCTCCTCTGGCGGTCAGCATGATAATGGGCACCCGGGAGTTTTTCCGCACTTCCCGGCATACTTCCCATCCGTCCATCTTGGGCATCATCACATCCAGGATGATCAGGGCGATATCCTTCTCCTTGTAGAAGATGTCCATGGCCTCCTCGCCGTCCCCGGCTTCCAGCACCTGGAAATTCTTCTTGGAGAGAAAGTCCTTCACCAGTTTGCGCATCCTGCTCTCATCGTCCACCACAAGTATTTTTAATGTATCCATAGATCCTCCTGTATTGATTGGGAAATCTCCGGGGTTTGTCCCGC
>CAZJYM010000075.1:0-9019 GCA_964550245.1 uncultured Blautia sp. | reverse complement strand
AATGTATCCATAGATCCTCCTGTATTGATTGGGAAATCTCCGGGGTTTGTCCCGCGCCGGAGAGTCCCGCCCTGTTCGTATTCCTTCCTTATAGTAAATAGTAACAGGGTTGTATGATGCTTCTGTGAATTTGGGTACAAAAAAACCAATCAAAATTAAATTTTGATTGGTTCTCTTCTTGAATTCGGAGAAAGGAAGAACCGAATTCCGAAACGTTGATGGCGAATAGCCAGTACGGGAATCGAACCCGTGTTTCCGCCGTGAGAGGGCGGCGTCTTGACCCCTTGACCAACTGGCCATGTCCAACGGACTTGCTAAGTATACCCCAGTTTTTCAAAAGATGCAAGACTTTTTTGAAAAAAATATTGTTAAATTAATGTTTCGAAAGTGTTACGGAGTGAGAAAAGACTTGCACGAAGGCCTCAAATATGAGATTATATAGGGAATGAACCCGGCAGGAGAGGAAATCCGGCTGTACCGGAGGAGAGTCCTGTCCCGGATGAGGAGGAAATTTATGAGAGTTTTTGAAAAATCATCGAAGCTTGACAACGTGCTTTACGATGTGAGAGGACCGGTGGTGGATGAGGCCCGGAGAATGGAAGAGGAGGGCATGGAGGTTTTAAAGCTGAACATCGGCAATCCCTATCCCTTCGGCTTTTCAGCTCCCCAGGAGGTCATCCTGGACATGATGAGCAATATCCGCACCTCCCAGGGGTATTCAGACTCCAAGGGAATCTTTTCCGCCAGAAAGGCCATCATGCAGTATGCCCAGTTAAAGCAGATCCCCGGGGTGACCATTGATGACATCTATACGGGCAACGGGGTGAGCGAGCTCATCAGCCTGTGCATGCAGGCCCTTTTAAACAACGGGGATGAGATATTGATTCCCTCCCCGGATTACCCCTTATGGACAGCCACGGCCACCCTGGCGGGAGGAAATGTGGTCCACTACATCTGCGATGAGCAGTCGGACTGGAATCCGGACATCCAGGACATCCGCAGCAAGGTGACGGACAGGACCAAGGCCATCGTGATCATCAACCCCAACAACCCCACGGGAGCGGTGTACCCCAGGGAGATCCTGGAACAGATCGTGCAGATCGCCCGGGAACATGAGCTGATCATCTTTTCCGACGAGATCTATGACCGGCTGGTGATGGACGGATACGAACACATCTCCATCGCCTCCATGGCACCGGATGTGTTCTGTGTCACCTTTTCGGGACTGTCCAAATCCCACATGATCGCCGGGTTCCGGGTGGGATGGATGATCTTAAGCGGAGCCAAACACCGGGCCAAAAGCTATATCGAGGGCTTGAACATGCTGTCCTCCATGCGGCTTTGCTCCAACGTGCCCGCCCAGTCCATCGTGCAGACCGCTCTGGGAGGGTATCAGAGCGTCAACGAGTACATCCGTCCCGGCGGAAGAGTCTATGAGCAGAGAGACTTTATCTACAAAGCTCTCAATGACATCCCCGGCATCACGGCCGTAAAGCCCAAAGCGGCCTTCTACATCTTCCCCAAACTGGACACGGAGAAGTTTGACATCGTAAACGACGAGCAGTTCGCCCTGGATTTCCTCCATGAAAAACAGGTGCTGATTGTTCCGGGGAAGGGCTTTAACTGGGGACAGCCGGATCACTTCCGCATCGTCTACCTGCCCAATGTGCGCCAGCTACGGAAAGCCTCGGAAAAGCTGGCAGATTTCCTTTCCACTTACAAACAGGGGAACTATTAAGCGTTTGAGGGGAAAATTGAGGATGTTTTCTGATTTCCAGGACAATTGGGAATTTTCTGATATGGACCACAGAGGAAATTCATGCTATAATAAGAACACAATGCCGTAGATTAACGAAAACGCTGTATGAGGAGGGACAATAATCGGCAAAAAATACTAAAGAAAGGGGATTTGAATTATGGCAGGATACAACATGAAAGTAACACCGCAGCTGGAAAAGCTCACGGAAATCTGCAGAGAACACAGCACCATTGAGCTTTCCGAGTATGCCCGGTACGATGTGAAGAGAGGACTTCGGGATATCAATGGGAAGGGAGTTCTTGCCGGACTCACCCAGATTTCCAATGTGCAGGCGACCAAAGTGGTGGACGGGAAGGAAGTTCCCTGTGCAGGTACTCTCTCCTACCGCGGTTACGACATCAAGAAACTGACGGAAGGTTTTGTGAAGGACAAACGCTTCGGCTTTGAGGAGACGGCCTATCTTCTTCTGTTTGGGGCACTGCCCGATAAGCAGCAGTTAAAGGAGTTCTGCGACCTGCTGGCGCAGCAGCGGTCTCTGCCCAGAAACTTTGTGAGGGACGTGGTGATGAAGGCTCCCTCCAAGGATATCATGAACGCCCTGTCCCGAAGCGTCCTTACCCTGTATTCGTACGACAAGAACCCGGATGACACTTCCCTGCCCAACGTGCTGCGGCAGTGTCTGAATCTGATTTCGGTATTTCCTTTGTTGTCAGTGTACGGCTATCAGGCCTACAATCACTATGTCCGGGGGAAGAGCCTGTACATCCATAACCCCAAGAAGGAATTATCCACGGCGGAGAATCTACTGCGGATCCTCCGGCCCGATAAGAAATATACGGAACTGGAGGCCCGGATCCTGGATCTGGCCCTGATCCTGCACATGGAGCACGGCGGCGGCAACAACTCCTCCTTCACCATCCATGTGGTGTCCTCCTCCGGTACGGACACCTACTCCGCCATCGCGGCGGCCCTGGGATCCTTAAAGGGACCCAAGCACGGCGGCGCCAACATCAAGGTGGTGAGCATGTTCCAGGACATGAAGAAGGAAGTGAAGGACTGGACCGACGAGGAGGAAGTGGCCAATTACCTCCGTCGTCTTCTTCACAAGGAAGCTTTCGACCATGCGGGCCTGATCTATGGAATGGGCCATGCCATCTATTCCGTCTCCGACCCCAGAGCGGAAGTGCTCAAGACCTTCGTGCAGGGTCTTGCCAAGGAGAAGGGCAGAATGAAGGACTACAACCTCTACACCCTGGTGGAGAGACTGGCTCCGGAAGTCATCGCCCAGGAGAGAAGGATCTACAAGGGCGTCAGCGCCAACGTGGACTTCTACAGCGGCTTCGTGTACAGCATGCTGGATCTTCCGCTGGAATTGTATACCCCCATTTTTGCCGTGGCCAGAATCGTAGGCTGGAGCGCTCACCGCATGGAGGAGCTGATTAATACGGACAAGATCATCCGTCCCGCCTACAAGAACATCCTTCCCCCGGCGGAGTATGTGCCGCTCTCAGAGAGATAACAGGGAAGCGGCCGCAATGTTTCAATGCTTTTTTCCGGATGAGTACCGGGATTCCACCTATGATATTGATTTTGAACAGCTCTACCGGGAGGGATACCGGGGACTGCTGTTTGACATCGACAACACCCTGGTGCCCCACGGGGCACCGGCGGATGAGAGAGCCATTGCCCTGTTCCGGCATTTAAGGGAACTGGGATTTCGCAGCTGTTTTCTCTCCAACAACAAGATTAAGCGGGTGTCCTCCTTTAATGAACCCATCGGCGAGATCTTCATCGAGAAAGCGCACAAACCTTCTGTCCGCAGCTACCGCAAGGCCATGGAACTTCTGGGAACCGATACAGGCAACACCATCTTTATTGGAGATCAGCTTTTTACGGATATTTACGGGGCTAAACGGGCGGGGATCCGCAACATTCTGGTGAAGCCCATTGATCCTCATGAGGAGATTCAGATCGTGCTGAAAAGATATCTGGAAAGAGTGGTTCTATACTTTTACCTGAAGGAGGAGAGGACTTCGTGAATCACATCGTGATTATAGGATTTATGGGTTCCGGTAAGACGAGAGTGGGCAAGAAACTGTCTCAGGATCTGGGGATTCCCTTTGTGGATGTGGATAAGGTAGTTACCGGCAAGATGAATATGTCCATGAAGGAGATCTTCCAGCGGTTTGGAGAACCTTTCTACCGGGCTCTGGAGACGGTGGAGATCAAGGATCTGGCCCAGGACCCGGAACAGAAGGTGATTTCCGTGGGCTCCGGAGTTCCTCTGCTGGAGCAGAATCAGAAGTACCTGAAGGAAATGGGAACCGTGGTCTACATTAAGGGGTCCTATGAAACCCTGCGGAAGAGGCTGGAGAGCTCCGGCAACTATCCCATATCGGATGAGGAGGACCAGGAAGAGCAGGAGGAAAAGCTGAGAAAGATGATCCGCCAGAGAGACCAGGTGTACGAGAAGTTCAAGGATGTGGAAGTGGTCACCGGCGTCAAGTCCTTTGAGGGACTCATAAAGGAAATCGAGGAGAAACTGGAGCCGTATCTCAAAAAATAGTTGAAAATTAGATACAGGTATTATAGAATAATTCCCGGAGCGGGTGCTCCGGGAATGGCAGGCTATTAGATCAGAGGAGGAAAGTAATATATGATTTCAGCAGGTGATTTCAGAAACGGCATCACGATTGAAATTGACGGCAATGTGTGTCAGATCGTGGAATTTCAACATGTAAAACCAGGCAAGGGCGCTGCCTTTGTGAGAACCAAATACAAAAACATCATTACAGGCGCCGTTCTGGAAAGATCCTTCCGCCCTACGGAGAAATTTCCTCAGGCACGTATTGACAGGGTGGACATGAGCTACCTGTACAATGACGGGGGCTTCTATCACTTCATGAACAACGAGACCTTCGACCAGGTGGCCCTGACCGAGGAGCAGGTAGGGGATTCACTGAAATTTGTGAAGGAAAATGAGATCGTGAAGGTCTGTTCCCATAACGGCAATGTGTTTGCCATCGAGCCTCCTCTGTTTGTGGAGCTGGAAGTGATCGAAACGGAGCCCGGTTTTGCGGGAAATACCGCTCAGGGCGCTACCAAGCCGGCCACGGTGGAGACAGGAGCCCAGGTGATGGTTCCCCTGTTCGTAAACACCGGGGACAAGTTAAAGATCGATACCCGGACGGGAGAGTATCTCTCCAGAGTCTGATAAGAATGAGATGAAAGGGACATCCTTCGGGAGGTCCCTTTTTTATGCTTCCAGAAAGAAAATACATTTCAGAAAAATAATTCAAGAAATACTTTTTAAAAATCCCTTGAAACTGCAGTCCGCCCTGAGGTATAATGATCATGATTCGTGCAGATCACAATTCATACCATAAAGGAAGGGACGCGGCAATGAACCGGGCGGTGACGGGCTTGAAATCTCGAAAGAGAGGGAACTTTGTGAGAAGTATAGGGGGAAGTACCCGGTTGTCCATCTCTCCTTTCAGAACTTCATTGATGATAATTACCGGGATTCCTGCTGGATAATGGATGATCTGATCACGGATGCGGCTTTGGAATTTTACTTTCTCACCACCAGCGAAAAGCTGGATGAAACTGACAGGGAAAGGTATGGAAGACTTTTTGATTCCGGCAAAAGCGAAAGCACGATTACCGGTAGTTTAAGTGTACTTTGCCGTCTTCTGGAGAAGCATTACGGCAAAAAGGTGATCCTGCTGATTGACGAGTAAGGGGTTACTATGATCAGATGGCTTCCCTGATTTGCGGTCTGCCGGGATCTGTCTTAAGGTCCAACAGCCTTGAACTTGTCGTGCTGGCAGGATGCCTCCAGATTTCCAGGGAGGGCATTTTTACAGGGCTTTATGATCTGAAAACCGCGTCGGTCACAGATACATACTGCGACCAGTATTTTGGCTTTACGGAGAGGGAAGTAAGGGATCTCCTGGACATTATGATCTGGGGAGCTCTTATACTGCTTTGATATAAGAAATGGTCCGGTTCGCTTTTTGTTCATGTACTGGGCAGGCACCAGCGGAAACGACTGCGTACGGGAATTCGTAAGACGGATTGGCACTGAGGAGATGCAGACTCTGGCGGATGGCGGAACTGTCAGAAAGAAGATTCGTACGGATTTGACTCGCCGGGAAGTGTGGAGCATCTTTATGGATCAGACGGAGAAACTTTTCTTTGAAAGGGCCCGTGAAGACAGAGAATCCCTGCGGATCCTGTGCCAGGCAATCCAGGATGGTGACGAAAAGGGTGCAGAGCAGTCCGTGAATGACTACCTGCAGCGAAGCATCAGCGTCGAGAAGGGAAATTTTTACCATGATATTTTGCTGAGGCTGCTGCAGTTTAAGGCGGACTGGCTGGTGAGCGGTGACGGGCAGGGAAACATATTCATTCTGGGAGATGGAAAAAGTCTGGGAGTCGTCATTGGAGTGAAATACGCCCATGATGGGGATCTGGATAAAGGTGCCCGGGAGGCACTGAAACAGATTGAAGATCTGCACCTTGCAGACCGGCTGCATGGAGAGCATTGCGGGAAGAGCTACCAGTACGGGATTGCATGCTGTAAGAAGACATGTAAAGTTGCCCTCGCCGGGAGTAACTTTGCACCGGGTAATACCCAGGAGGGATAATGGAGAACAGGGTTTACAGCCTCCGTATCTACGACAGGGAGCTGATGAGATTTGTCATGGAAAAAAGAGGCATGAAGGGGCTGGTGGTTGAGATCCGGAGCGTGAAAGAGGAAACCCGGCATCTGCTTCCTCTGGATATGGAGTGCACCGGGGAAGGGGTGCTCAAATGGCTGAAGCGCAGAGTGATTCCCAGAAACCGTACCTTCGCCGGAAATATCCTTTGGACACTGGGGCTTGGCCCCTGGGACACAAAAGGGATCATTGACGTGAGTAAGGGTTTGTCCCTGAATGACAGCTACTGGATTGTACCGGAAGACTTTGACGGGAAGTTTGCCCACTACAGCCTGTATCGGAACCCCTTCTCGGAAAAGCTGGCACGGGTGGCCTTTACCGGTGAGGCGCAGGGAGAGGAGGAATTCACCATCTCTCCGGAGCTGACCACCCACGGGATGCTGCCCAAGGCCTGGAGAATCACCGAAAACAACGGGATCTGTCTGTACAAGGGCGGTGACAGAGGCGCCTTCATGACGGGGAGAGAACCGTACTGCGAATTCTATGCCTGTCAGATCGCGGAGAGGATGGGATTAAACGCAGTCCATTATGATCTGGAGACCTGGGAGGGGATGATCGCTTCCAGCTGTACACTTTTTACCGATGAGGACACCTCCTTTACCCCCATCGGCAGGCTGGTAAAGACCGGAGACATTTTTGACTGTGTAGAATACTGTGATGATCTTGGCCCTGAATATGGAGAACAGATCCGCAGCATGCTGGTATTTGACGCTCTGATTTACAACTACGACAGACATTTTGGGAACTTTGGACTCCTGCGGGATAACAGGACCGGTAAAATCAAAGCTCCCGCCCCGATCTTTGACAACGGACTTTCTCTGATGTGCCATGCAGGGAAAGCTGAAATCGAAGACTTTGAAAAGCTGTTGAACTACTCCCGGGCGATTGGCACTCCTTACCAGGTTTCCTTTGAGGATGTATGCGCTGCCGTGATGGGAGAGAAGCAGAAGGAACAGCTGTCAGGGATGATCGGTTTCACCTTCAGACGGCATCCCGAGAACAACTTACCGGAAGAGCATTTGAAGGCCCTGGAAAAGCTGCTGGAGATCCGTGTCAGGAAGCTGTTGGAGATTCCGTTGGGAGAGAAGGCAGGGACCTGGGAGAGATAGGACATTCTCGCTATAATGACATTGAATAGAAAAAAGAGAGTCCCCCACAGAAATGTGGGGGACTCTTTTGCTATCGACTCTCTCTCATTATTAGAGAGATATAGCAGGAAAAATGTACTCATAAAGAGAGGCAAAAGAACCTGGAAGAGAAAGAGCCTTCCGAAGAGATGCGAAAGTCCATGGAACATGGGTTCGTCTCAGTTCTTAGGAAGGAAGGAGGTAATAAGAAGTTTGTACAGGCCCATAAATGATGATTCGCTAAGATAGAGCAGTTGATTCCAATTGGCGTCAAAAACTGTCAAATAGAAGGCAGAAACAGGATTGAAATATATGTTGACAATGCAAAAAGTGGAGTTTAGAATTTTCTACGATAATAATAAATCATTTCAAAAAGGAGAAGAATCCGCAATTTAGAAAAACCTTAAACGGGCTTTTCTCACTTCTAATGTTTTCTATGATGTAAAAGGATCGCGGGCAGTACGACTGGCATAAAGAAGAACGCAGTAACCTCAGCACATCGGGAAATTTAGTTTAATAGTTTCGATTACAGGAAATAATGATATTCTCGAAAAAAAGAGAATGAATACCATTAATGAATTTGAAGAGGATTCTTCAATACAATAATGGGTGAATGGATGAGTTTGAAGGCGCACCTATAGGTTTAAATTCAGTCTCTTACCCAATTAGATGGTAGCGAAGCGTATAAGGGACTCGTAAGATGAGCTTTTCATAAACTGAGTGATTACGGCAAGTATAAATACGACAAAGAAAATGAAACCACTAAAAATTGGTAAACCAGGGTACATTTTCAGCATGAGGATGTAGAATGATGTGCCTGACTTAGAGGATACCACAGATATTTCTGAAAACATTGAATCGAATCAGAAAAACAAGGTGATTCCAGGATAAGCTGATTCAGCAATACAAGTCTGTATGGGACTAATCCAAAGTAAACGATGTAAGTGCAAATAGGGAATGTCTTGTGAGTGTGAAACTTCTTTAGTATTTTACATAAAATTTATCCTGAGAGCAGAACTAAGAGATGATCACGCATAGTGATTACCTCAAATCTACTGAAATGAGATTAAATGGTTTAAAAAATTTGACAAGAGAATCGTGGAAGATAGTAAAACTCCTGTTAGATGAGATCGTTAAGACGGAAAACTATGTGATTACTATTCTCTTTTGTCATATCATTTTCAGAAACAATAAGGAGAACTTGTAATATGAGTTGAAAGGCTCATTATAAATCTGACGAGAGGAAAGAAAGATGTACTGTAGAAAATGCGGAGCTTATATGGAGGACGGGATAAAATTCTGTACAAAGTGTGGAACTCCTCTGTATGATACAAACAGTCAACACAAGACGGAAAACAGCAGTTCAGAAAGAGTCAGTAAAGGGAAAAATGTTATCCCGGAAGCAACATCGA
>CAZJYM010000074.1:0-11913 GCA_964550245.1 uncultured Blautia sp. | reverse complement strand
GGACAGTAGAGATGGGTGAAATGCACCGGGTAACTCTCCGGGATGTGATAGATGACTCCCAGCCTTCCATGGTCCTGACGGATGGCCGGCATGACACCGTTTCCGTTCCAGTATCCGGGACGCATTCCCGTATCCTCCGAGGAGGCTGCCGGGTGATTGGTGAAGATCACCGCTTCCCCGTCCAGAGCCGCGTACCACATGTGCTGCTGATACCCGAAGACGCCGGGACCAAAGCTGGTGGTGCCGTGGAAGCACTCATTCAGAGACTTGTTGTATTCATGGGTATCCCGGTCCACATCCGGATCTTTCTCGACATTGGTCCAGCGGACAAAGCCCGGTTCTCTGGGGGAACAGACAGAGGTGAGGCAGTAATCCTCCTTCTTTTCCAGCACGATCTTTGCATTGCCGGAGGTGTAAACCATCTCCTTGCAGCCCCTCATCCTTTCAACAAGGCCTTCCGGAATCCGGTACCTGCTTGTGGGCATGGTTCCCAGCCAGCCCTCCCCGTAGGAGTAGGGTGCGGTGGGATCCACCATGTTCATCAGTGCCTGGGCTCCCTGGCTGAAGGGATAGATGACTTCCCGGTACACCCTTCCCATGGGAGCCACCACACAGCCCTTAAAGGTGTGGTCACAGAGCATCTCCAGCAGACGGTCCGTAAGGGCGGCAGCTCTCCTGGAGATCTCCTCTTCTGCAAAGTCCACCAGATTAAGAAGCCCCATAAAGGTGATGCACATGTAGACCGTGCTTAAAAACTCCTCAAACCCGTACTTCTCCACATCTGAGATCCAGTCCAGCACTTTTTTCCGTCCGTATTCATGAAGCTGCCTTCCGGTCATCCCGGCTCTGGGGAAATAATCATCGGGATAGAAATTCCCGGCATCCATGGCACAGCTGTAAAACAGCAGGGAATGGTTTTCACTCCAGAAGCACATGGCATCGGCACCTTCCATGGTCATCCAGTACCGGTAGTTGAGAAGCACCTGTCTGGTTCTTTCCTTTAATTCCTCATCCATGGGGTAGAAGTGCATGTACCGGAGAAACCCGCAAAGCTGAAAGTCCGAACAGTCCACCCGGTCCTCAATTACCTTGAGCACCGCAAAGAGTCTCTCCCGATCATCGGGATCCGGACGGTTCAGGTACTTTCTGGCCAGAATGTTGCTGATGGCAAAGCCGTACACACTGCGGCTGAGGCACTTCACATCGGCAATGCGGCCAATGATGACTTCAAAGTTTTCCTCCCGACTGAGGCCTGCAGGGGTGTAGACGGGTTTGTGATGCCTGGTCTCTTCCAAAGCTCTGGAAAGTGTAACCCCACTTACCTCCACTTTCACCGGAATCCGTATGGCGCAGTCAGGAATCATAAGTCCCTCTCCCAGCAGGATCTCCGGGGAAACTTTTGTCCAGACGGGGCCCTGACGGGCCGCATCGTAGTCCTGACTCTCAACCGGGAAGCATACGGAAATCTCCAGGCCGGGATAAACCTCCTCCAGATCTGCCCGGATCCTTTCATCCTGAATCTTCAGTGCGTCCAGCAGCTCTTCCGCTCCGGCAATGCTTTCCTGATAAGCTTCATCCGGAAGTTCCACCCGGATCTCTTTCTGGTGTTCCAGTAACTGCAGTCCCACAATGTTTCTGGTATCCCGGACTCCCAGGTTCTCACAGTCCAGAACAATCAGGTTCCTTCCTTTTTTAAGGGGCAGCACCAGTTCCTCCGAGTGAATGGGCTTGTAGACGGGATTTTTCTCTTCCCCCACCAGAATACCGTTGCAGTAGACTCCCACGGACATGTAGGTCCAGAGAGTGGTTTTGACCTCCATGTCTTCCGGGGCAACAAGCACAGCCGCCGCCGTCATCCGTATCCGCTTCAGGGTGGAATAAAAGCTTCCCCGGTCAATGAGACAGCTTCCATGGCTGTACCAGACTCCCCAGGGAAGACCGCAGGGGGCCTGCTGCCCCATCTTTACGTCTATGTTCAGTTCCTTCTTCTTTTCAGTTACAATCTCAGATCGAAGCCTGGCTTCCAGCCTCAGCTGATTGGCATCCCGGGTTTTCGTCTCATAATCGGTTACCTCCGGTCCCGCCAGCATGTAGTGCATGATAAAGCCGTCCCGGCTCAGTGTCCAGTCCTTCATCCGATCTTCTCCTTTCTCGTGATGATACCGGAAGTATACCACTTTTCTGCCGCTTTTTCCATGCATGGCTTTCTGTAACAAAAAGCATGCAGAATGGGCATTTGCCTGTCCTTTACGCACTTGACAGTCGTGTAAGAGAAACTTAGAATGTTGTTGAATTTTAAATGCACCGGCGTCAGACCGCACAGCGGTCAGTCGGATTCCTTCCATATTATAAGGGGGCGGAAATGATGAGTTGCAAAGTTGAGGAGATCTCTGTGCAAAATTTGGGAGCGATTGAAAACTTTACCTGCAACCATCTGGCCAGGATCAATCTGATTATCGGAAAAAACGGGACCGGGAAGACCTTTCTTCTGAAGGCTCTCTACACCGCGATACGATCCTTCGAGGAATACCACCGGGGGGAAGATATCAGGCCGTTTGCCGACATACTCTCAGAAAAGCTGCGATGGACCTTCCAGGTGGAGAGACTCGGCGACATGGTCACCAAATCCTCCAAAGGCCCCCTGGCCTTTAAGATCCGCCTGGGGGATGACGAGATCCGCTGCCGGTTTTCACCAGGGGCTAAAAGCCGGGTAAGAACAGCGTCTGCACCGAATGACGGAAAAAAGGGGAATTCCATCTTCATCCCTGCAAAAGAGGTTTTTTCGCTCTTTTCCGTGATCTTAAAGTCCCGGGAAGTAGATAATGCATTCGGGTTTGACGACACTTACCTCGATCTTGCAAAGGCGCTGCGCATTTCCAAAAGCCCTGCTGCATTCACTGACAGTATCATTGACGGAAAAGCAGAGTATGACGAACAGGCCGGCAGATGGTACTACAAAAACAGGAAGAATCAGAAGTTTTCCATCGGCGCAGTATCAGACGGCGTAAAGAAGATTGCCATGCTGGACCGCCTGCTCTCCAACGGGTATCTGGATGACAACTCCCTGATCTTTCTCGATGAGGTGGAATCCTCCCTGGATCCGGAGACTCTCTGCCGGTTCCTGGATCTGCTGGAAAACACGGGAATCCAGGTATTTTTGACCAGTCATTCCTATTTCGTCCTGAAGAAGCTCTTTCTGACCGCCCTGAAAGAGCCGGGGCTGGTAAGCTGCATCTCCCTGAACAAAGGACAGGGGGTTGCCGTCTGCGACCTGCATGACGGGATGCCGGACACCTCCATCCTTGACACCTCTGTGGATCTGTACGAGCGTGAGATCAAACAGGTTCTCTCCTGACAAAAGGCTGCCGTTTCACCTGAAACGGCAGCCTTTTAAAGTATTTATTGTGTTTAACCCTTTACAGCACCTGCAGTCATGCCGCTCATGAAGTAACGGCTGAACATGCAGTAGATCACCAGCATGGGGATGATGGCGATGGTGGCGCCGGCAAACATGATGTTCCAGGCCGCGCTGCCGTCGCCGGCATTCTTCAGCATGTTGACACCTACGGTCAGAGGACGGAGCTTGTCGTTGGTCATGGTGAATACCAGCGGCATGATGTACTCATTCCAGCCCTGTCTGAAGGACAGAAGGGCGATGGTGGCCATTACAGGCTTTAACAGTGGAAGGATCACCATCCGGTAGATCTGGAAGAAGGTGCATCCGTCAATCTTGGCCGCCTCGTCCAGTTCCTTGGGGATGGAGTTTACAAAGCCTCTGGCCAGGAAGATGTAGGTGGCCTGGCCGCTGCCGGCGGAGATTAACATAACCGTCCACAGGCTCTGGTTCATCTTTAATTTCACGGCCAGCTCAAACAGGGGCCGCAGGGAAACAGAACCCACGTTGATGAACATGAACATGACAAACAGCATGTAGATCAGTTCTTTTCCCTTGAATTCCCGCCTGGAGAACACATAGCCGGCCATGGTGGAGACCAGCAGGGAAATGACCATCACGCCCAGCGCCAGGAAAACGCTGTTCATGGTGTAGGTGGCGAAGTTGGCCTGCTGCCAGGCATCCACGTAGTTCTGGAACACCCACTTGGAGGGCAGGATGTTGGTGCCGCCCACCAGCAGCTCCGCATTTTCCTTAAAGGAGCCGAACACAATGTACAGAACGGGGAAAATGGTGATCACCGCCAGGAGGACCATCACCAGCCAGATAACAGCACGCAGGATCTTTGTCCGGGTTGAGTATACTTCCTTACCTTTTTCCATACCTTGTCACCCCCCGTCAGACTACGTCGTCCAGTTTCTTGGACACGAGCATGTAAACGGCCGTCACCAGACCTACTATGATGGCTGCCACCACGCTCAGCAGAGCGCCGTAGCCGATCTGCGGACGGGAACCGGAGCCGCTGGCAAAGATCAGGTCGTAGATGTACAGGAACATTACCATGGAACGGTTGCCGGGACCGCCGTCGGTGAGCACCATGATGGCCTCGTAATCCTTGAAGGCGCCGGTGATGGCCAGCATCAGAACCACCTTCAGTACCGGAGCCAGCATGGGAAGGGTGATCCGGAAGAAGGTCTGAACCGCGTTGGCACCGTCGATCTTGGCGGATTCATACACATCCTCGGAGATACTGCTCATGCCGGTGGTAAAGTACAGCATGTAGTTTCCGAAGCCGCCCCAGATGGCCATAATGGTTACCGCAGCCATGACCACGTTCTGGGAAGTCAGCCACCGTATGGGCTGCTGGATCAGGTGCAGGCTTTTCAGCACCGCGTTTAAAATACCGTTCTGGGTGGCAAAGATGAACGTGAAGATCATGCCCGAGATGGATGTACTGATAATGGTGGGCATGAAGTAGACTCCACGCAGAACGTTGGTCCCCATCATCTTCTGGTTCAGAAGCACGGCCACCACCAGAGACAGGGGGATGATGAACACCAGCTTGTAAAAGGCATACTCAAACGTATGCACGACGCTCATCCAGAAGGTTTTGTCCGACAGCATCCGGGTAATGTTGCGCATTCCGGTGAAATTGGCGGTAAAACCGTTGTAGTCTGAGCAGATATACCTGAATATCCATAGAAACGGATAAATGGAGCAGACACAGAGGAAAATCACCGCCGGGGCCATCATCAGAGCTACCGTTGCGCTGTCCCGGGTGAATTTTCTCTTTTTTCCAGTCGCATTCTGATTCATATCAACCTCCCAAGATTCCTGATACGGGGAGGCGGGAGAGAAACACTGAGGTCTTCCCGTATCACACCAGCCGGTTAAAAACACGGAGGGGAACCGGCAGCGCCGTTTCCCCTCCCCTTAAACGCCGGTCTCTTACTCGTCCAGATACTCAGCGGTACCTTCTGCGGGATGCAGCGGATCAAAGTCGGCAATCACCAGTCTCTTGGTGGTTCCGGCCGCCACATCGGCATCCAGGGCGTCATTGTAACGGGTGTTCAGGTCCTCAATGGCCTCGTCGATGTCCACGTAGCCCATGATGGCATTCCACAGAACATCCCTGTAGTTCTCGCCGGTCAGGTTTACATTGGGAGCAGCGGGATAAACGGATTCGTAGTCAAGAAGCTCAAAGTCGGCCATTCTGCCGATCTTGCTCTTGTCGATCACACCGTCCATGTAGGTGGAGATGGGAAGTACATAACCGCCCTCCAGATAGCCTTTCAGGAATTCCTCGGACTGGAAGAACTTGATTACCTTCCAGGCTTCGTCCTGATGCTCGCTGGTGGAGAGAATGTTCCAGGCCTTGCTGGGGGTTACCTGCAGAGCGCCCTTGATCTCGCCGGTGAGAGACGGAACTTCCGCCACGCCCCACTCAAATCCCTCTACCGGGATCTGGTTGGTGAACACGCCGGCTTCCTGAGAAGCGTTGCCCCACAGAGCGAACTGTCCCTGGGCAAACAGAGCACGCATGTTGTCAACACCCTGCTGATCGGGATAAGCAATACCCTCATCGATGAATCTGCGTCCCTTTTCCAGGATTTCCTTGTAGCCGCTGAAGTCATACTTGCCGTTTACATAGTCATAGTAGTAAATGCCGGACACCTGAGCCACCATCTCCAGCTGTCTCTCGAAGGGAGAGGAGGAGGTAAAGCCGATGCCGTAGTAATTGCCGGCGCCGTCCTCGGTGATCTTCTTGGCCATGTCAATGTACTCGTCCAGAGTCTTGGGAACTTCTGTAAAGCCGCTGGCCTCCAGCAGGTCCTTGTTGTACTCGATCCGGACGCCGGAACGCATGCCGGAGTACACCTGATAGATGTTGCCGTTCTTTAAGTTGACGCCTTCATAGGCATGTTCGTAGGGCTCATTGACCTTCTGGAACTCTTCATCCGCATCGATGTAGTCGTTTAACGGAACCAGAAGTCCCACATCCACGAAGTTGTTGAACACGTCCCAGTTGGTTCCGACCACGTCGGGAGCGGTTCCTCCGTCCACGGCCAGCTGGATCATGTTGGCGTAGTCATCGGAGATGATGGTCAGGTTGATGAAGATTCCGTCCTCATTGGTCTGATTGTACTGATCCACCATGGACTGCACATACTCTGCGTCATGACGGTCCTCAGTCCAGACCTCGATGGTGGTGGCTCCATCCGGAGCATCTGCCTGAACACTGGCGCAGACAGTGAGGGAAGCCAGCATGGCGGTGCACAAAACAGCGCTTACAATCTTTTTGTTCATGTAGTGAACTCCTTTCTTTAGACCTGGTCCGTCGTTGGACAGGACCGGTGAAATGATACCCAATTTTAGCATTTTTCAGTACCAGCCTAAAGGACACTTTCATCTGTATATGTAACACTTTCCACTGACCTTTCCATGTCATTATTGACTGTTTTTCACAGTTAATCTATAATAAGCACAGCAATTATTGTGCAATGTAACTAAATTTGCACCACGGAAACGGGAGGCCTAAATCATGGAGTCGTATACAGCTGTCATCGCAGACGACGAGCCCTCTGTCCTGAGCGGCCTGCAGGCCATCGTGGACTGGGAATCACTGGGTATTTCCATCATCGCCTCCGCCAGAGACGGAAGACAGGCGTTAAACCTGATCATCTCCCGCCGTCCGGACATCGCCATCATCGACATCAAGATGCCGGAGGCAAGCGGTCTGGAGGTGATTCACGGAGCCCGGGAAGCCGGCATCGGCACGGATTTTATTATTCTCAGCGGGTATGACGAGTTCTCCTATGCCAAGGAAGCCATCCGCTACGGGGCCAGGGCCTATCTGCTGAAGCCCCTGGACAAGCAGGAACTCTGTGATGAACTGTGCCGCATCTGTTCCCAGCGCTCTCTGTCCCGGCATGTCCCCGAACAGGATCCCATGAGTGCCTATGCGGGATCCGCAAACTCCTTTTTCAGGGACCTGATCGACGGAAAGATCCTGGATGCGGAAAAAGCCAGCAAAAGGCTTCTCTCCTCCCAGTCCAACCTGAGTCTGGATTCCTGCTATGTGACGGTATTTACCACGGAAGATCCGGCAGACCTGCTTTCTCCCGGAGTGCTGGACGCTTTGGAGAAACGTTTCACCCACCGGGGCCACAAGTTCCTCCAGTACGACACCCGGAAGCTGATCGGCATCTTCAACAGTTCCGAGGTCACCCCGGAGGAAACCGCCAGGGAGTGCCTGAACGTTCTCTCCCAGAAAGGTCTCCCCTCTCCCCTGGCGGGGATCGGGGACACCGTATCCAGGCTTCCGGAATGCTCCTACTCCTACAACCGGGCCCTGACCGCGCTTACCTACCGCCTGTACGACAATGACCTGAACATCCTGGACTGGAAGCTGATCTGTACGGAACCGCCCAGACTGAAGCTGGACGATGTGGATTTCCTGCCTCTGATCCAGTCCATCGTAAGAGGGGAGTCTGCGGACATCGAAAAGTACTGCTGTGATTTCGTAGACAGTCTGCTCTACGTTCCCATGCCTCCCCCCAACTATGTGTACAGCATGTGCTACGCCCTGTACAGCCGCATCAGCAGTGAGTTTTCCAGCTACACCTGCCGGGACGTATCCGAGGCCGCCGATCCCAGGGAACTGTACCAGTGTCCAAGCCTTACTTCCATCCGGAAGTGGCTGGCGGACTCCTTTTGTCAGCTCTCCGAGTTTGTAGACGCCATCTACGGAAACTCGGAAGAAACCATCCCTCAGGAAGAGCCGAAGGACAAGATCATCCGCAGCGCCATGATCTTCATGCGGGACAACATTCACCGGCACATCAAGCTGAAGGACATAGCAGATCACGTCCATCTCAGTCCGTCCTACTTTGCCATCTACTTCAAAAACAAGACCGGCGTCAATCTGCGGGACTACCTGCTGAAGGAAAAAATGGAGTATGCCAGGAAACGCCTGTCCGATCCCGGCGTTTCCATCAGCGACGTGGCCTTCGATGTGGGATACGGGGATTACCGTTCCTTCTCCAGAGCCTTCAAGAACATCTACGGCATCACCCCCTCTGACTTTCAGAACAGGAAAAAATGATCACCGGGAGGACTCCTGATGAAAAACGGGATTTTTAAAAAGTTCAACAATGCCAGCCTGTTTGCCAAGATCAGCATCATCATCTGGGGACTGACTCTGATGATCACCGGGGTGATTCTGGGTACGGCCGTCTTCTACTACAGCCGCATCTCCCGGAAGACCATCCTCTCCAGCGCCCGCTCCATGACGGAGAATGCCGTTCAGACTCTCAACGTAAACTACACCGATATCATTCAGCGGTTCGTGGCGGTATGCGGCACGGAAGACTTTACGGAAAAGCTTCACAGCTTTGCGGATCCGCAGTCCACCAACTCCGTGCGCAAGGAGGCTGTACAGGACGTGCTCTCCTCCCTGCATCACTGCAACTACATGGTTCACTCTGCGGTGGTTCTCACCGGGGACGGAAAGGATTACTACTGCCACTACAACACTTCCCTGCAGCCGGACCTGCTGCCTTTAATCTCCGAGGAAGAGCGGAAAGCAGCAGACGGCATTACCTGGCTTTCGGAACGCCCCAGTCCCTTCTACAGCATGGACCGGGTGATTCCCATCCTGTTCCCCTTGCGGCTCTCAGAACAGAACTACGTCCGCATCGCCTTTGCGCCTTACACCCCGGATGTCTACATCATCCTGCTGCTGGACAGCCAGATGGTCTCCTACAGCCTCACCTTCCCGAAAGAGGCGGGCTTTACCACTGAATTTCTTCTTCTCTCCCCCGAGGGCAAACCCTTAACCCCCTGCAGTCCGGACCTGGAGGAGGTTCTCTCCCGGGAAGACACAAAAGACTTTATCCAGAGCCTGCAGGGAATCCATGAGGGAGAGTCCCTGTTTTCCGCCGGCCGCTGTTACCTTCTGGCCTCCCCCCTGGAGAGATCCGGACTCTTCCTGTTAAACTTTGTCCAGAAAGAATCCTTCCTCTCCGCCTATGGAGATACGGGAACCGCCATCCTGGTGCTGCTGGCCCTGGTGATCCTCTTCCTGCTGATCGTGGCCTTTATTCTCACCCGCTATGTAACCCGGCCCCTGAACACCCTGACGGAGGTGGTAAAACAGATCGCGGACAACACCTACCGGGAAAAAGTGGTCTTTTCCACCAGCGATGAGGTGGGCCAGCTTTGCGGGGCCATCAACCGCATGTATGACACCATCCAGGATCAGATCGAACAGATCAAGCAGGAGGAGACCATGAAGTTCAACACGGAGATCCGTCTTCTCACCGAGCAGATCAATCCCCACTTCCTCTACAACACTCTGGAGTGCATCCAGGATGAGGTGGCCAGGGGAGAATCAGATACCGCCTCCGGCATGATCCAGTGCCTGGCCGAGTACCTGAGAATCGGTCTCTCCTACGGGGACAGCATGATCACCGTGGCCAACGAGTTAAACCATGTGTACTCCTACATCCGCATCATGAACCAGCGGTTCCAGCAGTCCATCCGTTTCATGTATCAGGTGGAGCCGGGTCTGGAAAAGGAGTATGTCTTAAAGACCATCCTCCAGCCCCTGGCGGAAAACTCCATCAAGCACGGCTTCAGCATCGACGGAAGCGGTATTCCCATCCCCTCTCCCACCATCGAGATCAGTGTGTACCGAAGCGGAGAGCGGATGAGCATGGAGATCACCGACAACGGGGCCGGCTTTGATCTGGAAAAGACGAAACAGATCCTCTACCACAACGGCAGCGACGGCAATGAGCGCCATGTGGGGCTCTACAACATCTACTACCGGATGATCACCCGCTACGGCCCCGATCAGGTGTCCTTTGCCCTCAGCTCCATCCCCTACTACCGGAATTCCATCACCATGACCTTCCCCATTGTCCAGAGAAAGGAGTCCAATGACCAGGCAGGAACTTAAAGCAGAGAAAGAAAAACTCTCCCGGATGACCTGGGGAGGGAAGCTGGAATACATCTGGTCCTACTACTCCACCCAGATCCTGATCGGCTGTCTGGTCCTCTTTCTCCTGTTTCAGGGAGCCGGCATCCTCTACCGCAACTCCCAGGAGGATGTGCTGTACTGTCTGTTTATGGATGAACTTGATGTGACCCACCAGGAGGCAGTAAACCTGGAAAAGGACTTCCGGGATTACGCCGGAATTAAAAGCAAAAAGCAGGTCACTACCTTTGACATCTCTTTGGACTTCACGGAATCCTCCTTTGCGGAGGCCTCCTTTATCAAGCTCTCGGGCCTGCAGTCCACCGGCACCATCGACGTGATTGTCACCACAAAGAGTCTCATCTCCAGGATGCGGGAGGATAACCTGTACCTGGATCTCTCTGCCGTGCTGCCGGAGGACCTTTTTACCAGGCTTTCTGACCGCCTGTATGAAACGGAAGACGGCATCCCCCTGGGGATCTCTTTAAAAGGCTCCTATCTGGAAGAGATCATGTCCCTGGAGGAAGATTCCTGTCTGGCCGTAGCCAGCATGGACAACGATCCGGACACCGTGTTACAATACATTCGGTACTGTTTTGGAATGGAGCCAAAATGACGCGGGGAAGGAAGAAGACATGTTTAGAATCGGAATCGACCTGGGCGGTACCACCGTCAAGGCGGGAATTGTGGATGAGAACTGCAGGATTCTCATGCAGGGAAGCCTGCCCACTTCAGAAAAGCCGGAAGAACTGATCCGGGACATCATCGCCCTCACGGAGGGGCTGATGCAAAAAGCGGGGATCTCCCCGGATGAAATCCTCTCTTTAGGGCTTGGGGTACCCGGCACCGCCAACCGGAGCACCGGATACATGGAATACGCCAACAACCTGAGCTTTGAAAATGTCCCTCTGCCTGCCATGCTGGAGGAACATTTCCAGAAGCCCACGGCCTTTACCAACGATGCCAATGCCGCCGCCTGGGGAGAATACCTGGCAGGCTGCGGCAAAGGAAGCCGTTCCCTGGTGATGGTCACCCTGGGAACCGGCATCGGAGGCGGCATCATCCTGGACGGAAAGCTCTACGAGGGCTGCAACTATGCCGCCGGAGAGTTCGGTCACTTCACCATCAAATACGACGGAGAGCCCTGTGTCTGCGGCAGACGGGGCTGCTTTGAAGCTTACGCCTCTGCCACCGCTCTGATCCGCATGGCAAAAGAAGCCCTGGAAGCAGGAAAGGAAAGCCTGCTCCAAAAGGCAAAAGTGCTGGACGCAAAACTGATATTTGATTCGGCAGCTGCCGGAGATAAAACCGCAAAAGAAGTGCTGGACCGATACCTCTATTACCTGGGCATCGGCATCACGGATCTCATCAACATCTTTCAGCCGGAAGTCCTGTGCATCGGCGGAGGCATCAGCCAGGCCGGAGATGCCCTCATGGTTCCCCTGCGAAAGCTGGTGGAACCCATGATCTACACGAGGAATTCAAGAGTGAACACGAAGATCCAAAAGGCGGCACTGGGAAACGATGCCGGTATCATCGG
>CAZJYM010000073.1:6475-12485 GCA_964550245.1 uncultured Blautia sp. | reverse complement strand
CTGCAAGCAGCCCGCGGGCTCAGGCTTTTGACGCTGTAATCACAAAAAGAGCAGCGGAAGGTTCTCTTCCATTGCTCTTTTTTAATTCTCAGGGATTGGCCGTAAAGGGCGGATCTGCCGGGTATCCTCCCGCAGCTTTCTGCATGCCCCGCTGCAGGGCATCCTGGGAGGTTTTCCAGTCCGCATCCTTGTTCCGGTAGTCAAACTTGTCGCAGAACCAGTCCAGATCATCATAGAGTCTCTGCAGGTTCTCCTTCATGATGGGGAACAGGTGATCAAAGAACTCCTGCTTTTCCTTGTCGGAGAGGGTACGGTCCGCTTCTTCCACCAGCTGTCCGAAGTGGGGAATACAGAAACCCTTGCTGTGAAGGAACAGTTCCTTTAACTCCGGGTTCTTTTTGTACATCTCAAAAAAGGTATCGATATAGCGCTGGTAGGTCTCCTTGTAGAAGTTGCAGATATAGCAGCTCTCCTCTTTGGACTGAGCCCACTCTCCGATGGATGTACGGCTGCCGCCTTCCGCCGGTTTGGACTTCTTGAACCTGTCCTTGAGAGTCGTGCGGGAGGGAGCAAACATCCTGATCTGTTCATCCAGCTCCTGATTCAGCTTTTTAAAGTGTGTCTTTAAGATCAGTCCGGTACCCAGACGGTTGCCGTAGTCAAACATTTTTTTGTAGTGCATGCGGCAAAACCCGGCCGCATCGGTCTGAGCCCGCACATCGTCCTCCATGTAGGAAGCCCCGGGTCCCAGAACAAACTCCAGGGCATGCTCCTCCAGGCTGCGCTCCACAAAGCAGAAGGGGCATTCATCTCCCGCCCGGAAGGCATCCATCAGAGGAATGGTGTATAGTTTCTCTTTCGTTGCCATTATTTAACCTCCCATCTATTGTGTATGTTCGTATGTGTTTTCTCAGGGAATAAGCATGATCAGGGTGCCGGATACAATCAGCACAAGTCCAAAAGCCGCCTTTTTGGAGAGCCGTTCATGGAGCACCACCCGGGAAAAGGCAATGGTCACCAGGATGCTCAGCTTGTCGATGGGTACCACCACACTGGCGGGTCCGTCCTGCAAAGCCCTGTAGTAACAAAGCCAGGATCCCCCGGTGGCCAGACCCGAGAGACAGATAAACCCCAGCTCCTTTTTGGGGATCCCTTTTATATAGGAAGCTTTTCCTGTAATAAAGACCATGGCCCAGGCCATCAGCAGCACCACAAAGGTACGGATGGCGGTTCCCAGGTTGGAATCCACACCGGAAATGCCCACCTTCCCCAGAAGGGAGGTGAGACTGGCAAAGAGGGCGGAGAGCAGGGCATAGACAATCCAGCTCTTTCCTTCCGTTTTTACAGGGGATGATTCCTTCTTCTCAATCATCAGGAAGGTGCCGACAGCGATCAGCACCACACCGGCCATCTTGACCAGTGTGATTTCCTCATGAAGGAAGATAAAGGCCAGGACAATGGTGAGGATGGTGCTGGACTTGTCAATGGGCACCACCTTGTTTACATCCCCCAGCTGGAGAGCCTTAAAGTAACAGAGCCAGGAGGCTTCTGTGGCCAGACCTGAGAGAATAAGAAAAAGCCAGGTCTTTCCCCCAATCTCCCGGATCTGACTCTGGGATCCCACCAGAAACACCATCAGCCAGGAAAAGATCAAAACCACAATGGTGCGCACCGCCGTCGCCACCGTGGAATCTGTTTTTCGGATCCCGCACTTGGCCAGAACAGCCGTGACACCGGCAAAGAAGGCGGAGCCAAAGGCAAAGAGTATCCACATTTCATTCACTTCCAAAACCTGTAAGGCGAGATTTGGTTCAAACAAAATTATAGTGGTACGGCCGGGAAAAGTCAATGTTTTCGGATCTCTCCAGTTTTTTGACAATTCAGAAAAAACTGCTTGCAGAAACGGTTGGAGCAAATTATAATGATTACAGGACATTCAGGAAGGAGATGATTGGGAAGATGCCGTTAATGTTGAACAATGCGATCATGAAAACAGTCAAAAAACAGGTCAGGTCCGGGGATCCTCCCTGCGTGAAAGAGGTCTACGACAGGATGATCGAACTGGAAAGTACCCCCAAACAGGCACTGCAGATGATCTGCGCTGCGGGGGAAGATGATCTGACGGATATGATCAGCAACAAAAAGCCCCTGAATCTGGAACATTACACCTGTGCCATGGAGGATCTGCTGCGCTGCTTTCAGTATGACGAGTTTGACGAGGCGGAGTACTCCCTTCTTTTCGGAATATTCGGAGATATGGATCCGGAATCACATAAGCAGTGGCGTCAGTGGAGGATCCTGGCGGAAGAGGAGTATGACCTGCCAACCGAAGAGAAGCCGGAAAAAAGGTATGAGCTCATGAAGAAGGCGGCAGACATCTTCTTTCCCCTTGTAGAGAAGAGGACGAAAACTACCCTGCGTCAGCTGGACATTGAATTTGAAGATCTGGCCGAGGTTGAGAGCTGGCTGTATGAATATGTCGATCTGTTATCAGACATGGAGAAGTATGAGGAAGAGTTGTCGGTATGCCGGCGGATTCTGAATGATTTCAGCTGGAAGAAAGACGGGGACGACCGGAACTTTCGCCTGTACCTCGGCGAAGCACTGGATTACGCGGGAAGGAAAGAGGAAAGCATTGCCTGTCATGAAGAGCTGCTGGCCGATTATCCGGGTAACTCGGAGATAATCGGAAGCTATGCCGCCGTGATCGAGAAAAGCGATCCGGCCAAAGCCTATGGATTGCTCAAGCCCGTCCTCCAGGGAGTGGAATGCAACAGTGACAATGCCTATCTCTTTAATATGGCCAGGGATCTCTCAGAAGCCCTGAAACTGAAAGCTGACAAAAAGCATTACGACAGGCAGCTGGATAAATACCACAAGGATCAGAAAAAGTAATTGAAGACCGTTTTTCCTCTCCCTAAACGGGATAGGAAAAACGGTTTTTTTAGTTCATGAGGGGACAATTATGAAATTTACTGTGGCAAAGCGGTCTTTCTTATGCTACAATGGACTTTAGCGCGTCAAAGCGCTAAACTGTTTTCGATTACAGCGTCGTAAGCCTGACGCCTGGTAATTACGGAGGAACCAAAATGAGTGAACGAATCACAGGGCATACGGAACTGCTGACACTGATGGCTAATCCAATCCGCCATTCCCAGTCTCCGGCCATGCACAATGAGGCCGCTGCCTACCTGGGACTGGATTATGCCTACCTGTGCTTTGATGTGGATCAGAGCAATCTGAAAGAAGCCATCGCTGCCATGCGGGCACTGCACGTTCGGGGCGGCAACCTGTCCATGCCCAACAAGATAGCAGCCATACAGTATCTGGACAAAATCACCCCGGAAGCGGAGATGTGCGGAGCGGTCAACACCATTGTCAATGATAACGGGGTACTCACCGGCACCATCACCGACGGAATCGGATATATGCGCTCCCTGAGAGACAGGGGCATTGACGTGATCGGAAAAAAGATCACCATTGTGGGAGCCGGAGGAGCCGGCAAGGCCATGGAGGTACAGGCTGCCCTGGACGGAGTAGCGGAGATGTCCATCTTTAACCGCCGGGATGAATTTCACCAGCGGGCCATAGACACCGCCGCCATGTTAAACGAAAAGACCAGATGCAAGGTGAACTTTTATGATCTGGAAGATCTGGAAAGACTGAAGGCGGAGATTGCGGACAGTGTGCTGCTGGCCAATGCCACCAGCCTGGGAATGAAACCCCAGGAGGGCTCCACCTACATTCCGGATCCCTCCTATCTTCGTCCGGGACTCATCGTCACCGACGCCATCTATGATCCCCGGGAAACCGAACTGCTGCGCATGGCCAGGGAAGCGGGATGCCGCACCATCAACGGCCAGAGCATGATGCTCTTTCAGGGTGCGGCATCCTTCAAACTCTGGACCGGTCAGGACATGCCCATCCAGCACATGAAGAAGGTTCTGGGAATAGAGTAAACCGCAGGAAAACAATCTAACGCAAAGGAGAACCCCCATGAAAATCATTCGCTGGCTCGACGAGAACCTGGAGGAGATGATTCTCATCCTCCTGCTGGTCTGCATGGTCCTGATCATGGGCATGCAGATCGTTGCCCGCTACTTTTTCAACTACTCACTCAGCTGGTCAGAGGAACTGACTCAGTATCTCTTTGTGTGGTCCGTCTTTATCAGTTTGAGCTACTGTGTGAAAAAGCGGATCTCCATCAAGATCGAGCAGTTCTTAAACATCCTGCCGGCTAAGGGACAGACCGTTCTGCGTCTGGTCCGTCACACCCTGGTCCTGATCTTCTGTTTTATCATGCTGCCTTACTGCGTCACCTTTTTACGGCAGTCCATTGATCTGCACGCCACCAGCGCCGCATTGCATCTGCCCATGTATTTCATTCAGTCTGCGCCGCTGGTGGGCTTTATCCTGCTGACCATCCGGGTGATTCAGGCCTGGCTTCGGGAGGCGAAAAATCTGACAGGAGGTAAAAAGTCATGACATGGTTTATCATGCTCATATTTGTGATTCTACTGCTGATGGCCGTTCCTGTGGGACTTTCGGTAGCCATCACCAGCATCCTGCCCAGCCTGCTGTCGGATTCCTTCACCGTAAGCGGAGTCTACATTCTCCGCTCTGCCCTGGGCGGTGTAAACTCCTATCCGCTTCTTGCCATACCCATGTTTGTGCTCTCGGGCATCATCATGTCCAGAGGGGGAGTCTCCAAAAAGCTCTTTGAAGTGTTCAGCTACTTTATCGGCAGACGAACAGCCGGTATTCCCTGTGCCGTGGTGATCACCTGTCTGTTTTTCGGAGCCATCTCCGGATCTGCTCCGGCTACGGTAGCTGCAGTGGGCAGTATGACCATTCCTCTGATGCTGGAGATGGGCTATGACAAGAAATTCAGCGTGGCTCTGGTAGCTGTGGCCGGAGGACTGGGGGTTATCATTCCTCCCAGCATCCCCTTCATCCTGTATGCCCAGGCTACGGGAGCTTCCGTCAGCGACATGTTTCTGGCCGGCATCGTGCCCGGTATTCTCATCGCCGCCATTTTGATGGGCTATGCCTGGTACTACTGTAAAAAGTACGGGGAAGACAAGGAAAAGATCAATGCCATCGTGGATGAACTCCACGCAAGAGGCTTCCGCAAGGTGCTGTTCTCCAGCTTCTTTGCTCTTTTGACTCCGGTGATCATCCTTGGATGCATTTACTCCGGGGTTACCTCTCCCACGGAAGCTGCAGTGATTGCGGTGTTCTACTCCCTTATCATCAGCGTGTTTGTCTACAAGACTCTGAAACTGAAGGATCTGCTGGATGTACTGAGAGAGTCTGTCCGCACCTACTGTCCCATCCTCTTTATCCTGGCAGCTTCTGTGGCTTTCTCCAGGATTTTGACACTGATGCATGTTCCCCAGACGGTATCCGCCTGGATGACAGGTGCCTTCTCCACTAAGTTTTCGATTCTGCTGGTGATCAACCTTCTGCTGCTTGTTGTGGGTATGGTGATGGATACCAGCCCGGCCATCCTGATCCTGGCTCCGATCCTCATGCCCATCGTATCCTCCTACGGGGTGGATCCGGTACACTTCGGCATCATCATGGTTGTCAACCTGGCCATCGGCTTTGTCACCCCGCCCATTGGAGTCAACCTGTTTGTGGCCAGCTCCATGACCAAGGTGCCGGTGATGCAGATCGCCAGAAAGGCTCTTCCCATGATCGTGCTGTTTCTGGTGGCTCTGCTGCTGATCACCTATATTCCCCAGATCAGCATGTGTCTGGTATAAGGAGGTGGCGAGATGAAAAAATCTTCAAAAAGAATTCCCGCCATTCTTCTTACTGCTGTTCTCCTTGCCAGCCTGTTTTTATCAGGCTGCGGGGAGCAGGGACAAACCTACGCCTGGGTGCTGGCTACCGCCAGTCCGGAGGATACGGTTACCCAGCTTTTTGCTGAAAAGTTTGCCGAGGAGGTAAACACTCTCTCCAACGGGGAGATGAATGTGGAGGTCTATGCCAACAGTTCTCTGGG
>CAZJYM010000073.1:0-6375 GCA_964550245.1 uncultured Blautia sp. | reverse complement strand
ACACTCTCTCCAACGGGGAGATGAATGTGGAGGTCTATGCCAACAGTTCTCTGGGGGGAGATACGGAACTGCTGGAGAGCGTTATGACCGGTGACATTCCCTTTGTGGTGCAAAACACCGCTCCTCAGGTGAGTTACCTTCCGAGGCTCTGCCTCTTTGATCTTCCCTGTGTGTTCAAGGATATCACAGAACTGCATCAGGTGCTGGATAATGAAGCCTTTATGGAAAAGATCAACGCCATCTATGAGGAAAAGGGAGTCTCCCTTCTGGCCATGAGTGATCAGAACTTCCGTGTCATGACCTCCAACGTGCCGGTAGAGAAGCTGTCCGATTTCTCCGGCATCAAGATCCGGACCATGGAGAACTCCTACCACATGGCCTTCTGGACAGACATCGGATCCAACCCCACACCCATGGCCTTCTCCGAGGTGTACATCGGTCTGCAGCAGCACACCATTGATGCCCAGGAGAACCCCTATGAGGTGATTGTGTCGAATAAATTTTATGAACAGCAGGACTACGTGGTCCAGACCAACCATCTGCCCCACCTGTTAAGTCTGATCACCAACCAGGAGTTTCTGGAAAACTTAAGCGAGGAACAGCAAAACATCATCCATGAAGCCGCCTCCATCGCCAGGGATTATTCCCGGGAACAGGCCTTATCCAGAGCCAATGACCGGATCGCCACCTGTGAGGAGGGTGGAGCAAAGATCGTGGAACTGTCCGAGGAACTGCGGGAAGAGATGAGAGATGCCTGTTCGGATCTCTTTGAGGAGATCCGTCAGGATGTGGGAGATGATGAACTCTACAACATGTACGTTGGAGAGGAATAAAAAAAGCTGCAAACCCAACGGTCTGCAGCAGAATTTACTGGCGTCCCAGAGAGGATTTGAACCTCCGACCCCACGCTTAGGAGGCGTGTGCTCTATCCAACTGAGCTACTAGGACTGATATTTACCACAGGGAAGATTTTACTATACTTTCCCCCAAAAGGCAATACTTCTATCCACTTTTTTCAGTTTTTCTCCCTCTGGTACTTATGTAAACTTATGCTGAAAGAACGACAGAACCGGATAACTCAAGAGAATTAAAAAAAAGAAATAAACAGGAAGAAAAAGACATCCCCGGCACCAGCCGGGGATGTCTTTTATAAATTGGATGAAGAGGAGAAATTCTCAAGCACCCTTTTGAAAAATCAGCTTTCCCTGCAGCCACACTTTTCCCTTGAATCTCCTCCCCGGCAACGGTTCTCCCAGCAGATCCTCCCGGTTGATGCAGATATCAAAGGGCAGGTCGTTGCACTCCAGGGACAGGCGGACAATCTCCTCTCCGGTGAGAACATTGCGGAAGGTGCTTACAGCCGTGATCTCTCCCAGGATCTCGTACTTGTCACACTCAATCCCATAGGGCATGAAATAGGTATCCACGATGGAGAGGATGTCCTCTTCACTGAGGCGTTGGGATATCATGGAGTAGGTGTCCATCTCGTTCATGGTGAGACTTTCCATGGCTTCCTCATCCCCGTCTCTGGCAGCAGCGATCAGGTTGCTTCGGGTCTGGGTGATCTCCTGCTCCACCTTCATGTCTTCCATATCTTTTAAGACTGGAAGCAGGATCTTTCCGTCCAGGGCCAGACCAGTCAGGGTAACCGGCTGATCCTCCATATAGTCTGCTCCCATACCGGTTCTTAAAAGATACTCTGCGGTATTTTGTACATAGAAGATCAGGGTAAAGCCAACCCGCAGATCATCACAGCCTCCCGCATAGGATTCCTTATCCGCATGTCTCTCCAGGGTCAGGTTCTCCTGGGTTGTTATACCCTTCCCCCGGAAATAGGGAAAGTAGTAATCCACGTTGAAGTGTTCTTTATCGTCATACTCGCCGCAGACGGTAATTCCGCAGTCGCCTCCGAAACATTTGGAGTACTCCACCAGTATACCGCCGTTATAATTATTCACGGGAACCATCTCATCGCAGTCTTTGATCACATCGTGGATGATCTCCCACATCTCAGACCTCCTGGTAATCTTCGAAAATCCAATGGATCTTAAAAAGCTGTGCACTGAAACACCTCCCTGAAAAAACGGGAACCCCCACTGCCTTCCTCATTTTTTCTCAATTTTCTTCATTCCTCCCATGTAGGGCTGCAGTACTTCCGGAATGTTTACAGAACCATCTGCATTCAGGTTGTTCTCCAGAAATGCGATCAGCATTCTGGGAGAGGCAACCACAGTATTGTTTAACGTATGAGCCAGATACTTCTTTCCGTCCTGGCCGTTGATTCGGATCTTCAGCCGGCGGGCCTGGGCATCTCCCAGGTTGGAGCAGCTGCCCACCTCAAAGTACTTCTTCTGTCTGGGAGACCAGGCCTCCACATCCAGGGATTTCACCTTCAGATCCGCCAGATCCCCGGAACAGCACTCTAATGTTCTCACCGGAATGTCCAGAGACCTAAACAGATCCACCGTGTTCTTCCAGAGCCTGTCAAACCATACGGGGCTGTCCTCCGGCTTGCAGACCACAATCATCTCCTGCTTTTCAAACTGATGGATCCGGTATACCCCCCGTTCCTCCAGACCATGGGCTCCCTTCTCCTTACGGAAGCAGGGGGAATAGCTGGTAAGGGTTAAAGGAAGAGATTCCTCCGGTACAATCTGATCAATAAATTTGCCAATCATGGAATGCTCACTGGTTCCGATAAGATAGAGATCTTCGCCTTCCACCTTATACATCATGGCATCCATTTCGGCAAAACTCATCACTCCTGTAACCACGTTGCTGCGGATCATGAAGGGAGGTACACAGTAGGTAAATCCCCGGTTGATCATAAAGTCTCTGGCATAGGAGATTACGGCAGAGTGGAGTCTGGCAATATCCCCCATCAGGTAATAGAAGCCGTTGCCGGCTACTCTCCTGGCGCTGTCCAGGTCAATGCCGGAAAAGCTCTCCATGATCTCCGTGTGATAGGGGATCTCAAAGTCCGGAACCACAGGCTCGCCGAAGCGTTCGATCTCTACATTCTCGGTGTCATCCTTGCCAATGGGAACGGAAGGATCAATGATGTTGGGAATCACCATCATGATCTTCAGGATCTGTTCTTCCACTTCCTTTTCCCGGGCGGAGAGTTCCTCGATTCTGCTTCCGGAGTCGGCTACCTTTTTCTTGACCTCCTCCGCTTCCTCTCTCCTGCCCTGGCCCATGAGAGCGCCGATCTGTTTGGAGATCTTATTTCTCTCAGCCCTTAAGGCTTCCACTTCCTGCTTGATCTTTCTGTTTTCCTTATCCAGCTCCAGAACCTGGTCCACCAGTTCCAGCTTCTGGTCCTGGAATTTATTCCGGATGTTCTGTTTCACAACCTCCGGATTCTCTCTTACAAATTTAATATCCAACATGGCTGGTATCCTCCTGATTTACAGACCGCGGATCCTTAACTTTCTTCCAGATCCACTTCTTCAATTCCAAAATTGACGGCTTTTCGAAGAGCTTCCACTTCCTCCTGGCTTAACATCACATAGGATTCTCCCTTGACAATCTCCTTCAGATAGAGAAAGCAGTTGTCCCGGCTGTGCACTGCATTTAAGATCAGTCCGCTGTTGTTGCGGTCCAGTAATGCCAGTGCAAAGCTTAACTTTCCGCCTACATCTTCAAATGCGTCATACTTTTCCACACCGTATTTGCTGAAGATCAGATCGAAGTTTTTCTTGATGTAATTAATGGAATGCTCATGGTCCTCCTTTGCTTCATACAGTTTGTCGATCTGATTAAATTTCCTCACAAACGACTTCTCCAGGGACTGGGCGTCGCTCCCCTTCATAAACACCTTGTACTTGTGCTCCAGACGCCCCAGTCTCATGTTTCCGCTGATCACCATCACCGTCAGGATGATGCACAGGACCAGCAGGATGAGAATCACAATACCCGGGTCAATTCCCAGAAAATCAAATAACCCGCTCATCTTTTACTCCCCGAATGGATTTACTGGATGGATTCAAACAGATCGATGATCCTGTCCAGCTCTTCCTTAGAATAATACTCTATCTCAATTTTCCCCTTATTGTTCTTCTTTCTCTGAATCTGCACACGGGTTCCCATAATGTTCTTCATTCTCTCTTCGAGGCTTTCATAAACAGCATCCTCCGCCGTATTCCTCTCGGGATTCTTTTTACCCTTAGGGGGCTCGGTGATCTTCTTGATCATCTTTTCGGTCTCTCTGACACTTAACTTGTTGTCAAAGATCTTCATGGCCGTGCTGTACTGAAGCTCCGGATCGGAGATTCCAAGCAGGGCTCTGGCATGACCGGCCGTGAGCATGTCGTCGATTAACATCTGCTGAACCCTTTTGTCCAGCTTTAATAATCTCATGGAATTGGTCACGGCTGTTCTGCTCTTGGCCACTCTGTCGGCGATCTCGTCCTGCTTCAGGTCAAAGTCATCCATCAGCCGCTTATAGGCCATGGCTTCCTCTACAGGATTCAGATCTTCCCGCTGAATATTTTCAATCAATGAGATCTCCACGGCTTCCTGATCGGTGTACTCCTTTACCAGCACCGGCACTTCCTTTAAACCTGCCAGCTTGGCAGCCCTCCATCTTCTCTCGCCGGCAATGATCTCATAGTAATCATCTTTTGCCGAAACCAGAAGAGGCTGCAGGACTCCATACTGCTTCATGGATTCCGCCAGTTCCAGAAGGGCATCCTCATTAAACTGCTTCCTGGGCTGAGCATTATTGGGCTCGATTTTGGAGAGCTTCACCAAAATCACAGAGCCGTTATTCTTCTTTTCGGAAGTCTCTTCTGAAGAGCTCTCCGATGTTTTCGCTTCTTCCTTGTCGGGGAACAGGGCATCCAGCCCTCTTCCCAGTCCACTCTTTTTCACTG
This sequence comes from uncultured Blautia sp., assembly GCA_964550245.1. Lineage (GTDB taxonomy): Bacteria > Bacillota > Clostridia > Lachnospirales > Lachnospiraceae > Blautia_A. Next base: position 1,498 of record CAZJYM010000073.1, on the reverse strand, counting down.
CCATTCTTCTTCCTCCCTGCTCATGACTTCCCCGGCCAGAGCCCGGTAACTCTCGGCTCCTGTTGATTTGGAATCATACAGGATCACGGGCTCTCCGTAGCTGGGTGCCTCCGCCAGCCGTACATTGCGCGGAATAACGGTATTATAGATATGCTGCTGTAAGTGGCTTTTTACATTTTCCACTACCTGCATGGAAAGGTTTGTTCTGGCATCATACATGGTAAATACAATGCCCTCAATATACAATGAATCATTCAGTCTGTCCTTTACCAGTTCAATGGTCTGGATCAACTGAGACAGACCTTCCAGAGCATAGTATTCACACTGAATCGGAACAATGACAGAGTTTGATGCGGTCAGTGCGTTAATGGTAAGCATGTTTAAAGAAGGAGGGCAATCCATAATGATGTAATCGTAGCTGTCACGAACCTGCGAGATGCTGTTCCTGAGGACATACTCCTTATCCTCGATCTCCAGCAGTTCAATCTCTGCTCCGGACAGGTTGATATTGGAAGGAATTAAGTCAAGATTGTCAATCACGTTTTTCACAAGGACCTGTTCAATTTCCACTTCCCCCAGCATTAATTCATACAGAGTCGTCTCTGCTGAATTTTTGTCAACTCCCAGACCGCTGGTGGCATTCCCCTGGGGATCAACATCAATGATCAGTACTCTCTTTCCCTTCTCCGCAAGACATGCAGAGAGGTTGATTGCTGTTGTTGATTTGCCAACGCCGCCTTTCTGATTCGCAACTGCAATTACCCTGCTCAAAACCCATCCCTCCTTATCCCAGGTTTAATATCCTGATCCACAAGATACCTACGCTTTCCCATTATAACACGTTTGCTGCGGATGCGCTATACAATGTTTCACGTGAAACATTAAAAATCTGATGCCTGTTTTCGGGGATTTCTCAAGGTTTTCAACAAAAAAGGCAAAGAAAACCAGGCAGGATCAGGGTATGAAAACAACATGTGAATGCGCCAAGATTATAAATCAGTATATGAATAGGAGTGAGAATACCACTGTGAAGACAGAAGATAAAGATGAGCAAACATAAAGAAGGATAAAATGTGGAGAATCCCAGAGAAATATATAGAAGCTGGAATGTGCTTCCAACGATAAAAGGATAAGCCCAATAAATCATAAACAGTGTGGATTTGGGATCGACAGAATAGTAAATATGGGCAGGACTTGAATATGTCGATACAGGTAAGGCTTATCTGTTCAATGGCTATTTCTGGCAACTCTGACCTCCGTTTTCTGATCGAAGTTCATAAATCAAAGAAATGAAGATACTGAGAAACAGATTTGATTAGTATAACCTTAGAAGCATGATTATGAATATAAAATCCTTAAGATTGTTTATCTTCATTTATTGAGATGTGTTATTATTTGATGATTCTTATTGGTACTTTATATCGTACATTCTATGATGTAAATATATATGTTTTGATTTATCCTGTATTAATGATGTTTGTTATTTTTTGTGGTCCTT
>CAZJYM010000072.1:8756-12573 GCA_964550245.1 uncultured Blautia sp. | reverse complement strand
AAAAAAGGAGGTTGCCATGAGCACACAGCAGTTCATCCTCCATCAAAAAGCCTGCGCCCCCAAAGAGACGGCGCAGGCCTGGCTTCTCTATATTACCCGGACCCAGTACAGTGAAGAGTGGAACTCCTCTCTTCACACCCATGACTGTACGGAATTCTTCTATATTACAGGGGGCCGGGGATCCTTCCAGGTGGGAAATGACTCCCTGCCCGTAGGCACCGACGACTTTATCATCGTCAATCAGGGGGTGCTCCACACGGAGACCAGCGAGGAACGGGATCCCATGAAATACATCGTGCTGGGCGTGGAGGGCCTGGAAACCCGGGGAAATCCGGCGGATTACCTGATCCTTCACCATTTCTCCCGCCTGAAAAACGGGGCGGAATGCATCCGCATGATGCTGCAGGAGGCTGAAGACGCACAGCCCGGTTACGAAGCCGTGTGCAACAGCCTCCTGCAGATTATTCTCACGGTACTCTCCCGCCGGGAGTCGGTTCTTCTCCAGCCGGTGGCTCCCGGAAACCGGGTCAGCAGAGAGTGCAGCCTGGTCCGCCGCTACATTGACAGCCACTTCAAGGAAAACCTCACCCTGGAGCAGCTGGCGGAACTGGCCAGTGTAAACAAGTATTATCTCTCCCATGCCTTCCAGAAGGAGTATGGTCTCTCTCCCATCCGCTACATGACCCGCAGGCGCATCGAGGAGAGCTGTTTTCTCCTGGCGGAGACGGATCACACCCTCTCCAGCATTGCCAGGCTTCTGGGGTTCTCCTCCCTCAGCTACTTCTCACAGGCCTTCCGGAGAATCCAGGGCATGAGTCCCATGGAATACCGGAAGCAGTCCCGGGAGAACCGGGGAGAAAAGTCCTAGTTGGCCTCGTCGTTGGGTACGACCTTCACGATGCCCTTCTTCCAGAGGATTCTGGCGCACAGAATACTGAGAGGGATCATGACCAGCATCAGTATGCTGGCCATACCGGCATTGGCGATTCCCAGGATGGTCAGGATGGATACCAGAAGAGCGGGCAGTGCCACGGAGAGCAGACGGTTCTTGACATAGGTCTTGCCGCTGCCCTTTCCGAACAGAGACATGGCCATGCACCCGAACAGGGCGGGCATGATGTATTCGGAAGCGGTTTTAATGGTGGGGTTGTCCATCAGGGGCTGCAGGGGCACAATCAGCAGAAGGCCCAGGGCCATGATGATGATGGTCACAATGGAGGACACGGCGGTGGCGATCAGGGCAATGGCATCCCCTTCAGGGGTTCCCTGTTCCACCTTGGCCAGCTTCTGGGCATTGACCACGCAGGGCATCTTTAAGTTCATCAGGTTGCCGGTGGCAAAGGTCAGATAGCTGGAGGAGCCCAGAACGGGGGTATAGCCGCCCACCTCGGCGATTCCCGTAGGCACCATGATAATCAGGATGGTGACCAGTCCGGGAACCATGGTGGAGACTTTGGGGAAGCAGTGGTAAACCGCACAGGTCACCACCGGTATCAGCAGCATGTACAGCAGAAAGATGATCAGAGAGTTCCGTCCAAAACTGTGGGCCCATTCCACAAAGGGGTCCAGCTTTACAGTGGATTTTTCTTTATTATTCTTTGACATGACTTCATTCCTCCAGTCTTACTTTCCAAAAAGTCTCACCCAGAGCACACTGGAACCCATGGCAATGATCATGGCCAGTGCCATGGTAAAGTTGCTCAGCCAGGGTATTTTTTTCGAGGCTGCACCGCATAGGATGGTCACCGCCAGACTTGTAAACAAAGTGAGGGTGGTGGGAGCATCGCTGAAGATCATGATCGGAAGATACACGGCGAAAAGTCCCAGGAAGAACACGCCGGAGAGAACCTGTCCCCAGTCGCTGGATCCGCTGGCCTTCATCAGACCGGTGGAATACTTCTTGGCCACAAAGATTACCATCAGGGGCTCAATCATAACGCCCAGAGTCATAACCAGAATGATGGCTCCAAAGGCCGTGGCATCAGAAGAGAGCACTTCTGACAGCTTGATGCCCATGCCGTCTGCAGTATACTGGGAAGCCATGGTCTCATAGGAAAGCGATCCGATGACGGAAAGTCTCCACCAGGGCCATGCCGGGCCCAGGGAAACACTTAAGGTTAAGAATCCCAGAAGCACGGCCAGACTGGGCACGATGGCGGTGGAGATGCTGGCTTTGATCACGTTTTGAATGGTTTCCTTGGTAATTCCCAGTTCCAGGCAGCGGGTGATGGCACGCCTTGCACTGATAATGGCCCAGACCACGACAAAAATCAGGCCGATGGCTATCATGATGTAAAGAAGCGGACTGTTCGCAACAACAGAACCCTTTACCATTTGAATTTCCTCCCTTCAACGGGCGGAACGCCCGAGAAACGCTTTATTTATGGGATTCCAGCCAGCGCAGGCCCATCTGGGCGTACATGGCGCTGCCCACATACAGGACGGAATCGTCAAATTTCACTTTGGGATGATGCTGACCGTAGAGGAATCCCTCCTGGGAATTCCCGGCCGTCAAAAACATGCTCACCGTGGGAACTTCATGGGAGATAAAGGCGAAGTCCTCGCTTCCGCCTCCCGGCTTTCCTCCGGACAGAGCGTTGAGGGACAGGACTCCCTTCCCCAGCAGTTCCTTCATATACTGCATGCCGTCTCCGGAGATCTCCGGATTGTTGATCATGCAGGGGCAGTAGTCATAGTATTCCACCGTGGCTTCACAGCGAAGCGCACTGGCCACACCCTGGGCAATCTCGGCCATTCTCTTTTTGATCTGGCCTCCCACCCGGTTCTCCTCGTCGATGGTACGGATGGTGCCCCACATGTCTGCCGTATCCGGAATCACATTGGAGGTCTTGCCGGCCTCAAAGTGGCAGGTGGTAAACACGCCGAAGTCATTGCCGTCGATCTCCCGGGAGTTGATCTCCTGGAGAGCCAGATGGATATGGGCAGCGGCGGTGATGGGATCGATGGCCACATGCGGCGTGGATCCGTGTCCTCCCTTGCCCTGCACATGGATGTGGTACTGTTCGCAGGAGGCCATGGTAATGCCTCCCTCGGGAACCACAGCCATTCCGGAGGGAAGAGGAACTCCTCCCAGCACATGGATCATCATGGCCGCGTCTACATGGGGATTTTCCAGCACACCGGCCTTAATCATGTCCGGAGAGCCCTGGAAAATCTCCTCCGCAGGCTGGAACTCCAGCTTCACGGTGCCCTCAATCTCATCCTCATGGTCTTTTAAAAGCTTTGCCGCACCCAGCAGCATGGCGGTATGCATGTCGTGGCCGCAGCCGTGCATCTTCTGGGGATACTCGCTGCAGTAGTCCACGTCCGCTTCCTCCTGCAGAGGCAGGGCATCCATGTCCGCCCGCAAAAGGATGGTTTTACCGGGCTTCTTTCCTCCGGCCAGGACTACCACTCCGGCTTTCCCCATCTCGATGGGTTCATAGCCCATACCTTTCAGCTTCTCCTCCACCAGCGCCCTGGTATGCACCAGATCAAAGGCCAGCTCCGGATGTCTGTGCAGATCCCTCCGTACCTCCACCAGTTCCGGGTTCAGAGCCCTGGCTTCCTCCAACAGTTTTTCCGCATTCAATTTCAATACACCTCCATCTTTGTTAATAAAAAAACAAGGGACCTCTGTTGAAAACTCCCTTGTTTCAGCAATAAAATACAATAGTCTTTGAATATTTTTCATTTTACAATGCCTGACTGATAAAGTCAACTGTTTTCTTGTTTTGTTGTAATTTTTTCACGTTTTCAAGAGTTCACATTCATTCTTGACAAACACCTTTGGACGCGCTATAATTTTTCCAAAGTT
>CAZJYM010000072.1:0-8656 GCA_964550245.1 uncultured Blautia sp. | reverse complement strand
ACTGTTACACTTTAACAACTGAATCGTCGGGTGAAGAATCCGGGAGAGACCGCGAAGCTGTTTACGCGGCGCCGAAGGGGAAGTGGCAGCAAACTCTCAGGCAGAAGGACCGGATTTGGACGACACTCTGGAAAGCAAAGATGCGCCGAAGAAGCAAATCCGCCAAAGCGGAGGAATCTTTCAGGCCCAGGAGACAGAGATGCACAAGGGACACGGCAGGATGTGTTTTTTGTGCTTTTTTTTATGCCTATGGCAATCTAAGGAGGTATGAACATGGAAAAGAAAACGCCCCTGTATGACGCCCATGTAAAACATGGAGGAAAGATCGTACCCTTTGCCGGGTACCTGCTTCCGGTCCAGTACGCCGGCGGCGTCATCGGGGAACACATGGCGGTGCGCACGGCCTGCGGCCTGTTTGACGTATCCCACATGGGTGAGATCACCTGCATCGGTCCCGATGCGGTGAAGAACCTGAACCACCTGCTGACAAACGACTACACCACCATGTACGAGGGACAGGCCCGGTACAGCCCCATGTGCAATGAAAACGGCGGGGTGGTGGACGACCTGATCGTGTACAGGGTGCGGGATGACCACTACTTCATCGTGGTCAACGCCGCCAACAAGGACAAGGACTATGCCTGGATCCTGGATCACGCCTTCGGAGATGCGGTCTTTACCGACATATCCGAATCGGTGGCCCAGATCGCCCTGCAGGGACCCAAAGCCGAAGAGATCTTAAAGAAGCTTCTTCCGGAAGAGCAGATCCCGAAAAAGTACTACAGCGCAAACTTCCACACCCAGGTGGGCGGCATGGACTGTGTGGTTTCCAGAACCGGCTACACCGGGGAGGACGGCTTTGAGTTTTACCTGGCTGCCGGACAGGCGGAAGCCATGTGGGAACTGCTTCTGGAGACCGGAAAGGATGAGGGACTCATCTGCTGCGGACTGGGAGCCCGGGATACCCTGAGGCTGGAGGCGGCCATGCCCCTTTACGGCCATGAGATGACCGACGACATCACGCCCCTGGAAGCAGGCCTGGGTGTGTTCGTAAAGATGGGCAAGGAGGAGTTCATCGGCAAAGACGCTCTGGTGGCAAAAGGAACACCCACCAGGAAGAGAGTGGGATTAAAGGTCACCGGCAGAGGAATCCTGCGGGAGCACCAGGATGTGTACGCAGGGGATACAAAAGTCGGATCCACCACCTCCGGAACCCATGCTCCCTATCTGAAGGAAGCCGTGGCCATGGCCCTTCTGGATACGGCCTTTACGGAGCCGGGAACCGAAGTGCAGGTGGATGTCCGGGGAAGAAAGGTAGCGGCCACCGTGGTGCCCCTTCCCTTCTACCGCAGGAAGTAAGCATTATAATAGGAAGAAAAAATAAAAAAGAAAGAGAGGAATGAATCATGAACCATCCAACTGATTTACTGTACAGCAAATCCCATGAGTGGGTAAAGTTTCTCGATGACGACACCGCCCTGGTGGGCCTTACCGACTATGCCCAGGATGCCCTGGGAGATCTGGTCTTCGTCAACCTCCCCGAGCCCGGGGATGAGGTGATCGCAGGGGAAACCTTCGCAGACGTGGAATCCGTCAAGGCTGTCTCCGATGTGTACTCTCCCATCACCGGCGTGGTGGCGGAGATCAATGAGGAGCTGCTGGACGCCCCCGAAAAGATGAACGAGGATCCCTACGGAGCCTGGCTCATCAAGGTGGAGCAGATCACCGACAGGGAAGACCTGATGGAGGCCGACGACTACATCCGCTTCTACGAGAGCGAAAGCGAGGAATAATTCAAGAGCCCGGGAGGAAAAACTACTATGGGATCCTATTTGTCAAACACGCCGGAAGAACAGGCCAGGATGCTTCACGATATCGGATATGACAGCTTTGATGCGCTGTTCTCCCATATCCCGGAGGAAGTCCGGATCCAGGATCTGAATCTTCCGAAAGGGCTCTCGGAGATGGAAGCTCTGGAGCAGATGGAGGAGATCGCGGACAAAAACGTGCGCTTCCATCACATCTTCCGGGGAGCCGGAGCCTACAACCACTACATTCCGGCCATTGTAAAGAGCGTAACCTCCAAGGAGGAGTTTGTCACCGCCTACACCCCCTACCAGGCGGAAATCAGCCAGGGAATTCTCCAGTCCATCTTTGAGTATCAGACCATGATCTGCGAGCTCACCGGCATGGACGCCAGCAATGCCTCCGTCTACGACGGCGGCACTGCCGCCGCCGAGGCGGCGGCCATGTGCCGGGACCGGAAGAGAACCACCGCCTATGTATCAGCTGCGGTCAATCCCCAGGTAATCCAGATCATCCGCACCTACTGCTACGGCAGCGGCACGGAAGTGGTGATCGTGCCGGAAAAGGACGGCATCACCGATGTGGAAGCCCTGAAAGGTCTCTTAAACGGCACCGCGGCCTGCTTCTACATGCAGTATCCCAACTACTATGGGAACATTGAGGATGCGAAGCTCCTGGGAGAGATCACCCATGAGGCGGGAGCCAAATTTATCATGGGCTGCAACCCCATCGCCCTGGCGGTGCTGGCCACCCCCGCAGAGTGCGGAGCGGACATCGCCGTGGGAGAGGGACAGCCTCTGGGGCTGGGCCTGGCCTTCGGCGGACCCTATCTGGGATTTATGGCCGCCAAAGACAAGATGGTCCGCAAACTCCCCGGCAGAATCGTGGGAGAGACTGTGGACAGCGAGGGAGCCAGAGCCTACGTGCTCACCCTCCAGGCCAGAGAGCAGCACATCCGCCGGGAGAAAGCCAGCAGCAACATCTGCTCCAACGAGGCCCTGTGCGCCCTGACGGCGGCGGTCTATCTCTCCGCCATGGGGGAAAAGGGCTTAAAGCAGGCGGCCAACCTTTGCATCTCCAAGGCTCACTTCCTGCAGAAGGAACTGGAAGAGGCAGGGCTTGCACCCAAATACGACAAACCCTTCTTCCATGAGTTTGTCACCGTATCCGACAAAAAGTCCTCGGATGTTCTCTCCGCTCTGGAAAAGGAGGGAATCCTGGGAGGACTGCCTCTTAACGACCATGAGATTCTCTGGTGTGCCACCGAGAAGAACAGCAAGGAAGAGATCTTAAAGGCCGCTGCCATTGTAAAGGAGGTGTAGGGGGATGAAACTGATCTTTGAGAGAGGCACGGAGGGACAGTGCTGTACCATCCTGCCGGAATGCGACGTACCGGAAGTTTCCCTTCCCGTACCGGGGCGGGAGATTCCCCTTCATCTGCCCCATGTTTCCGAAAATGAAATCAGCCGGCACTACACCGAGCTGGCGGGTCAGGTCCACGGGGTGAACAACGGCTTTTATCCCTTAGGATCCTGCACCATGAAATACAACCCCAAGGTAAACGAAGTGGCAGCCGCTCTTCCCGGCTTTACCGACATCCATCCTTTGCAGCCCGAACATACGGTTCAGGGATGTCTGGAAGTGCTGGATCAGGCCAGAGAGAGACTGCTGGAGATCACCGGCATGGACGACATGACCATGCAGCCGGCAGCCGGAGCCCACGGAGAGTTTACCGGGCTTCTGCTGATTAAGGCCTATCACGACAGCAGAGGGGACAAAAAGAGAACCAAAATCATCGTTCCGGACTCTGCTCACGGCACCAACCCCGCCAGCGCGGCCATGGCCGGTTTTGACGTGGTCAACGTGCCCTCCGGTCCCGACGGCTGTGTAGATCTGGAAAAACTGCGGGAGACCGTAGGGGAGGATACGGCCGGGCTGATGCTCACCAACCCCAACACGGTGGGACTCTTTGATCCCAACATCCTGCAGATCACTTCCATCATCCATGAGGCGGGAGGTCTGGCCTACTACGACGGAGCCAACTTAAACGCCGTGATGGGCGTTGCCCGTCCCGGAGACATGGGCTTTGACGTGATGCACATCAACCTGCACAAGACCTTCTCCACACCCCACGGAGGCGGCGGCCCGGGCAGCGGTCCCGTGGGCTGCAAGGCTTTCCTGAAGGATTTCCTGCCGGGAGAGCAGGTGGTAAAGACCGAGGACGGCTACACCTTCCAGGCTCCTTCTAAATCTGTGGGCAGTGTGCGCACCTTCTACGGAAACTTCCTGGTGGTGGTAAAGGCCCTCACCTACCTGCTGGTTCTGGGTAAGGAAGGCGTAAAGGAAGCCTCCCACAACGCGGTGCTCAATGCCAACTACATGATGCACCAGCTGAAGGATCTGTACCCCATGGCCTTCCCGGAGCCCTGCATGCACGAGTTCGTCATGTGTCTGGAACACCTGAAGCACGAGGAGGATGTATCCGCCATGGATGTGGCCAAGGCCCTTCTGGACTACGGCATCCATCCCCCGACCATGTATTTCCCGCTGATCGTCCATGAGGCCCTGATGGTGGAGCCCACGGAGACAGAAAGCCGGGAAACCCTGGATGAGGCCGTCCGGGCCTTCCGGGAAATCCATGACCGGGCCAGAACCGATGCGAAGTCCCTGCATGAGGCGCCCCACAACACCTACATCCGCCGTCCGGACGAAGTACAGGCCGCCAGAAAGCCGGTACTGCGCCATGTGTTTGAAGCATGATCGATAAGATCCGGATTTATCAGACCAGTAACCTTTATCCCTACAGAAACCTGGCCGTGGAGGAATACCTGACCTTTCATACAGAACCCGGGGAGTGCATCCTCTATCTGTGGCAGAACAAAAACACGGTCGTCATCGGCAGAAACCAGGACAGCCGCAGTGAATGCCGTACTGCGGATCTGGAAGCGGCGGGCGGATATCTGGCCCGCCGCCTCTCCGGCGGCGGGGCGGTCTATCACGATCTGGGGAACTTAAACTTCACCTTCTGCGTCCGAAAAGAGGACTACAGCGTGGAGCGGCAGACGGAGGTGATCCTGCAGGCTGTAAAAAGCCTGGGGATCCAGGCAGAGAGAACCGGAAGAAATGATCTCACCGCAGACGGACGGAAGTTTTCGGGAAATGCCTACTATCATTCCGGGGATTTCTGCTACCACCACGGCACCCTGCTGGTGGACGTGGATCAGCAGCAGATGAGCCGGTTTTTAAACGTGTCCCCTGCCAAGCTGGCCTCCAAAGGCGTGCGCTCGGTGCGCTCCCGGACCGTGAACTTAAAAACCCTGAAGGAAGACCTGACCATTGAAGAGTTAAAGGAGGCCCTCTCCCGCTCTTTCGAAAAAGTCTATGAGAGAACGGCCCTGCCCTTTCCGGAAAACCGGCTGGATATGGAATCCATTGCCCGAAGCGAAGAGAGATTCTCCTCCCGGCTGTGGAACTACGGACCGGAGGAGTCCTATGAGAACCGCCGGGAGCACCGTTTCCCCTGGGGAAACCTGGACATCCGCTTTCTGGAGGAATCCGGAAGGATCCGGGAGCTTAGAGTCTACACGGACTCCATGGACGACACCCTGGCTCCTTCGCTGGAAAAGCTTTTGACGGGCGCATCTCTGGATCCGGAGAGCATCAGCCGGGCTCTGGACGGTCTTGCGTCAGAGCCGGAGGGACTGCGGGAATGGATCCTGACTCTCCTGGACAGGAAGGAGAAGTAAACAATGAGTGAAAGATATGATTTAGCGGTGATCGGCGCCGGTCCCGGCGGATACATGGCCGCCCTGGAGGGGGCCAGGCTGGGAATGAAGACCGTTCTCCTGGAAAAGAGGGAACTGGGAGGCACCTGCCTGAACAGAGGCTGCGTTCCCACCAAGACTCTTCTTCACTCCGCCGGCATCTATGCCGAGATCAAAAACGGGGAAAAGTTCGGGGTAACCGCCGAACATCCCGCTTACGACATGGAGCGGATCCAGGAGAGAAAGAACGAAGTCGTAAAGAAGCTGCAGGACGGCATCGCCGGCCTGATGAAGAAAAATAAGGTTACGGTGGTTGCCGGAACCGCCACGATCACCGGTGCCCACACCATCGCGGTGGAGGGCAGAGAAGATCTGGAAGCGGACAAAATCCTGATCACCACCGGTTCCGTGCCGGCTCTTCCCCCCATTCCGGGATCAGATCTGGACCATGTGATGACCAGCGATGATCTGCTGGACAAAAAGGATGTCCCCTCCAGCCTGGTAATCGTGGGCGGAGGCGTAATCGGCATGGAGTTTGCCTCCCTTTACAACGCTCTGGGATGCCAGGTCACCGTGGTGGAATTCCTGGACAACATCCTCGCCAACATGGACCGGGAGATCTCCCAGAACCTGAAGATGATCATGAAAAAGAGAGGGGTGGACATCCACACCGGAGCTAAGGTAACCTCCATCAGCAAAAATGAGGACGGAACGCTGACCTGCCACTACCTGGAAAAGAACCAGGAGAAGGAAGCCGTTGGAGAAGACATCCTCATCGCCACCGGCCGGAGAGCCTGCACGGAAGGCCTCTTTGGAGAAGGCTTCTCTCTGGAGATGAACCGGGGAAGAATCGTAACGGATGAGAACAGCCGCACCAGCGTGGAAAACATCTATGCGGCGGGAGACGTGACCGGAGGCATCATGCTGGCCCACGCCGCCACCGCTGAAGCGGTCAATGCCGTCCGTCACATGGCGGGAGCGGCACCCCTCTATCACATGGAATGCATCCCGGGATGTGTATATACAGATCCGGAGATCGGCACCGTCGGCATCACCCAGGATGAAGCCAAACAGAAAAACCTGAGTGTAAACATTCAGAAGTATCCCATGTCCGCCAACTCCAAGACCGTGCTCTCCGATCAGGACCGGGGATTTATCAAGGTCATCTCCGATAAGGAAACGGGAAAGATCCTGGGAGCCCAGATGATGTGCGCCCGGGCCACGGACATGATCAGCCAGTTCACCGCGGCCATCGTAAACGGCCTTACGGTGGAACAGCTCGCCGGTGTCATCTATCCCCATCCCACCTTTAACGAGGCGGTGGGCGATACCCTGCGGCTGGAGACCGGGAAAAAGTAAAATAAAAACCAACGGGCAGAAGCTGTGGTGCTCTGCCCGTTTTTTATACAAGAAAAAGACTATGGCCAGAAAGATCTCTTATTACGTAAAAAACGGCATCGAGTACGCACGCATTCCCGGCAAATCCGTACGGATAGACGGAAAGCCCCGCAAGGCAAAGGGTACCGAGCTGGAGCTTGGGCGGGTAATCGACAGGGAACACCATGTCTACTTCTCCAAAAAGCGGGGCGTGTACACCTACAACCCCGATACGGGAGAGTTCGGTCCCTCACCGGATGTCAAAATAAAAGAGGAACCGACAAAGAAACCCAAAGTCTCCCTGGACTTCGGCGGATCCTTCTTTCTCCATGAGCTCCTGAAGACCTTCCACTGTGAAAACTCAGATACCCTCCTGGCCCTGATCACCCACCGTACCCTTACCGCAGGCACAAAAAGCCGGGCAGACATCTGGTATGAGTCCAGCTTTGCCCAGTGTCTCTACCCAAGGGCGGATCTCTCAAGCCCGGAAGAATCGGATCTCCTGACCAGAATCCCCTCCCTTCTCATCGAATACGTGGAGGAAAATCAGAACCTCTATGAAAGCGCTTCCGAGGTATTCCAGGCCCTGCAGGCCCACAAATGCACCAGATACAAAACCCGCATCACCGTGGAGGATCCGCCTGCCAGGGCAGAGGAACTTTACCGCATCTTTCAGATCACACCTCCCCATATCTGCACCCTTGATAAAGAGGGAAGAGCGGTCTGGAAAAGGACCGGCTAAAAAACGAAAAAAGAAAAACGGAAAAAAACAAGAAAAAAGAAAGACAAAAAAATCACCCCCGGACGCCTGTCCGGGGGTGAAAAAATCATTTGTCATCATCCCAGTTGGTTTTGATTCCCTTATGCATCTCGTTGAGGAGACGAATCCGCTTCTCCTCAAATATGGCAATGGCGATATCATTCTCTTCCCGGGTGCCGATGAGAGCCAGAGGCGGCTCCAGTCCCACATCCGTGAAGATTTCAATCGTATCATCATAGCCGTATCCCGCAAAATTCCCCTCCGGTCCCGCCAGGGCACGGATACCCGTCAGGAAGTCCCCTGAAAAGTAGTAGGCATAATCATTATCCCAGAAGAACAGGTTGCATTCCTGATTGCCCCTCAGGCGCATATCGGAAAATCTGCAGACATTTTTGCTCAGCTTTTCCGCTTTGGGCCTTTTGTAGCCATATTTGTTAACCAGCTCTTCCGTGATCCGCTGCTCCCTCTCCTGGGTGTCCCGGAAAAAGGAGACATTACGATAATGAAGCACCTCGCGGGTCGCTACGATGGCGTAGAAAAAAAGGAGCTCTTCAAACACGTCAAATGAAGTAGCCTCAGGGGCTTCCATCTTTTCAATCATTCTCCGGACCTTGGCGTGCATCAGTTTCTCGCCGGCCTTGTTGTCATCCTTTTCTCCGGGCATGAACCGGGCCAATCCTTTGAAAAACTGACGGGTGGTAAAAAGCCACCTGACCTCCTCAAACCCGGCGGTCTCGGGCTCATCTTCCGTCCCGTAGATGATCTTTAACCCCTGGGATACGGTATAGCTTGCCTCCCGCTCCAGAAAAGCCTTCGCCTCTTCACTTTTAAAATCACCGTCTCGATAAGGAACCAGCAAGAACATCCTATCTCCTCCTCCTTAGAGTATCATTTTACACAGTTTTCCTCCGTTTGACAAGAGAGATTCCATAAAACAGCAAAGAAAAAA
>CAZJYM010000071.1:7708-12632 GCA_964550245.1 uncultured Blautia sp. | reverse complement strand
ATTCCGAATGTTGGGCAGGATTGTGGGAGCTGCGAAGCGGCGGAACAATCCGTAATCCCTTTTGCGCCTGAATCGTATTAGACAGGCGTCACTCACAAAGCGGAGGGACCACCATTACAATAGAAAGGAAATCAATCCGTCATGGCCAAGAATGAAATCTATGACGCCGGCAGCATCTCGGTGCTGGAGGGGCTGGAAGCCGTCCGCAAGCGGCCCGGAATGTACATTGGAAGCATTTCCAGAAAGGGTCTCAATCATCTGATCTTTGAGATCGTGGACAATGCGGTGGACGAACACCTGGCGGGGTTCTGCGACCGGATCCAGGTGATCCTCAATCAGGACGGCTCCTGCACCGTAAACGACAACGGACGGGGTATTCCCGTGGACATGCATGAGAAGGGCATGTCCGCAGAGCGTCTGGTTTTCACCACCCTTCATGCGGGGGGAAAATTCGACCGTACGGTTTACAAGACCAGCGGAGGTCTTCACGGGGTGGGATCCTCCGTGGTCAACGCTCTTTCCGCCTGGCTGGACGTGAAGATCAGCCGGGACGGATACATTCATCACGACTACTATGAGCGGGGCGTTCCCGCTCTGGAGCTGGAGAACGGTCTTCTTCCCATTATCGGAAAGACCAAATCCACCGGCACCAGCATCTCCTTCCTTCCGGACGAGGAGATCTTTGAAAAGACGGTGTTTTCCGCCACGGAGGTAAAGAGCCGTCTCCATGAGACCGCCTATTTAAACCCGGCCCTTACCATCGAGTTTGAGGACCGGCGGGGTGAGGAGACCGAATCGGTCACCTACCATGAGCCGGAGGGGATCGTGGGCTACATCCGGGATCTGAACCGGAATGCCCAGCCTGTTCACGATATCGTCTACCTGAAGGGAGAGTCGGAGGGCATCCAGGTGGAGATTGCCTTCCAGTACATCGAGGAATTCCGGGAGAACGTGCTGGGATTCTGCAACAACATCTATAATGCGGAGGGAGGAACCCATCTCACGGGCTTTAAGACCACCTTCACCGCGGTGATGAACAACTATGCCAGGGATCTGGGAATCCTCAAAGAAAAAGATCCCAACTTCACCGGCGCCGACATCCGCAACGGCATGACCGCCGTGGTCTCCGTGAAACATCCGGAACCCAGGTTTGAGGGGCAGACCAAGACCAAGCTGGACAACCAGGATGCGGCCAGGGCTACGGGCAAGGTGGTGGGAGAGCAGCTGGTGCTCTACTTCGACCGGAACCTGGAAAGCCTGAAGGCCGTTCTCTCCTGTGCGGAGAAAGCCGCCAAGATCCGCAAGACCGAGGAGAGGGCCAAGACAAACCTTTTGTCCAAACAGAAGTTTTCCTTTGACTCCAACGGAAAGCTGGCCAACTGCGAGAAGAAGGATCCGGCTCTGTGCGAGATCTTTATCGTGGAGGGGGATTCCGCCGGGGGTTCCGCCAAAACCGCCCGGGACCGGAACTACCAGGCCATCCTTCCCATCCGGGGAAAGATCCTCAACGTGGAGAAGGCCAGCATCGACAAGGTCCTGGCCAACGCGGAGATCAAGACCATGATCAATGCCTTCGGGTGCGGATTTTCGGAAGGGTACGGGAATGACTTTGACATCCGGCGTCTCCGGTACGACAAGATCGTGATCATGGCGGATGCGGATGTGGACGGAGCCCACATCTCCACTTTGCTGCTCACCCTGTTCTACCGGTTCATGCCGGAACTGATCTACGAGGGACATGTGTACATCGCCATGCCTCCTCTGTACAAGGTGATGCCGAAAAAGGGGCCGGAGGAGTATCTCTACGACGACAAGGCCCTGGAAAAATACAGGAAAAAGCACAAACCGGGTACCTTCACCCTGCAGAGATACAAGGGGCTGGGGGAGATGGATGCGGAACAGCTGTGGGAGACCACGCTGAACCCCGAAACCCGGATGATGAAGCGGGTGGAGATCGAGGACGCCAGGCTGGCTTCCAGCATTACGGAGGTGCTGATGGGAAGTGATGTTCCCCCCAGAAAGTCCTTTATCTACGAGCATGCCAGGGATGCTGAGCTGGATGTGTAACAGGGGGGACTGGAAAAAAAGTAAACCGGAGTCAAGGAGGGTATCATGAACACGGACCAGGAAAATATCATTGCCGCAGACTATGCGGAGATCATGCAGAAATCTTACATTGACTACGCCATGAGCGTGATCATTTCAAGAGCCCTCCCTGACGTGCGGGACGGTCTGAAACCGGTGCAGAGGCGGACCCTCTACGACATGTATGAGCTGGGGATCCGCTATGACCGCCCCTACCGGAAATGTGCCCGTATTGTGGGTGATACCATGGGTAAGTATCATCCCCACGGGGACAGTTCCATTTACGAGGCTTTAGTAGTCATGGCCCAGGACTTCAAGAAGGGCAAAACCCTGGTGGACGGCCATGGAAACTTCGGTTCCATTGAAGGAGACGGTCCTGCGGCCATGCGGTACACCGAAGCAAGACTTGAAAAGCTCACACAGGAGGTTTTCCTGGGGGATCTGGACAAGGATGTGGTGGATTTCGTGCCCAACTTCGACGAGACGGAGAAGGAGCCGGAAGTGCTGCCGGTGCGGATCCCCAACATTCTCGTAAACGGTGCGGAGGGCATCGCGGTGGGCATGGCCACCAGCATTCCTCCCCACAACCTGGGAGAAGTGGTGGATGCCATGAAGGCCTACATGCGGGATCACGACATCTCGGTCCACGGCCTGATGCGCTACATCAAGGGACCCGACTTTCCCACCGGAGGCATTGTCTGCAACCAGGATGAGCTGCTCTCCATCTACGAGACCGGTACCGGAAAGATCCGGCTTCGGGGAAAGGTGGAGACGGAAAGGCAGAAGGGGGGAAAGATCCAGCTGGTGATCACGGAGATCCCCTACACCATGCTGGGAGCCAACATCGGCAAGTTTCTCAACGATGTGGCCTCCCTCATCGAGACCAAAAAGACCACGGACATCCTGGACATCTCCAATCAGTCCTCCAAGGAGGGCATCCGCATCGTACTGGAGCTTCGCAAGGATACGGACGTGGAGAACCTGACCAACCTGCTCTACAAGAAGACCAGGCTGGAGGACACCTTCGGCGTGAACATGCTGGCGGTGGTGGACGGAAGACCGGAAACCCTGAGCCTGAAGCAGGTGATTGCCCATCACGTGGACTTCCTGTTTGAGATCACCAGCCGCAAGTACCATACGCTTCTGGATCGGGAGGAAGAGAAAAGGGAGATCCAGGAAGGCCTTATCAAGGCCTGTGATGTAATCGATCTCATCATCGAGATCCTCCGGGGCAGCAAAAGCCGGGAACAGGCCAAAGCCTGCCTGGTGGAGGGAAAAACCGAAGGGATCCGCTTCCGCAGAAAAACCAGTGAGAGAGAAGCTGCAAGGCTTCGCTTTACGGACCGCCAGGCCACGGCCATCCTGGAGATGAGGCTTTACCGTCTGATCGGGCTGGAGATTGAAGCCCTCCAGAAGGAACACGACGAGACGCTGAAGAACATCGAGACCTACCGGGACATCCTGGAAAACTATGACTCCATGTCTGCGGTAATTATCAAGGATCTGGACGCCATCAAGAAGGAGTACGGATCCAGGAGACGCACGGTCATTGAAAACTCCGGGGAGGCCGTCTATGAGGAGAAGAAGATGGAGGAGATGGAAGTCTGCTTCATCATGGACCGCTTCGGCTACATGAAGGTGATCGACAAAACCTCCTTTGAGAGAAATAAGGATGCGGTTCTCTCCGACAACCGGTATGTCTTCACCTGCATGAACACGGACCGGATCTGCATGTTTACGGATACCGGAAAGATGCACATGGTGAAGGTGGCGGACATTCCCCTGGTCCGGTTCCGGGACAAGGGAACCCCGGCGGACAACTTAAGCAACTATTCCAGTACGAAGGAACAGATCCTGCTGGTGGCTCCCATGAGCGAGATCGGCCGTTCCTCCCTGCTCTTTGTGACGGAGAGCTCCATGTGCAAGCTGGTGGAGGGATCCGAGTTTGACGCCTCCAAGCGGACCATTGCCTCTACCAGGCTGGGAGAGGAGGACCGTCTGATCTTTGTGGGCTATTCTGATCAGATGGATCAGCTGGTACTGGAGAGCGCCGAGGGGTATCTGATCCGCTTCCCCCTGTCGGATGTTCCCGTAAAGAAGAAGATCGCGGTGGGAGCGAGAGGCATGAAGCTCTCAGAAGGAGACAGACTGGTCCATGCCTACCTTCTGGGAACAGGACAGGAGTACACCATCACCTATAAGGATAAGGAACTCTCCCTCACCAAGATCAAGCTGGGAAAACGGGATGGAAAGGGCGTACGGCCCAGGGTGTAGAGATTTTCAACAGTAAGACGGGCCTGCTGCGGGCCCGTCTGCTTTTATATCAGGGAGGATTGATTATGAGACAGAGTTTCAAAAAAGGCATGATGCTCTTTACGGTCATGCTGTGCCTTGCAGGAACCTGCACGGCTTTTGGTGAAGAACAGGAGGAGATCCGGGAAAGGTATGAGGAGATCCTTTTAAATGGAGGGAAATTCCTGTGTGCCGATCTGGATGACCGGGAACTGAGTCTGGAGAACATTGGGGAAGCCGTTACGGATGATGAGAATTTTACAGTGAGTGCAGACAAATTTGCTATACTGGATCTGGATGAAGACGGTGAAGATGAGCTGATCCTCTGGCTTGTGATAAACAATGAATCAGACTGTGGATTTGAAGTCCTGCACGCTCAGGATGAGGCTCTTTACGGATACACCCTGCAGTACAGGTCTATTATGAATCTGAAGACAGACGGCACCTTTGAGTTTTCCGGCGGAAGTGCGGATACGGGGATCGGGAAGCTGAAGTTTTCAGAGGAAGGACCGGTTACCGAAAACCTGGCTTACAGTGAATCCGCATA
>CAZJYM010000071.1:2113-7608 GCA_964550245.1 uncultured Blautia sp. | reverse complement strand
CTGATTGCGGGAATCTACAGAGAAGTCGGAAAGCAGGAGATCTTTCTGAAGCAGCGCCCGGAAGAACTGGAAAAGCTGGTCGAGATTGCAAAGGTACAGAGCACGGAGGCATCCAACGCCATCGAGGGCATCGTGGCACCCCATGTACGCTCTGTGCATCCACCCCTTTAACGACGGAAACGGCAGAATGAGCCGTCTGCTGACCACTCTGCTTTTACAAAGGAGCGGATTTTATGTGGGCCGATACATCTCTCTGGAAGAGAAGATATGGAATACCCGGGATCTGTATTACGATGCCCTGCTCCAGTCCCAGACCGGCTGGCATGAGGGACGGGAGGATGCGGTTCCCTTTATCAAATACCTTCTGGGAACCATTCTGGCGGCCTGCAAGGACCTGGCGGGCCGGTTTTCCCTGGTGGAGACAAAACTTCCCGCGCTGGAAACGGTCAGACGCGCCGCGGGAAATAAAATTGGGCGTTTTACCAAGCAGGATATCCGGGAACAGTGCCCATTTCTCGGCATCAGCTCCATTGAGGGTGCCCTGCGGAAACTGGTGGCTTCCGGTGAACTGGTGCGGGAGGGATCCGGGAAAAATACCCGTTATTACAGAGCCTGCTGATTCCCTTACTTTTTTGTTATTCCCTTAAAAACGAAAGGGATTTAAGGAAATCAGCCCATCAATAAGGTTACCTGACAGAAGAAAGGAGATGATTTCATGAACCTGGTTCGCTTCCTGAGTGCGGTGGATGAGTGCACCAGTACAATGTCCCCGGAGGAGTTTTCCTGGTTTGTCCATGAGACCGCAAGGACTCTGCCGGAGGAGATGCGGGATGACTTTCTTTCCCGGCTCCGGTTGGGGGGAAAGCCTTCGGCGGACAAAAAGATCCTGGATAATAAGACACTCCGGGAACTGAAGAAGAAAACCACCCGGGCGCAGAGACTTCTGAAAGCCGTTAAGACCGGAGAACTTTATATCTGGGCGGAGTACAACGAAAACTGGGACGAATGGGATGACGATGATGATGACGAGTTTGTCTACATTGACTCAGATGGCATGATGGAGGAGATCCTGGAAGTGATCCGGCATGTCCACCGGCTGGTGGATGTGGAGGAGTACGAGGAAGCCCTGAGACTGGGGATGGAAATCATTGACCTGAGAATTACGATACAAAACCAGGACTACGATGATACGATTTCTCTCGATGATGCCTTCAGCCTTCTGGATATTGATTTCACCGGGGAACTGAAAAGACTGGCACTGGAGACCATGCTTTGTGCCTACCACTGTGCCCCGTCTTCTCTGGATGACATCTACCATGTCCTGACCGGAGTACCCTCCATCCATCTTCGCCTGGAGGATCTGTTTCAGTTTTCTCCTGAAGAGCTGAAGGATCAGGACACTTTTCTTGGAGAATGGACTGATTACCTGGGAAAAGTAAAAGATCAAAAGTCCAGCGGCTTTTATGTGGAAGCCCTCGGCCTTCTCCCTGATCCGAAAGAGCGCATGGAGAAAGTGAAGGCTTATGCCGGCACCCATCCCGAGGGATACCTGCCTCTTTTAGAGGATCCGGAGATCTCTGTCCAGGAACGGTTTGAGCTGGGCATGGACGGCCTTGCCCGTGTCAAAGCCCGCTGGGCCCTCCAGGACATTGCCCTGGATACGGCTGATCTTGCCATCCTTACCAACCAGGGTGAGGATGTGACGGAGTCCTGCTGGATGGAAGCCTTTGTCTCCGATCCCACTCCCACCAACTATCTGCGGGTGTTGTTAAACAGTCGGGATTTGAAGAGCTGTAAGGAAGAGATGGAAAGGCAGTATTCCAGGTTCTGCGGTGCCAGGGGAAAGGGACACGGGAAAAACAGTGATCCCGGCATACTCTTTCTGATGGGAAATTTCAAGGATGTCTTCGAGACTTATCTGAGGCCGAAGAAATTCCTGGGATGGACCGGTACCTTTGTAAAGACCGGCTTTGCCCTGTATCTGGCGCTGTTGTACAGGGGTACTTCTTCAGCCCCGGCCATCTGTGCAATGACGAACATGGCACGCAGAGGGCTGGAGTTTGTTTCGAAGGAATACAGTCGGGGCCTTCCCCACTGGGATTCCGAGGATGAACGCTTTGAGTTTCCCATCGTTTTTGATCAGTGGAAAGATTCTGTTCTTCTCCCTGACAGCGCTTTGACGGAAGAGATCCTTTCCAGTATGGAAAAAACCATGGAGAAAAGGGTTGCAGCCATCTGTCAGAAAAACAGGAGAAAGTACTACGGGGAATGTGCCGACTTCCTGGGCGCCATCGGGGAAGTGCGGGAGTCTCAGGGGCAGGTCGGAGAGAAGCAGCGCATCCTCGATGCCTGTGCCAAAAAATATCCCTCCAGGAGAAATCTGATTTCAGAGCTTCGCAGAGTGGGCTGGATTGCTCCTGTGAAAGCAAAGTCCAAAAAATAGGAAAGGGTGATGACAAATGGATCTGGATCGCTTCCTGGATGAAGTGGATGAAAGCATCGGCAGACTGCACCCGCAGGAGCTGGCCTGGGGTGTCCATGAGATTGCACGGATGCAGCCGGAGGAACTGCGGGAGAAATTCCTGCGGGTGCTGCGGTCTGCAGGAGAACTTCCGTCGGATGAAGTCTCCCGGGCAGAAAAACTGCTGGAAGACATTAACGATGGAGAACTGAGGATCCGTGCCGACAGGGGATGGTATGATGAACCTGACTACAGCGATCCCGAGGGTGTGATGGATGAGATCACGGAGGTAGTCCGGCTGGTCCACCGGCTGGTGGAGGAAGGGGAGTACGCTTCGGCGCTGAAACTGGGGCAGGATCTCATAAGCCTTGAAATTTCAAGGAACAACGGTTTGGGGGTGGATTCGCTTGATATTAAGAGGGCATACGAGGCCATGGACATTGATTTCAGTGAGGAGCTTCAAAACCTGGCCCTGGAGACCATGCTCTGCGCATACCGCTGTTCACCGTCTCCTGCGCAGGATATTTACCGGGTTTTGACCAGCCCTGCTGTTTCCGGACTTTCTCTGAAAGATCTCTTCCAGTTTGCTCACGTTGATCCTCGGGATCAGGCCGCTTTTCTTGATGCGTGGGTTGACTGGCTGGGGAAACTGACAGGTCCCCAGCCTGACAGACTGTATGATGAAGCCCTGAGCCTTCTCCCCGATCAGAAAGAACGCCTGGAGAAAGTGAAGGCTTTCGCGGTAACCCATCCTGAGAAATACCTGGCTCTCCTTACGGATCCGGAGATCCCGGTTGAGGAACGGTTCCAGATGGGCATGGACGCTCTTGCCAGGCTTGATGTCAGAAGTCCGGTCCGTCCGGAAATCGCTTTGGATACTGCGCAATTTTCTCTTCTTACCAACCAGAGTGCAGACGTGACGGAATTCTGCTGGATGGAAGCCTTTGCCTCCAGCCCCACTCCCACCGGTTATCTGCGGGTTTTGTTAAACTGCCGGGATCAGAAGAGCCGCAAGGAAGAGATGGAAAGGCTTGCGGATGCTTACTTTGCTTCCGAAGGGAAAAATCCTGGTATGGAGCAGTACAATCTCGGCCTGCAATTCCTGAGGGGAAACTTTATGGAGTTATTCCGGTCTTACCTGGAGATTTCGGATTACAGGGACTGGACCTCCACCTTTGTTAAGGGAGGCATTGCCCTGTATCTGGCACTGCTGTACCGGGAAAACACTCCCACATACTCCATCCGTGCGATGCTGAATACAGGCTCCAGGGGGCTGGGTTTTAGAGAGGAAGTCTACAGGCGGGGCCTTCCCGCTTCGGATTCAGGGGATGATCGTTTCTCGTTTCCTGCCGTTTTCGAGCAGTGGAAAAAGACGGTTGTTCTGCCTGACAGTGATGAAACAGAGGAAATCCTTGCCAGTATCGAGAAATCCATGGAGATCAGGGTTAACTTCATGAATTTATCTTACGGCAGCTCAATCTACGAAGAATGTGCCGAGTTTCTGGGAGCCCTGGGGGATGTGCACGAGTCACTGGGACACACCGGCGAAAAGCAGAGAATCCTCACGGCCTGTGCCAGGAAGTATCCCCACAGGAAAAACCTGCTCTCAGAGCTGATCGGGGTTGGCTGGGAGGAATGATGAGGGTAAGTTCTCCCCTGTTGTTTTGAAATAAGAAAGGGTGATGACATTGAAAGATCGGGACCGTTTCCTGGACCAGGTGGAGGAATGCGCCGATTCATTATCTCCTGAGGAGCTGGTCTGGTGTATCAATGAGACAGCGCGGATTCTGCCGGAAGAACTGTGGGAGAGATACCTCACGGTGCTCCGGATGGGGGAAAGGCCTTCATTTAAGGGATTCCATCCGGAGAAGAAGACTTTAAGGGAGCTGAAGAAGGAACTCTCCCGGGCCCAAAAACTGCTGCGTGATATTAAAGACCGTAAGCAGGTGATCTGGATGGGTTTCAGCGGAGGATGGTTCCTGGGGGGCGGAGAACTTACATACAGCGATCCGGACGGGGTAATGCAGGGAGTCACGGAGGCGATCTGGCTGGTCCACCGGCTGGTGGACGCAGGGGAGTACGAGTCGGCCCGGGAACTGGGACTGGATCTTTTAAGTCTGGATATTACGGTAAAAGGCGTTTTCGGGAAGGAAACGCTTTGTCTTGCCGAAGCTTACAAAGCTTTGAAAATGGATCTCCCCGGGGATATTAAAAAGCTGGCTCTGGAGACCATGTTTTGCGCATACCGCTGCTCACCCTCTCCCATGGAGGACATTTATCAGGTTTTGACCGGTTCTTCCTCTTCCGATCTTTGTTTTAATGACCTGTATGATTTTGCGGACGGTGATCTGGAGGACCTGCCCCGCTTTTTCCCGGCATGGATTGATTATCTGGGGAACCGGAAAGATCAGCAGTCCAACAGACTATATGCAGAAGCCCTGGACCTGTTCCCCGATGATGAAGAACGCATGGAGAAAGTGAAGGCTCACGCCGGGATACATCCCGAAGCCTACCTGCCTGTCATGCGGGATCCGCAGCTTTCCCTCCTGGATCGGTTCCACCTGGGCATGGACGGTTTGGACCGGCTGGATGTCCATTGCCCGGTGCGGGAGGAGATCGCCCTGGAAACCGCGAAACTCTCTCTTCTTACCAGCCAGGATACTGACGTGACGGAATCCTGTCAGGTGGAAGCCTTTGCCTCCAGTCCCACACCCATCAACTATCTGCGGGTTTTGTTAAACTGCCATGATCAGAAGAACCGTAAGGAAGAGATGAGAAAGCGTTACGATTCCCTCTATGCTTCCGGAAAAACACTGCCTGATGAGGAGAGGGACGATTCTGCACTGCTTTTCCTGATGGGGGATTTTATGAAGGTCTTTAGAACCTCCCTGCAGCCCGGTGATTACCAGGGATGGCAAAGGCCCTTTGCCAGGGGCGGCACTGCCCTGTACCTCGCAGTGCTGTACCGGGGAAGCACACCCACCCCGTCCGTCCAGGCGATGATGGATAAGGCCTGCAGCTGTCTGGGCTTCGA
>CAZJYM010000071.1:0-2013 GCA_964550245.1 uncultured Blautia sp. | reverse complement strand
CGAAGAAATTTTGTCCGGCATGGAGAAATCCCTGGAGATCCTGGTCGCAGGAGTCTGCGCAGAAAATGAGAGATCCGCCTATGGGGAATGTGCCGACTTTCTGGGAGCCCTGGGGGATGTGCGGGAGTCACTGGGACAGACCGGTGAAAAGCAGCGCATCCTCACTGCCTGTGCACAGGCTTATCCCCGCAGGAGAAACCTGATCGCCAGGCTTCAGGAAGTGGGCTGGAACGGCTGATTTCGATTTTCCAGGGCTTTTGTTTAGGAAAGGGTGATGAGGATGTCAACTTCGGGTCAATTCGTGAAGGATGTGTGTGATCGCATTGAAAAGCTGTCCCGGGAGCAGCTGGCCTGGAGTGTCCGCCAGATGGCACTGATACTGCCGCACGGTGAGCAGGAGAGCTTTCGCAGGATACTTACGGTGGCGGGAAAGTCTCCCCTGGCGGGAATCCAGATGGAAGAACTGACTCTGGAGGATCTGAAGAAAAAAATCCCCTGGGCAGAAGAAGTGCTGGGGGCCATTGACAACGATGAACTGGTGCTCTGGGAGGACATCAGCAAAGACTGGGAGGAGGACAATCCGTTTGATGAAGACAACAAATTTGTCTACAGCGATCCGGATGGGGTGATGGAGAGGATCCGGGAGATTGCCCGGCTGGTTCATGGTCTTGTGGAAGCAGGAGAGTACGAGCCGGCCTTTAAACTGGGAAAGAGTTTCCTTGACATTGATATCACAGTGATGAACAGATCCGACAGTGATGCCTTTGGGGAAATTGTGTCTCTTGATGGTGCCTGCAAAAAGCTGGATCTGCACTCCGGGGAGCTTAAACAGCTGGCGCTGGACACCGCGCTTTGCGCATACCACTGCTCCCAGTCTCCCCTGGAGGGCATCTACGATGCTTTGATCAGTGTACCCTCCCTTCATCCCGGTATGGGGGATCTGATTGCTTCTTCCCGCGGTGAGCTGGAGAATCAGCCTGCATTTCTCGATTCATGGACAGATTACCTGGGAAAACTGAATGAAGACAAATCCCGCAGCTTATATGAGGAAGCCCTGAGTCTTTTCCCGGATCTGGAAGAGAGAGTGGAGAAGGTGAGGACTTACTCCGAAATCCATCCCGAGGGGTATCTGGATCTGATGAGGGATAAGGAGATCCCGGCCCAGGAACGCTTTCGGATTGGCTTGGACGGCATTAACCGGCTGGAGCTTCACCGCGTGATTCGAGCGGACATCGCACTGGAAACCGCCCAGCTTGCTTTTCTTACCCACCAGAGTGCGCTCGCCAGGGAACTGTGCTGGCAGGAAGCTTTTATCGCCAGTCCCACTCCCACCAACTGTCTCCGGGCTCTGGTGAACAGCCGGGATCAGAGGAGCCGCATGGAGGAGCTGAGAGCTGCTTACAACGATGACTATGTTTTGGAACACAGAAAGTCATCCTCAGTGGAGGATGTTCCGGAACTCTTTTTCCTGATGGGATATTTTGATAAAGTCCTTCCGCTTATCCGGCTGCCCCGGAAACAGGTGTACGGTGTCAGTACCTTTGCCAGGACCGGCACGGCCCTTTTTCTTACGCTTCTCTACCGGGGGACCGAGCCAACCCCGTCCATCCGTGTGATGACGAATATCGCCTGCAAAGGATTGAATTTCAACAAAAAGGAGTACAGGCGCGGCCTTCCCCGCTCGAAGCCCGTACGCACCTGTGAGTTTTCTGTTGTCTTTGGGGAGTGGAAGAAGATCATCGATACGATTCCCGAACGCCTGCATACGAGAGGAATCCTGAATCATCTGGAAAAAGTTGTAATGGAGCAGGTGGCAGCCGTCTGTGAAAAAAAATCAGCTTTACCCTACGAATACGAAGAATGCGCCGACTTCCTGGGAGCCATCGGGGATGTGAGGGAATCTTTTGGCCAGCCGGAAAAAAAGCAGACTCTGCTCGCATCCATCGCTGAGACATACCCAGACAGGAAAGAACTGCTGGAGCAGCTGCGCAGAGTGGGCTGGGAGGAGTGATT
>CAZJYM010000070.1:8766-12714 GCA_964550245.1 uncultured Blautia sp. | reverse complement strand
AGGTGGAGGAATATTCTGAAAACTGTTGAGTTTTGTCCATAAAGAAATAAAAATCCGGGAAATATTCCAAAAATGATCTGCTCCCCAAACCTCCAGGCTTGATTTCCCCACCTCCAGCCTTTATAATGATGATTACAGCGTCAAAAGCCTGATCCCACGGTGTGCTCGCACGCCGGTGGGGTCAGGGCTTTATGACGCGCCCCAACATGAGGAAGAAGCGGGGGTGCTGAGTGCCAGTGGCACTCGTTTAGCACCGACCGACGCGGGAGCGGAGACCAGGGGCCCCGCGAATTCCGAATGTTGGGCAGGATTGCGAGAGCGCGGAGCGGCGAAGCAATCCGTAATCCCTTTTGACGCCCGAAAGCAAAAGGAGTGAATGAAACGTGGAAGAAACATGCCTGGAAGAACTCCGCCTGGGCCTGGAGACGGCCTTTGTAAATCAGAACACCCCCTCCGCCGGGGGATTCCGGCCCTCCTTCCTCTCCAATGACTACCATGAGGGGAAGAAGGTGCTCGCTGCCCTGGAGGATGAGCTTCTCTCCTGCGACAGCTTTCTCATGAGCGTGGCCTTTATCACCATGAGCGGCCTTACTCCCCTGCTGCAGACTTTAAAAGAGCTGGAGGCGCGGGGGATCCCCGGAAAGATCCTCACCACCAACTAC
Organism: uncultured Blautia sp.; assembly: GCA_964550245.1. Lineage (GTDB taxonomy): Bacteria > Bacillota > Clostridia > Lachnospirales > Lachnospiraceae > Blautia_A. Next base: position 12,052 of record CAZJYM010000070.1, on the reverse strand, counting down.
CTGTCCTTTTCCGAACCCGCCGCCCTGGAAAAGCTCCACGGCCTTTCCAATCTCCAGATCCGCATGTACGATGCGGAACGGGGAAGCGGCTTTCACACCAAGGGGTATCTCTTTCGTCAGAGGGACATGATCCACATTATAATAGGAAGCTCTAATGTCACCGGCAGCGCTCTCACCGTAAACCGGGAGTGGAACCTGCGGGTGATCTCTGCCCGGGAAGGGGAGGTAGCCGAAGAGATCCTGCAGGAATTTACGGGGCTCTGGGATTCGGAGTATGCCCTGCCCTATGAGGATTTCATTGAATCTTACCGACAGAGATACCAGATAGCGAAACAGCAGAAAAAAGCCGCCCTCTCCTCCCCAACCGTTTCCCTGGAATCCTACCGCCTGCAGCCCAACTCCATGCAGGTGGAGTTTATCGGGAACCTGCGGTCCATCCTGGAAGCCGGGAAAAACCGGGCCCTTCTGATCTCCGCCACGGGAACGGGAAAGACCTTTGCCTCCGCCTTTGCCATGCGGGAGCTGGGTTTTAAAAAAGTGCTCTTTTTAGTGCACCGGTCTCAGCTGGCCGTCCAGACCCGGGATGCCTACCGGAAGGTGTTTGGAAATACGGTATCCATGGGACTGGTGGGAGGCGGTCATTACGAGTATGACAAAGATTTCGTCTTTGCCACCATCCAGACCTTAAACCGGGATGCCCATCTTTTCCGGCTCTCCCCGGATGCTTTTGATGCGGTGATCCTGGATGAGGCCCACCACAGCTCGGCCAATACCTACCAGAAGATCCTCTCCTACTTTCATCCCCGTCTGTGGCTGGGCATGACCGCCACCCCGGACCGCAGGGAGGAGGGCAATAAAAGCATCTATGAGATCTTTGACCACCAGATCGCCTGTGAGATCCGTCTGGCCCAGGCCATGGAGGAGGATCTGCTGTGTCCCTTCCACTACTTCGGCATCAGCGATCTGCAGCTGGTGGGTGACAGTCCTAAAGAGCTCTCCCCCCGGGAGTTTGCCCGTCTGGTATCCGATGAGCGGGTCCGGCACATCCTGGAGATGGCCAGTTACTACGGCTGCAGCGGGGACAGGGTAAAGGGGCTGATCTTCTGCAGCCGCATTGAAGAAACAAAAGAACTCTCCAGCAAATTTAACCGGCTGGGATACCGTACCCTGGCCCTGAACGGGGATGCCCCGGAGGAACTGCGGGAGGAGGCCTTTGAGAGGCTGGCCATGGAGGAAACCGAAAGCCGTCCTGATCGCACGCCCCTGGACTACATCTTCTCCGTGGACATCCTGAATGAGGGTGTGGACATCGTGGAGGTCAATCAGGTGATTCTTCTTCGTCCCACCCAGTCTCCGGTGGTCTTTATCCAGCAGCTGGGAAGAGGCCTTCGGAAAGCCCCGGGAAAAGAGTATGTGGTGATCCTGGACTTCATCGGCAACTATCAGCGGAACTTTCTGATCCCCGTGGCCCTCTCCGGGGACCGCTCCTACAACCCGGACTCCATCCGCCGGTATGTGATCAGCGGAAACCGCACCATCCCCGGAGCCTCCACCGTTCACTTCGACGAGGTGGCCAGGGAGCGGATCTTTCACTCCATCGACCGGATGAGAGGCTTTAAGGCCCTGATCCGGGAGAGCTTCCAGAACCTGAAGGACCGGCTGGGAAGGATCCCCCGTCTCCTGGACTTCTATGAAAACCAGGAGATCGATCCCCTGGTGATCATCCGGGAGTACAAAACGTACTATGACTTTCTCCTTACCGTGGAAAAGGAGACTTTTCAGGGGAAACTCACCGAAGCGGAGAGGCTTACCCTGGAGTACCTCTCCAAAACCATCTTAAGCGGAGTGCGTCCCCATGAGCTGGCCATCCTGGAAAAGCTTTTATCCGAAGAAAAGGTGGAAGCGGAAGAGATCCAAAATGATATCTCACTGCGCTTTGCCATCCCCTGCACCCTGGAGGATGTGAAAAATGCGGTCCGGGTGCTGGAAGGCCATTTCGTCAGCAAGGAATCCGAGTATGAGAAGTACCGGCAGATGGAGATCCTGATCTTAAATCCCCAGGATCAGATCCTGCGCATGGCCGGGTACCAGCAGAGGCTCTCCAACGAGGAGTTTAGGCAGCAGATCCGGGATCTGGTGGAGACGGGTCTGCGAAGATACCAGGATCAGTACGCGGGAAAAAGCACCGGGCCCTTTGTCCTTTATGAAAAGTACTCCCGGAGGGATGTAAGCCTTTTGATGAACTGCGGGAGGGATCTGTCTTCAACCATGTATGGGATGAAGCGCATCGGGGAGGATGTGTTTATCTTCATCACTTACCACAAGGCGGAAAAGGAAGAGGAGAGCATGCAGTACGCCCAGGGAAAACCGGACTACGCCGACGCCTTTTCCGACACCCTCACCTTCCGCTGGGACTCCCAGATCGGAAAGGGTCCCGGCAGTTCCTACATGAAAGATGTGACGCAGGCCCCAAGGAAACACCTGCTGGTGAAAAAAAGCGATGCGGAAACGGGGTTTTACTACATGGGAACCTTTGACATTACGGAAATTTCCGGATCCGAAAAGATGGACAACCGGGGAAAGATGCAGCCCATCACCAAGGTGACCATGCGCATGCACCACCCGGTGCGGGAGGATCTGTTAAAATACCTGGAGAGCAGCCTGAAAGGGGAAGATGAATGAAAACCGTGAAAGTCGTGGCGGCCGTGATCATGGCCGACGGAAAGATATTTGCAGCCCAGAGGGGCTACGGAACCTACAAGGACGGCTGGGAGTTTCCCGGAGGCAAGATTGAGCCGGGGGAAACACCCCAGGAAGCCCTGGTCCGGGAGATCAAAGAGGAGCTGGATACGGAGATCGAAGTGGGAAAGCCCATCGGCACCATCGAATACGACTACCCGGACTTTCACCTGTCCATGGACTGCTTCTGGTGTAAAGTGATAAAGGGAAACCTCTCCCTTCTGGAAGCGGAGGCCAGCCGGTGGCTTACAAAAGAGGAACTGGATCAGGTGGACTGGCTGCCGGCAGATCTGACGATTATCGAACAGATCCGGTCGGAATGGGAGGACGCGTCTGCCTGGTAAATCAAAGAATACCAACTCTGGATTTACCCGAAGTTGCTAAAAGAAAATTTAGGAGGAACCATGAACCTGCGGAATTATCAGCATCCGGACGCCAAACCCATTGCAGAGCTTTTCTTTGACACCGTTCACAGCGTCAACAAAAGGGATTAAAAGGGATTACACCGGGAAGCAGCTGCAGGCCTGGACAGGTCCCGCCCCGGATC
>CAZJYM010000070.1:2841-8666 GCA_964550245.1 uncultured Blautia sp. | reverse complement strand
GGATTTCTCCACCACCTGTACGTGCACCGGGATCATCAGGGAGAAGGAATCGGAACAGCCCTCTGTGATGCCCTGGAGGCAGAGTCTCCCGGACCTTTTACCACCCACGCCTCCATCACCGCCAGGCCCTTCTTTGAAAAGAGGGGCTACCACATCCTCAATAAGCAGCAGGTGGAAAAAGAAGGCATCACCATGACCAACTTTGTCATGATTAAAAATCCCCCGGTCGAATGACCGGGGGATTTTCTCATTGAATCATCTCCAGCATGGCCTGAAGAGCCTGCTCCTGCTGAGAAGAAGCAGAGATCTGTGCTTTTCCATCACCCTTTTGAACCCCGTAGTTTCCAAAGCCTGCATGGTTTCCCCCTTCGATGCAAAGTTCCGTGTAGTCCTGCGGCATCAGGTCTCTGCCCTCTTCCACCTTCTCCCGGTTGAGGACCTGATCCTCGCTTCCGTAAAGGGAGAGGACGGAGAGATCATACCCGCTCAGATCCTCGGTGGGGTAGGCGGCCAGAAGAATCAGTCCCGAGAGCTCCTCCCCATGTTTGGCAGCATAGGAGGCGGCCATGGCTCCTCCCAGGGAGTGTCCGGAGAGATACCACCGGGAGTAGTCATAGGCCTCCATGACATCCGAGGCTTTGTTCTGACCCAGAAAGGCCAGGTTGCAGGGCATCTTTAAGAGAAACACATCGGCTCCTGATGAAGCCAGGTTGAAAAACAGGGGCAGGTAGGCGGTATACTCCACCTTGGCTCCGGGATAGAAGATCAGAGCCGCTTCCTCCCCGGGGCCGTCCAGAAAGAGTCCCCCTTTAATCTCGGTTACCGTTGTCGTCTCATCCCCCTGCAGGTACTCCTCTACGGAGTCATCGCTGTGGTAGTAGTCATTCACGTAGACAACCCCCAGAAGGACAACGGCCAGGAGAACTCCCACTATTACCAGACAGACGGTTCTCCCCCGGTGTCTTTTCTTCGGCTTTTCACTCATGCCTTCAGGTTGGCGGGAGTCAGCACCACCACCTGCGCTTTGGGAGGCTCCTCCAGAGAGATACTGGAAGCATCCAGGGTGACCACACTCTCCATCAGCTCCGTAAAGGCTCCCACGGTTCCGATGACATCATACCCGAAACCTTTTTCCGTGCTGTGGAAGTGCATGGGAATCACGGTCTTCGGTTTTAATTCTCCCACCAGAGCGGCAGCCTGCCTGGCATCGATGGTAAAGAATCCTCCCACCGGGATCATCAGCAGATCCAGGTTTAAAAGTTCTTTTTTCTGATCAGCGGTGAGATCGCATCCCAGATCTCCCAGATGGGCAATCCGGTATCCCTCTCCCTCAATCAGGTGAATTGTGTTCTTTCCTCTTTGCATCCCCTTATGGCTGTCATGAAACGAGGGGATGGCGGTGATCTTTAACCCCACCTTTCCCTCTCCCGTTATGGTCACGCACTCCGTGCCGCAGTGGTCGTCATGACCATGGCTGCACAGCACCAGATCTGCGCTCTCCCGAAGATTTGAAAGCCCCGGCACCGAACCGTCCCGATAGGGATCCAGTATGACCGTTCCCTCCCTGCTCTCAATCCTGAAGCAGGAGTGTCCCAACCATGTGACCTGCATATTTCTCTTCCTCCTTTTCCTGGTTTAAGGCTGTTTTTATTATACTCCACCGAACGGGTTCTTACAATCCCTGCTCTAAAAACCCCAAAAGAATCAGGGCGGAATAAAGTGCGAAAAAATCGGAAATCTTCTTGCATATCTGCTCCATATTTGTTAGAATAATCAAAAGAAAGAGCAAAGGAGGGATCATCATGTCCGACACATGTGCTGCACCGCCCCCAATCCATGTATCCTGGAATGACTTCCGCCTGTATGACGGAAAGGTCCTCTACGTGGACAAAACCATGATCGTAAAGGAGATCATCGATCACTACCCGATACAGTGTGCCCTTTTGTTTACCAGGCCCGGAAAGTTTGGCAAAACCATGCTGGCCACCATGCTGCGGGCCTTCTTTGAGAAAAGCGAAGAGGACACTTCCAGGCTTTTCAAAAATACCGCCATCTGGGCCTGCGGGGAAAAATACCGGGCGGAGCAGGGTAAGTACCCGGTCATCCATCTCTCCTTTAAAGATGTCAGGGACCACACATGGGAGGAGATGGTCCGGCATCTGGCCCTCCTTTTACGAGCGGAAACTGACCGGCACAGGGAAATCCTGAACTGTGAACAGTGCAACAGGACGGATATCTGGTTTCTCCAGAAGCTGATAAAAGGGGAATGGGAGGAGATCGATGTGCACTCCACCCTCTCGGTTCTCTCCAGATCACTCTCCCTGTGCTGGAAGCAGCGGGTGGTGATCATCCTCGATGATTACGACACGCCCCTCCGGCAGGCTTATGAGAATGGCTTCTACAGAGAGGCGAAGGAGTTTTTCAGCTCTCTTTTCCTGGGAGGCTTCAAGGACAACGAATTCCTGAAGTACGGGTTTATCATGGGAATCCTCCAGGTTGGCAGAGCCGGTCTGTTTGACGGGTATTGCAACCTGGAGAGCTATTCCGTTTTAGATGAGGAATACAGTGAGTACTTCGGCTTTACCGAGGAGGAGGTCAGGCACCTGGCAGACACCTGTGGTCATCCGGAAAAATATGAGGAGATCAGCAGCTGGTACAACGGGTACTGCTTCGGAAATACCCGCATTTACAACCCCTGGTCCGTTCTCAACTACTTCAGCCAGGGATTCCAGGCGGCGCCCTACTGGGTTGACGCCGCGAAGGATGGACTGTCAACGCAGATGTTTGCCGGCCTGCAGGAAGGTGAGCCTCTATCCTTTTCCGTAAACATGGACACCATCTCTCCGGATCCCATCAGCTTTCTGTTTGCGAACGGGTACCTGACGTCGCAGGGACTGGAGGATCCGGATGAGGATCCGCCTCTCTACAGACTTCGGATTCCCAACCGGGAAGTCTTAAGTGCGGTAACTCTCCTTCGGTCCCAGATAAGAGGGCTTTAAGGCCCCCGGGGCACTGATCAGGATCCGTTCCGGCACCGCTCCGGCCTCCATAGCTTTCAGGGTAAGCTCCCACACGCCCGGATCCAGAGAAACTTCCCAGGCGGTTCTCCTCTCCTGATCCAGCACCCCCTGGCACCAGCGGGGATCCGAGCATTCTCCCGCCTTAAAGTCATCGGGGATCAGGGTGAGGATTTCTTCCAGGCACTGCTCTCCCTTTTCCAACCGCAGGCCCATATGGATCCCCCGGCCGTAAACCGGGGAGTTGGTGGGGGCTGTAAGAAGACTGATCTGATACCTGTCCTCCTTCTCGATAAAGAACCGGTAGGTTGCTTCCGGCTTTTCTTCCTTTTGGGAATAGTCGGCGGTGCAGGGCAGGGCCTTTAAAGCACTTCCGTACTTGCCGTAACCCGCAAGCAATGTAAAATCCCCCTTCTTCCGGCAGTACCCGCTGGCTTCCATAGTGATCACACCCATCTGCTGCAGGTAAGTGCCGGAGGGAAGATCTGCACTTTCCGCTTTCCTTCCCCTCACCAGCACATCCACCCGGGTATCCCCGTCTGTGATCATGAGGTGTACGTCCTGCTCCTCTTTGGGCAGTTTCTCCCGGATGCAGGTAAGGGTGACGGTTTCCATCTCCTCCACTTTTCCGGAGGCGGGACTGATCAGGAGCCAGTCGGGGATCTCCTCATCTGTGGCACTTTCAATCCGGTAAGAGAAACTCACATTTCCCGTGTTGGCAATCTCCAGGTGTACCTGATCACAGCCCGCGTAGAGAAAGTCCGGCACATCAATTACCATGGGAGCATCGTAGTTCCTGGTGGCCGTCTCCTCTTCATCGGCCCGGGAGACGCTCATCACCGGCTTTCGCAGCGGTTCCACGTGCATGGTGACCGGATATCGGCAGTCATCCTCGTTCCATTTGGTAAAGCCGATGTGGGAGGCCAGCTGCATGCCGTCCCACTTTCCGTCCAGGAAAGAGCTCCACTGTTTTATAAGATCATCATCCTTTCGAATACAGGCTGCTGTCAGGTCTCCGTAACGGTTGGCTCTCACTCTTCCCTGACCGGCATAGAGGTGATTCTTTCCGGCGTAGAGATGCATCTTTAAAAGGTTCATACTGGCCATGGCGGGGAAGTGCACCATGCTGAAATACGCCTCTGCCTCTTTTTCCGTGAGGCTCCTCATCACCTGCAGGCTTCTCTGTTCCAGATCCTCCGCCCTCTTTATCATCCGGTCCGTCTCCTCATAGTGGCAGGGATGGTAAACCTCCGGGTGCAGGGCTTCGGGTCTGCGCAGGGCATTGAGATCGATGTACTCGGTAAGGATCCGTCCGATCTCTTCCTGGGTTTCCTCTTTTGCTTCGGGGAAACAGGTCTGTGCCCAGAGCCTGGTAAACTCCCGGGGGCTGTTCGGATTGGATATTCCCCACCTGTCGTAATCCCAGGCCAGAGCCATGAAGTAAGTCAGGGGAACTTCATGAAATTTCACATCCCCCACGTTGACGATCCACAGATCCCGGATCCCGTACTCGTAGGCCTGGCACATCTGTTCCCAGGTCCGGGTAAGGGGAGTGGAGTCCACCCACTCATAGGAGACGGGACCGCCGTGGTAGTCAAAGTGGTAGTACATGCCGAAGCCGCCTTTTCTTCCCCGCATCTCTTTTGGGGGAAGAGACCTCATCTGACCGAAGTTGTCCTCACAGAGCATGCAGATCACATCCTCCAGGCCCTCCCAGTCCTTTAAGCCTTCGGTGGTCGCATCCCCGTAGAAGTAGGGCTCCACCTCCTTATAGAGGGCCAGCATCAGGGGCTGTTCCCGGTCTTCCCGGTGCACGTACCGTCGGATCAGATCCCGCTGGGTGGTGATGACGTGTTTTAGAAGCTCCACGTTTTCCCTTACGGTGGAATCGGGGCCCAAAAGCCGGGAGTCATACTCTCCCCGCATGCCGATGGTGATCATGTTTTCGTATTTCCCGCTGCGCTTCAGGGAATCCTCCCAGTAACGGGTAAGACCGGCCTCATTGGTCCGGAAATCCCACCTGCTGCCGTAGGGACTCTTTGGACCGCACACCTTCTTCCACTCCTCGCTGGAGCGAAGACAGGGCTCATGGTGGGAAAACCCAATGACTACCCCGTAGAGATCCGCCAGTTCCTCGTTGGCACTTCCGGGACCGTCCAGGGGAAAGGCGGCGCTCCACATGGCGGGCCAGAGATAATTGCCCTTCATCCGCAGGAGAAACTCAAACACCTTTTCATAGCAGGCTGCGTTAAAGCCCCCGAAGTGTTTGTTTGCCCAGGTGCCGAAGCAGGGCCACTCATCGTTGATGAAAAATCCCCGGTAGCGGACGGAAGGCTCTTTGGAGATGATTTCGATATCACGCCCGATCTCCATCTCCCGCCTTTTTATGGGGCTTACATCTCCCCAGTAGCAAAGCGGGGTAACTCCCAGGTACTCGGAGAGGGAAAACATCCCGTAGATGGTTCCCCTCTTGTCGCTTCCGCAGATCAGCAGAACCTCCTGCGCCAGATCGGATCCCAAGATCAGTTTGATCCTGTACCGCTCCCTGCCGGGTACGGGTTCGATCATCCCCTCTTCCACAAACCTTTCCATCAGGGGACTTTTCCCGTATGTGGCACAGAGAATAAGGCGGGGCAGATTGGGGGAAAGACCATCCTCCGAGATGACCACAGGTTTTTCTCCAAACACCTGCTCAAAGTCCCCGGCCACCGTTTCCGCTATTCTCCTCACGCCTTCATACCCGCTGCTCTCCACCAGAATGGGAGGCAGTGCCCCGGTCAAAAGTTTCATGTAATCTTTCCTCCCTTA
>CAZJYM010000070.1:0-2741 GCA_964550245.1 uncultured Blautia sp. | reverse complement strand
CCGAATCCCAAAATCGTAAACTCCTTATCTTCCTCCCCGGGACACATGCCAATCTCGATCCGTCTGACCTTTCTCTCCTGATCCCGGAAGACAATGCGGGCATTGCAGTGAGTCCATCCCACCTCCCGGGGATCCTGGATGAAGACGGTTTGTCCATCCACCCGCACTTCCGCCTTGCCGGCATTGGAAAGAGCGGAGTCCTTGCACACCAGAAGCAGGGTGCTGCAGTTTATCTCCATAGTAAAAGGTTTACTTCCCGAGGTATGTTTCCAGTTAAAGGGAAACTCCGGCACCGGGGAGGGATCCCGGTCCCGCTCCACCATCTGCAGCTCCTGATCTGTCTTATCAAAGTCTCCGGGATCGATGGAGATAGCTTCCCTGTTTTGCTTCCGGTCCAGAAGACGGACCTTTTCAAAGCTTCCCCCCAAAGGAGGAGTGATCTCGTTCACATCGGGCATGTCCTCCCGGACTTCTGCTTCATCCGCCTTTTTAAAGAGGTACTCCAGGGCATCTCCCATGATTTTGTGTCCCAGGTTGGTGGGATGATAGCGGTCGTAAAAGAACTGGGGCTTACTGATCACCCGGCCCTGTCCCCACTTTTTGTAGAACTGCTCCACCACCGCATCCCGGATGCTGACCATGGGCAGGTCATAGGCTTCTCCCACGGGGATAAGCCTTTCCTGCAGGTTCCAGTCGTCGGCAAAGACGGAAAAGAGCAGGATTACGCCGGGCTTTCCGGGGGAAGCAAGGATCTTTCGAACCAGAGAGTCATAGCACTCACCTTTGGTCTCATCCCCGTCATCGTTGACCGCAAACTCCACCACGACCAGATCCGGCATCTCCTGTCCCTCCAGGCATACATCCCGGTCATAGCGGATCATGCCCAGCTCCGAGGGGGTTCCTCCCACCCCGGCTTTGCAGTACGATATGTTTTCATCGGTGCCCTTTCCCGCCAGATGACAGAAGGCGGTAAAAGCCCTCCAGGGATAACAGGCGGTGTGAATGGGGGCGGCTCCGGCTCCCTGGGTGATGGAGCCCCCGATAAAGGCCAGCTTTACCTTTTCCCCGGCTCTGGCTTTTTCCAGGGCTTTTTTAATCCGGGAGGGATTTCCCATCCTCAGCAGGGATTTTTCCAGCATCTCCCCGTAATAAGGGGATGAAAAGTCGGCCTTTTGCTCTTCCTCCGGCTCCGGGGCATCAAAGCCGTCCTGCAGGTAGAAGCGGACGGATACCCGGGCCAGAGTGCCGGCCCTGGGAAACTCAAAGCGGATCTGGCCCGGGATATCGTCATCCTCCGACCAGTCAAAGTCTGAAAGCCGGAGGATGTGTTCGGATCCGTCGGCCACCACCGGCAGGGAAAGGGTGGTGCCGGAGCCGTAGACATCTCTCTTTCCGTACATCTGCAGCACAAAGTCCAGGGTTCCCGACCGGTCATCCTCCTCCGCCGTCACCCCGATGGAGTACACCAGTGCTCGAAATCCCTCCGCGCTCTCCAGCATGTGCAGCATCCCTTCATCGGTGATCCGTCCGTTCATGCGGGCGCTCTCCACCATTCTTCCGTCATTGAGGAAGATAAAGGTGGTTCCCCGCCCTCCCGGCTGCACGCCGGCACAGATTTCCCTGTCTCTCATGATATAAAAACTTTTTCTCTTTTTTTCCGGATCCCTGGGCGCCTTAGGTCCCTGTTCCATACCCATTCCTCCTTACCTTTCCCGAAATGGCTTTCAGGAATTTTTTTTCATTTACTTTTGTATGCTTTCATGATACCATAGCGATGGGGGTGTCAATATGATACAGAATTATACTTCAGAATTCAATCATATCAACAGTGATTTTTCCGGAAGCCGGATTCTGGAATCCGGTATTCAGGAACTTGTGGAATATCACAAAGAGGATGTGATCCGCATCTGGTACAACGACCAGACCACGGACTTCGCCTGTCACTGGCACACGGCCCTGGAGATCGTGCTTCCCATGGAAAACTGGTATGAGGTGACAGCCGCAGGAAATACCTACCGTCTGATGCCCGAGGAATTTCTCATCATACCCTCCGGCTGCCTTCACTCCCTGAAGGCCCCTCCCGGGGAAGGCTGCCGCTTCATCTTTCTTCTGGACCTCTCCCCCTTTGTGGCCCTGAAAAGCTTTCTCAAGATAGAATCCCTGCTGACGGAGCCCGTCTACATCAGCCGGACATCCTGCCCGCACATCTATCAGGACAGCTACCGGATTCTCCAGCAGATCCTGAACGAATACTCCGAAGAGAGGGATTACACCGAACTGCGGATCATCGCCCTGTACTTAAACCTTTTCATCCTGCTGGGAGACAACTACTTCAACAACCGGCCCCTCTTCCCCGGCGTCCATGACTCCAAGAAGAAGGAATACATCCAGAAGTTCAAGCATGTGATGGACTTTATCGACGCCCACTACATGGAGGACCTGCGGATGGAGGACATGGCGGAGACCACCGGCTTCAGCAAGTTTCACTTTTCCCGGCTTTTCAAGGAGTACACGGGATATACCTTTTCCGCCTATGTGATGAGGCGGCGTATCCGGGCGGCGGAGGAGCTGCTGGCCAGACCCGATCTTTCCATCACCCAGATCGCCATGCAGTCCGGCTTCGGAAGCCTGTCCACCTTCAACCGGGTGTTCCGGCAGCAAAAGAGCTGTTCCCCTTCCGAATTCCGGGATAAGATCCAGACCACGTCTCATCCCTCCCACCGGGAGCCGGAGACTGAACC
>CAZJYM010000069.1:0-12780 GCA_964550245.1 uncultured Blautia sp. | reverse complement strand
ATCACGTTGTCATTGTCTACAATGGTGGGATCCTCCCCGTCGTAGACCGGACCGCTGGAGTAAATGTATGGGCCCCGGCGCTTACCCGCCAGGATTTCATCCCGCCAGCGGGCATGGCCCTCAAAGCCGCGCATGTTGCGGACGGTGGTGATCCCGCAGGCCAGAAACATATCCCCCATGTAGGATTCGTCGAAGTGCACGTGGGAGTCAATGAGTCCCGGCATCACCACGCAGCCCCTGCCGTCGATCCGGACAATGTCTTCCGGGTACTCACCGGTATGTTCGGAAATCTCCAGAATCTTACCCCCGGCAAAGGAGAGATCCCCGTGTCGAAGGCTGGGACCGTCCTCCATGGTCAGGATGTCCGCATCCGTTATGACCGTCTTCTTATTTCCCAGTTCCCCTGTCATGCGAAGACCTCCCTGGAGAAGGCGTTGATCAGATCGATCCCGGCTTCGATGTCCTTTTTCGAGGCTACGGCGCTCTGGGAATGGGGATAGCGGGTTACCACCACGATTCCTCCCACCTTGACGCCGCTTCCGGAGAGGTTGATGCTGGAGGCGTCGGTGCCTCCCCTGTCAATCACTTCCCGCTGATACCTGATTCCCTCTCTTTCACAGCAGCGCTCCATCACCTCCACGATGCCCTCGTCGCAGACCACGGAAGGATCGCAGATCTTGATGCCGATGCCCCCGTCCAGGCAATTGCTGCCCTCCAGGTCACAGGGATAGTCATGGGCCGGGGATACGTCCACCGCGATGCCCAGATCCGGATGAATGGCTTCCGCCGCCGCTTTGGATCCCCGGCATCCCAGTTCCTCCTGAACCCCGAACACGTAGTAGATGTCATTGGGGTATGTGCCGTCGTTTTCCTTTAAGGCTTCCACCAGCTGGTAGCAGCCCATGCGGTCATCCAGAGTCTTGGCGCAGATCCGGTCATTGGCCAGGCTGAGGTACGGCCCGTAGTACCCGCAGGTATCCCCAAGCTTTACGTACTTTAAGGCATCCTCTCTGGATGCGGCTCCGATATCGATATAGAGCTTTCCCGCATTGTTGCCGGCTTCCTCCAGGGTTCCCACACAGCCCACCACGCCGCTGACTCCGTTTTTAAAACGCACCCGGCTGTTGTAGGCGGAAGCCGTCCAGTTCCAGCCCATGTTGCAGACGCGAAGACGGCCGTCCTCCTCGATGGTCTTGACCATGAAGCCGATCTCGTCCATGTGGGCCACAAACATGATCTTCTTCCCGTTTTCTCCTCCGGTGCCCTTCTTTAAAACAATCAGGTTTCCCAGGGCATCGGTCCACATCTCGTCTCCCAGGCCCTCTACCTTTTCTTTCAGATATTTTCGAACCTCTGACTCATAGCCGGATACGCCCCACAGCTGGGTCAGCTCCTCCAGCAGTTTTTCGTCTCTCATTTAAACACCTCACATGCGGACATTGGAATCTTGCACACTTTAGCGCTTTAAAGCGCTGCGTCAAACCATTCCTATTATATCCGATATAGAAATAATATACAAGATTGGTTGTAAAAAAATGCAAGTCCAAGGGGGCATTTATTATTGAATGGTCTTTTATTTTCGGATATAATGAAATAAGGATTTTATTGATTCCGGAAAGGAAAAAACCATGATTGTAAACAGTACTCCCCTTCCCGGGGAGGATTTTCTCACCCTGGAGGAGGCCCGGAGGTTTTCCAGACGGGCGGGAAATTTCCCGGATTTTTCACCCCTCTTTTACGATATAGAGACCACCGGACTCTCCCCCAAAAGCAGCCAGGTTTATCTCATCGGGGCCATATCCTGGGAGGACTCCGCCTGGAACCTGACCCAGTGGTTTGCCTCCGGATCCGATGAGGAGGGGGAGATCCTCTCGGCCTTTGGAAAATTCCTGCGCCGGAAAAACCTGACCGTCCAGTACAACGGGGACCGGTTTGATCAGCCCTTCCTCACCGCCCGCTGTGAACACTGGAACCTGCATGAGCCCTTCAAATGGAGGCCCTCCCTGGACCTTTACCGGAAGCTCTCCTGCTGCAGGGAACTCTTTGCCCTGCCCTCCATGAAGCAGACGGATCTGGAAAGCCTGGTAGAACTGCCCCCCAGAACTTACCCCGGGGGCAAGGAGGGAATCCAGCTCTACCGGGAGTTTGCAAGAACCCGGGATCCCCGGATACTGGAAAAGCTGCTGGGACACAACCGGGAGGATCTGATGGGTCTTCTTCAAATCTACCCGCTGCTCTCCTGCCTTGCCCTCTTTTTGGGGGACTATGTTCCCTTCACCCTCTCCTTCCAGCAGGATGAACTCTTTGCGGTGTTAAAGCTTCCGGAGGAACTGCTGGTGGAATTATCCCTAAACCGTCCCGGGTTTCACATGCGGGTGGAAGGTGATGAGATCCGGCTCCTGGTTTCGGGAAAGGAGGGAAGGCTGAAGCGCTACTATGAAAACTTTAAGGACTATGTGTACCTGCCGGGGGAGGACATGGCCATCCCCAGGGATCTCAGCTCCTACATGGACAGGACCCTCTATGTACCCGCAAAGAGGGAGACCTGCTATACCTGGTTTGCCCCGGGAAAGGCCTTTCTCAATGATCCCAAACAGCAAAAGGAGTACTTTCAAAGCCTTCTCGCCTATTATCTAAACAACTGAAAAAGGGATACCGCGAAGCGGTATCCCTTTTTCTTAATATTTTTTATTTTTTTATCTGTCCTGTGTTATTTTTTTATTACTCTTCCTGAGCTCCGCCCTGCTGGGGTGCGATGGCTTCCAGAACCTTCATGCTCAGGCTGATCTTCTTGTCCTCCCCGTTGAAGTCCACCACCTTGGCGGTGACTTCCTGACCGATGGAGAGAACATCGGAGGGCTTGGCCACATGCTCTCTGGAGATCTGAGACACATGGAGAAGGGCGTCGATGCCGGGAGCCAGCTCTACAAAGGCTCCGAAGTCGGTCATGCGGGCCACGCGTCCGGTGACCACGTTGCCCACGGCGAACTTCTCGGCAGCGGTCAGCCACGGATTCTCATCGGGGAACTTTAAGGAGAGAGCGATCTTGTCCCCATTGATGTCCTTGATCAGAACTCTCAGCTCCTGACCAACGGTGAACACCTTCTTGGGATTCTCCACCCGGCCCCAGGACATCTCGGAGATGTGCAGAAGGCCGTCCGCGCCTCCCAGATCCACGAAAGCTCCGAAGTCGGTGACATTCTTCACCACGCCGGTAACCGTATCCCCGGGATGGATCCTCTCCATCAGGGCTTTCTGTTTCTCAGCCTTCTCGGCAAGAAGGAGCTGCTTGCGGTTCCCGATGATCCGGCGTCTTCTGGGATTGAATTCGGTGATTATGAACTGGATCTCCTGTCCCGCATACTTGGAGAGGTCTCTCTCGTAGGTATCGGATACCAGGCTGGCGGGGATAAAGACTCTGGTCTCTTCCACGGTCACGCACAGACCTCCGTCCAGTACCTGGGTGACGGGAGCGGTGAGCACTTCCTGGGTCTCAAAGGCCTCTTCCAGGCGCTTGTTTCCCTTCTCGGCGGCAAGTCTCTTGTAGGTAAGGATCACCTGACCCTCCCCGTCGTTCACCTTGAGCACCTTGGCCTCCATGGTGTCCCCGGGATGAACCACTTCGGAGAGCACCACGTTGGGATCGTTGGTGTACTCGTTTCTGGCGATGATTCCGTCGGCCTTGTAGCCGATGTTGAGGATGATCTCGTCATCCTTTACGTCGATGACGGTACCCTTTACGATCTCCCCGTTGCGGATGGTCTTTACGGAATCTTCCAACATCTGTTCAAAACTCAGTTCTGACATGTCTTTGAACCTCCTCAATAATTTTCTTTGGGGTGGACGCCCCTGCTGTAATACCTACAAAACTACTGCGTTGGAACATTTCAGAATCCAAGTCTACAGGTGTTTGTATATAGTAAGTATTCCCACATTCCCGTTTACATATTTCAAACAGCTTTTGAGTGTTGGAACTGTGCCTGCCGCCGATCACAAGCATGGTATCCGCCACCCCGGCTATGGTTTGCGCTTCTTTCTGGCGTTCCTCGGTAGCATTACATATCGTGTTTAAAACAACCATTCTGGCTACAGCACCCTTATCATACATCTTTTTTTCAAGAATTTCAACTAATTCTTGAAATTTATTATGATTAAATGTGGTCTGGGAGACGACGCAGAGGTTTTCCCCCTCCTGGGGGACAAAATCCTCCATTTCCAGCGTCCCGGAGATCACCGTACAGGGCCCCACACACCAGCCCCGGATGCCCACAACCTCCGGGTGGAGGGGATCCCCCATGATCAGGATGTGCTTTCCGGCCCGGCTCTCCCGCTCCACCACCCGGTGGATCTTGAGGACAAAGGGGCAGGTCACATCCACGTAGGAAAGGTTTCTCTCCTTCAGCTTCTCATAGATCTTTGCTCCCACTCCGTGGGAGCGGATCACCACGGTTCCCCCGGTGATGGTATCCAGATCCTCCTCCGAGATCACCTTTACCCCCTTCTCCTCCAGGTCCCGCACCACCTCTTCATTGTGGATAATGGGACCTAAAGTGTAGATGGGATCCCTTCCCTCTTCGATCAGCTCGTAAACCTGATCCACCGCCCGCTTTACGCCAAAGCAGAAACCCGCGGTCTGGGCAACTACCACCTTCATGGTCTTATCTCCCCGGTCTTTTCGTAATAGATCTCCAGCACCCGCTCCGTCACCTCTTCGATGGTAAGATCCGAGGTGTCCACCAAAACCGCATCCTCCGCCATGCGAAGGGGTGAGATCTCTCTGGTCTTATCCCGCTCATCTCTCACCCGGATCTCCTGCTTGATCTCTTCCGGGTCTCCGTCCGGCAGCTCCAGAAACCTCCTCTTCGCCCGGGCCTCGATGCTGGCGGTAAGATAAATCTTTACATCCGCCCCGGGAAGCACCGCGGTTCCGATGTCTCTTCCGTCCATGACCACGCTCTTCGTTCTCCCCAGGTCCTGCTGAAGGGAGAGAAGCCTGGCCCGCACCGCCGGGTTGGCAGCGGCCACAGAGGACATGCGGCTTACCTCTTCCTCTCGAAGATAAGGGGTTACATCCTCCCCGTTTAAGAACACTCTCTGTTCCCCCTCCACATGGGACAGGGTCACCTGGATCCCTTCAACCGCCTGGGCAATGGCCTTCTCATCCTTTTCATCCACCTGATTTCGTATGAGATACAGGGCAATGGCCCGGTAAAGGGCTCCCGTATCCACGTAGAGAAAACCCAGTCTTTCGGCCACTTTTCTGGCAATGGTGCTTTTTCCCGCCCCGGCGGGGCCGTCAATGGCAATGTTTCTGATCATCTCTTACCTCCTTCCGGCATGCACGCTCCGGCAGCCGAAGCGGCGGTAGACCAGGCGATCTGGAGGTTGTACCCGCCCGTCAGGGCGTCCACATCCAGAACCTCCCCGGTAAAGTAAAGTCCCTTTATGATTTTCGATTCCATGGTGCCCGGGTGAACCTGCCTGACAGAAACCCCGCCCCGGGTGATCACCGCTTCCTCAAAGCCTCCCCTTCCGGTGACGGTAAAGGGAAAGTTTTTGATCAAAGCCCCGAAGGAGAGTCTCTCCTCCCGGGTGACCTGACAGCCCTTCTTTTCCGGGGGAATCCCGCCAAGCTCAATCATCACCGGCGTCAGGGAAGCGGGAAAGAGGGAGGGGATTACGTTTTTAAACTGCTTATTGGATCCGGCCTCCAGCTCCCGAAGAAGCCGCTGATCCAGCTGCTCCGGGGTAAGGGCCGGCTTTAAGTCAATGGTTCCCCTTAATCCTCCCCTGTCAATCTCTTTTCCCAGAACGGCGCTGGCGGTGAGCACCAGGGGACCGCTGACACCCTGGTGGGTAAAGAGCATCTCCCCGAAATCCTGGAAGAGGGTCTTTTTATCCCGTTTGACGGTGAGCCGTACATTTTTCAGGGAAAGCCCGGCAAGACGGTGCACATACTCCTCAGCAGCCAGCAGCGGCACCAGGGAGGGACGAAGCTCTGTAACCGTGTGTCCCGTTTCCCTTGCAAACCGGTACCCGTCCCCGGTGGAACCGGTAGCGGGATAGGAACAGCCCCCGGTGGCGATAATGATCCGGTCCCCTGGAAGAACTTTTCCTCCTGCCCTGACACCGGAAGCTTTCCCCTCTTCGGTTAAGATCTCTCGCACTTCCGTATTCAGGTGTACCCGGACTCCTGCCTTTTTCATCTCCCGCTCCAGGGCAGCGACAATGTCCCGGGAGTGATCAGACTCAGGGAAGACCCGGTTTCCCCGTTCTACCTTTAAGGGCACCCCGGCCTCTTCAAAAAAGTCCATCACATCCCGGGGGGTAAAGCGGTAGAAAGAGCCTGTTAAGAAGCTTTTGTTGGTAACCACGCAGTTTAAGGCATCCTCCACATCACAGGCATTGGTCAGGTTGCATCTGCCCTTACCGGTGATAAAGAGCTTTTTCCCCAGCCTGTCATTTTTCTCCAGCAGGTGAACCTCGGCTCCGGATCTACCCAGAAGCACCGCCGAGAACATCCCCGAGGCTCCGCCTCCCACAATCAGTACCTTCATGAGCCTGCCCTCCTGTCAGAAAAAAGAAAGCAAGCCGCATCCGGCCTGCCCTCTTTTTTCAATGCATCTTGATTTTTAAACAGGATAAGCACCGTTTTTGGTATCCGCCGCCGTCTCATCCACTTTGGTCTTCTGAGCCTGACGGTATTTAAAGAATTCAATGGCCACCTGGGGGAACAGAGCGTAGGAGAGAACGTCCTCATCCTGCTCCTTGTACTGGGCCATCTCGCTTTCCAGTTTGTCCAGCTCGTTGTCCAGAAGGTCGGCGGGACGGCAGGTGATAACCTCCTCATCCCCGATGCACTTCTTCTGAACCTCGGGATTAAAGGGCTTGACGGTGGCGCCGTAGTGACCGGTGAGGATGTCCTTGGTCTCCTTGGTCACCATCTTGTATCTCTCACCCGTCAGCACGTTGAACACGGCCTGGGTACCCACGATCTGGGAGGAAGGAGTAACCAGAGGCGGCTCGCCCAGATCCTTGCGGACTCTGGGAACTTCCTCCAGCACTTCGTAGTACTTGTCTTCCGCGTGCTGCTCCTTTAACTGAGAGGTCAGGTTGGAGAGCATGCCGCCGGGCACCTGATACAGCAATGTCTTGATGTTGACGCCCAGGTTCTTGGGATTTAACAGGCCGCTGTCCAGAGCCTCATCCCGGATGGGACGGAAGTAGTCGGCGATCTCCGCCAGCAGGTTCTGATCATAGCCGGTGTCATAGGGGGTTCCCTTGAAGGTTTCCACCATCACCTCGGTGGCGGGCTGGGAAGTTCCCAGGGCGAAGGGGGAGATGGCGGTATCGATGATGTCCACGCCGGCTTCCACAGCCTTTAAGTAGGTCATGGAGGCTACGCCGGAGGTATAGTGGGTGTGCAGGTCAATGGGAATCTTTACCGCGGACTTCAAAGCGGTTACCAGCTCCGTAGCCTTGTAGGGAAGCAGCAGACCTGCCATGTCCTTGATGCAGATGGAATCCGCACCCATCTCCTCGATCTGTTTGGCGATGGTGGTCCAGTACTTCAGGTCATAGGCGTCGCCGATGGTGTAGGAAAGAGCCACCTGGGCGTGGGCCTTCTCCTTGTTGGCGGCGGTGACGGCGGTCTGGAGGTTGCGGATGTCGTTGAGACAGTCAAAGATCCGGATGATGTCAATGCCGTTGGCCACGGACTTCTGTACGAAGTACTCCACCACGTCGTCGGCGTAGGGGCGGTAGCCAAGAATGTTCTGGCCGCGGAAGAGCATCTGCAGCTTGGTGTGCTTGAAGCCGTCCCGGAACTTGCGGAGTCTGTCCCAGGGATCCTCTTTCAGGAAACGAAGAGAGGCATCAAAGGTGGCGCCTCCCCAGCACTCTACCGCATGGTAGCCCACCTGATCCATCTTGTCAACGATGGGAAGCATCTGCTCGGTGCTCATTCGTGTGGCGATCAGGGACTGGTGAGCATCCCGCAGAACGGTTTCCACGATCTTTACGGGTTTTTTCTTTTTATTATTGTTATCTGCCATAATGGTTTATTCTCCTTATAATCCGCTGATTTAACCCCCGGGGATTCATCCCCGGGGGAGATGATCCAAAAGTGTTATACGCCAAAGATGGCCATAAAGGTACCTGCCGCCACGGCGGTACCGATTACCCCTGCCACATTGGGTCCCATGGCATGCATCAGAAGGAAGTTGGTGGGATCCGCCTCCGCACCCACTTTCTGTGACACACGGGCCGCCATGGGCACGGCCGACACTCCGGCGGATCCGATCAGCGGATTGATCTTGCCGCCCGAGAGCTTGCACATCAGTTTGCCAAGCATGCAGCCGCCGAAGGTACCGAAGGCAAAGGCCACCAGACCAAGGGCCACGATTTTCAGGGTATCCAGGTTCAGGAAGGCCTCGGCGCTGGTGCTGGCACCAACAGAGGTTCCCAGAAGAATGACGACGATATACATGAGGGCGTTGGAAGCGGTCTCGGTCAGCTGCTTCACCACGCCGCACTCACGGAACAGATTTCCCAGCATCAGCATGCCAACCAGGGGAGCCGTGGAGGGAAGAATCAGGCAGACAACGATGGAGATCACGATGGGGAAGAGAATCTTTTCCAGCTTGGTCACGGGACGGAGCTGTTCCATCTTGATCTTGCGCTCGGCTTCGGTGGTACAGAGCTTCATGATGGGAGGCTGAATGATGGGAACCAGGGACATGTACGAGTATGCCGCCACGGCTATGGGACCCATCAGTTCCGTCTGTCCCAGTTTTCCTGCCAGGAAGATGGAGGTGGGGCCGTCTGCTCCGCCGATGATGGAGATGGCGGCTGCCGCACGTCCGTTAAAGCCCATGAGGATGGCCAGGAAGTAAGCCACATAGATGCCAAGCTGTGCCGCCGCACCCATGAGGAAGCTCTTGGGATTGGCGATCAGGGGACCGAAGTCGGTCATGGCTCCTACCCCCATGAATATCAGAGAGGGAAGAATGCTCCATTCATCCAGCAGGTAGAAGTAATGGAGCAGACCGCCTACGCCGTTGGAGGATTCCTCGGGGCTCATCATGATGTCCGGATAGATGTTGACCAGCAGCATGCCGAAGGCGATGGGTACCAGCAGCAGCGGTTCGAATCCGTGCTTGATTGCCAGATAGAGAAAAAAACATGCCACCGCGATCATCAGGTAATTGCCCCATGTGAGATTAAAGAACGCCGTCTGATGAAGCAGATTGGACAAAGTTTCTATTACATATGACATTTGGCTACCTCCCGCTGCATTAGTTCATGGTTGCTAAGGTATCTCCGTTCTCCACCGCATCGCCGGGTGCCACGTCAATGCTGGCCACAGTACCGTCCTGGGGAGCTACCACGGGGATTTCCATCTTCATGGCTTCCAGAATGATGATGTTGTCTCCCGCCTTCACGGACTGTCCCACCTTGGCTTCAATACGGACAATCTTGCCGGCGGTTCCGGCGGTCACCTTCACGGAACCTGCGCCGGCTGCGGCCTGGGGAGCTGCTGCGGGGGCAGCCTTCGGGGCTGCCTTGGGAGCGGCTTTGGGAGCTGCTGCAGGGGCGGATACGCTTCCGGTCTCTTCAACGGTTACCTCATACGCTGTTCCGTTCACGGTAATGGTATAGCTTTTCATGTTTTTCTTCCTCCTATGAATTTACCACTTTTTTTGATTAATCTTACGAATGGAGCGGACCACCAGGCCGTCCGGGCTGGTGCCCTCGCTGGCTGCGATGGCCGCGGCGATCACCGCGATCAGTTCGGTGTCATCGGGAACCGGCTCAGAAATCACCGCTGCCGGTGCGGAAGCGGATATGGGAGCGGGAGCCTCCTCGGGCTGTTTGGCTCTCTTTTCCACCAGGCCGGGAATGTACTTAAACAGGGAGATCACAAAGCTGAGGAAAATCAGCATCAGGAACACGGTGCCAAGTCCCATCACGGTGTTTAAGGCCGCCCTTTCCAGGTTGACGGACATGGGATACTTGACGTTTACGTTCATGGACAACGGAGTTCCGTTCTCCTCGAACACATATACAAAGTCCGCGTCGTAGCCGGAAAAGTCGGCGGGCACCGTGGCCACGTACTGGCCGTCGGAAAATTCCACCGTGGTGTCCTGCAGGCCCTGCAGTTCACCCAGCTCCTCCCTGGCGTTTACCCAGGAGTTCATGGCATTGATGGTGAAGTCGTCACCCGAAGCCAGATAGTTTTCGATATCCGCATCTCCCAGGGAGACGATGGACTCGGTAAGACCCTCCACCGTGGCGATCAGAGAGGCCTGGACATTGGGATCCATGGGATCGGCTGCCAGAACCGTGCAGGGAACGGCCGCCGTCAGGGCCAGGGCCGCACACAGGGAGGTCATTTTCTTCAATACGGGATTCATATGCTCACCTCTCTCAGACTGATCCGTGTTTCTTGGCCGGAAGCTGTCCCTTCTTGCCGAAGAGCATCTCAAAGGCCCAGATCACATACTTCCTGGTGTCTTCCGCAGGGATGACCGAATCCACATATCCTCTGGCCGCGGCGGATTCCACGCTGGACTGAAGAGCGGCGTACTCGGCGGCCTTCTCCTTTAAGGTGACGGCATCTGCGCCGGCATACATGATCTTGGCCGCCAGGGAGGAATCCATCATGCCGATCTTCGCGTTCTCCCAGGCGAACACCATGTCGGCACCCAGGGCCTTGCTGTTCATCACCGTGTAGGCGCTTCCGTAGGCCTCTCCGGTGATCACGTTCACCTTGGGAACCGTGGAGGCGGCAAAGGCGTGAACCAGCTCTCCCACGGCCTCGGCCATGATCTTCTCATTGTCCATGTCCGCCTTGAAGCCGTTTACGCTGGTAAGGGTAAGCACGGGGATGGAAAATGCATCACAGAACTTTACGAAACGGGCTGCCTTTCTGGCCCCTCTGGCGGAAAGGCTTCCGTCAAACTCCGCGGCCTTCTTGCCCTCCTCATCGAAAATCACGCTGCGGTTGGCCACGGCACCCACCAGGACTCCGTCCAGGTGCAGGAAACCGGTGACCACGTCTTTGGCGTAGTCCTTTTTGGTCTCAAAAAAGTTTTCGTCATCGGCGATCCGGGAAAGCACCAGGGAGCTGTCCCCTGCGCAGGCTTCCAGATCCGGACATACCCGGTTCAGATCGTCGTTGCACTCCTCGAGGGAGTCGTTGCTGTCAAAGCTGGAGGGAAGCATGGAGACCAGCTCCCGGATCTGCTCCAGCACCTCCTCCTCGGAGCCCGTGCCGTCGATGAGGCCGGTTTCCTCGCTCTGGAAGGCGGCTGTGGAGGTGTCGCATTTGGAAGTATAGTTGCCGGAAAGGGCATTGGGGGTGTTGACGAACATCTTACCCTTCTTCGCTTCCATGAAGGTAAAGTCCGTCAGGGCGGGAATGACGGCCATGCCGCCTCCGCAGGTGCCGAAAATTCCGGTGATCTGGGGAATTACTCCGGAGGAGAGTGTCTGTTTCAGGTAGATGCTTCCGAAGGCTTCCAGAGCATCCGTCGCTTCCTGAAGACGAAGACCCGCGCAGTCGATCAGGCCGATCACGGGACTGCCCGTCTTCATGGCCAGATCATAGAGGGAACAGATCTTTCTGGCATGCATCTCTCCCACGGTTCCGTTCAGCACCGATGCGTCCTGGCTGTACACAAAGACCATGATGTTGTTGATGGTCCCGTATCCGGTGATGACACCGTCCGAAGGGGCCTTGTTCTTTGCCATGTTGAAATCGGTGGACCGGGCGGTTACACCCTGACCGATCTCAACAAAACTGTTCGCATCAAGCAAAGAAACAATTCTTGTGCTCGCCGGGTTTTGTGTTGCATTACTCATTATTGTTTATCCTCCATATAAAAAATTTTATAGCACGACCAATTTAAGCCAATTTTAATTGTACACTTTCCGGAACAATTTTTCAATAGCTTTTTGCAAACTCAGCCGTTGTAGGTCCGGTGCCACCTCTCGGAGAGCTTCCCCGGCCTGTAATAGAGGGCAAAGAGTTCATTGATGTAATCCGGAGCTTCCCTAAGGGACTTTTCGTAGATCCCCACGGCTTCCTCCACATAGGGTTCACTCCCTTTTGGGGCTTCCCCGGTCATGTAGTGGTCCATCAGAAGGACCGAGTACTTTTTATTCAGGAACAGGGTGAGAATCCAGATGAGACCCCTCCTCTTTCCCCGATTGTCGTACACCATGGAGTTGGTGAGAAACTTCATCATCTTCAGGCAGTGGTAGATCTCCCCGGCAGACACCCAGGGGATCACCCGGTGAATCAGGTAGCCGTAGGAGACTCTGGGCACGATGCACTCCGAGGGGTAAAAATGATGGGGATCCTTCCCGTCTCTCACCATCAGGGCCCGGTCCAGCTCCTTTTCCAGCAGGGTGTGGGAGATCTTTCCCTGCCGGTCCATCTCCCGCACATAGGGGTGACAGTCAGAATCCAGCAGGTAGTGAAGACCGAAACCCAGCAGGTAGGCCAGCAGGGGTTCGTTTTTCTCCTCCCTTGCCATCTTCATGCAGTGGCAGAAAAAGGGGGAGGCTATCTTGCGGTGCATCCAGGATCCCAGCTTGTACACCTTTCTGGATGTGATGTCGTAGAGGAGAATGTCCGGCCCGTGCAGGCCGATGCGGAACAGTTCCTCATTTTTCCGTACAATCCGCTTCATCTCCGGAGGCATCTCCCGGTACACGCGTTTTCCGTAAAGATCATGAGCATATGTAGTGGGCATTGTCAATCTTCTTTCCTAT
>CAZJYM010000068.1:1699-13001 GCA_964550245.1 uncultured Blautia sp. | reverse complement strand
AAACATGGAAACCTGCTCATCCGTCAGCCAGGGAATATCAACCACATTGATGCGGAAGTCATTTACGTAGGGGCGCAGGATTTCGGCGACATCCAGGCAGTCCAGCAAAGACCGGTTCGTATCCCACTTCTTTTTCCCGAAGTTCAGGACCATGGCGACAACAGGATACCTCACATCTCCTGGAAAGTCCGCCTGGTCCAGGTAGGAAAGCCCTGTACGGTCAAGCACCAGGATGGGCAGGTCCTCATCCGGTTCTTCATCAAATCCCGTCAGAGTAAACCGGATCTCACATTCATTCCAGTATTTCACCACGTCCCCTTCCTGGTCGCGCGGTGTTGACCAGACCGCTTTCGTCTTCAGAGAGTCTTCCGTGATAAGGCGTTTCCCCTGAAAGAGGAGCACATTTGCAATGTCTGCAAACACGTCGCTGCAGTTAATAAGGGTATTTTCGGCGAAGTTCTTTCCGCCCATACTTTTCACCTCCCGGTTATTTATGTACATACAGTATACATGGATTGGGGAGATGTGTCAAGATTTAGTTCAAATAAAAATTCCCCCGTTTTATACCACAGGTATAAAACAGGGGAATTTTTATTTGTATCCTGTTATTGAAAAAAGCATACCGGTTTTAGTATTCCTGTTTTCCCAGCATCTTTCGCAGCTTCCGGTAAGCCCGGAAAATAACGCTGTTATACATGGACACCAGATCCTTCTTCTGGAGAGCCATCTCCTCCTTCATCTGATCCAGCTGGGCCAGCCGGGCTTTCAGTTCCCTTACCTGATCCTGTGTCTCCTTCAGCTGCTTTCCAAGGGAGGCAATGCTCTGCTGCTGGGCCTGGATTTTCCCCTTCTGGTAGAGGATCATGTTTTCCTGCCGGCAGAAGGCTTCCACCACCGTGGTCAGAAGATCCTCCGGAAGCCTGGCAGGATCCACCTTCCAGGGTGCGGCAGGCTCCACCGGCTGATAGAAAAGCCTTCCGTCCTCTCTTCCCAGATATTCTTCGGCTACCTTTCGGTTGCCCTCCTGGAACTGTTCCAGAAAGGCCGTCTGTTCCTCATAGGAGGAAAACAGGGTGGTCTGTTCCGGGGGATGGACCGTGGCCTGATAATTGCTGGCATACATCACCGGATGGTAGAGAAAATCCCCCAGGGCCTTGTATTCCCGGATGCCGTTGATCACCCTCTTGATCTCCACAAAGTTTCCCTGCAGGCTCAGATTTCCCGCCATCACGTTGTCGGCTTCCGGGAACTGATACGCTTCCGTCAGGGGAAGGCCCATGCTTCCCAGGATGTCCTCATAGATGGAGGAACCGTACTGGCCCTTTTCGTATACCCGCACGATGATGTTTTCTTTTCCCACACTCCTGGCAATCGCAGAGAGTTCCTTATAGTAGTCCAGGTAGAGCCTTCTGTACTTTTCTCCCCGGATCCAGTCCATGAAGTCCATGGTCAGGCACTGCTGCGTCTTCACCACCTGTTTCCAGTAGGATTCCACCATCTGATCCTGCCGTCTGAAGTACACGATCACCCGCAGTTCGCAGTTAATCTTTTTCAGATCTTCCACCAGGTTTCCCCAGAAGTTCTCAATGGTGTGAGAAAACTGCCAGATGGCCTCATCCGTCAGGACAATGTTTTCATACTGGCCGGCCGCCTCCTCCACCGCCTTAAATCCCAGTTCTCTGGCCTGGGCCACCTCCGCCGCCTTCTGGACGGGATCCGCATTTCTCGATCTGTACACCAGAAAGTGGCCGTTTCTGTGAAGGGCTACCCCCTGTGCCCGGTTCCCGGTCACAGGGAAACAGAATCCGTTCTCCCGCAGTACCGCTTCATTCCGGTGCAGAAAGTACTGGATGGCGGAAGTGCCGGTTTTCATGGTTCCAATGTGCAAATATACGACAGCCATACGGCCTCCTCTCAGATGTCGCGTCAGTCCTCCAGCCCGGCAAACTGCGCGGTAAACTCATAATGTCCGGATCCCAGCTCCTCTACCCTTCCATCGGGCAGGGTAAGGGTTGCCCGGGTATTGACCGGGATCTGGCACCGGTAGATCACTTTCTTTCCTCTCTTCTCCCATCCGGAGCGGATCACCCCGCAGGGAGTGGCCACACTTCCTCTGGCATACCCCAAAGGACCGATCTGGGGTTTCAGCTCAAAGTGTTCAAATCCGGGAGACTTTTCAGACCGGCAGATCCCAAGGATTCCCTGATACATCCAGGAGAGCACGCTTCCCAGGGAATAGTGGTTAAAGGAGTTCATGGAATTCATGCCCCCGAAGCCGTTCTCCACCGTGTAGGAATTCCACCTCTCCCAGATGGTGGTGGCTCCCTGGGTAACCGGATACAGCCAGGAGGGATATTCGGTCTGCAGCATCATCCGGTAGGCCTCCTCCGTATGGCCGGTATCGGTAAGGGCCTGATTTAAAAGACCGGTTCCGAAAAATCCCGTCTCCACCGTGTAATTCTTTTCCCGCACCCTGCGGGCCAGGTGATTCCCGGCGGCCTCCCGGTCCCGGATCACCCCGTACTCCAGTCCCAGCGCATAGGAACACTGGGTGTCACAGAGGTTTCCTTCCATGTCTCTGGTCTTTCTGGTGTCGGGATCGATAAAGGTGCGGTTCCAGTATTCCTGGATCTCCCCGGCCAGATCCTCATACTCCTGCTTTCTCTCTCTTACTCCCAGCAGGGCCGATATCCTGGCCATCAGATCCGCTTCCCGGTAATAGAACGCATTCCACAAAAGCTGCAGATCCGTCTCCGCCGGAGCCAGCCAGTCCCCCAGCGGACCCACTGCCGCCGGATCCGCCTTTCCCGGCATTCCCTTATCCCGCATGTAGTCCATGTATTGGACCATGCCGGGATAGAACCGCCGCAGAGTCCGCAGATCCCCGTACTGGCAGTACAGCTCCCAGGCGATGAAGATGGAGGCACATTCATAGGTGATGCCCCCGAAACCTCCGCCCACCGGGGCGATTTCCGGATAGCGTCCGTTTTCCTCCTGCAGATCCGCCATGGCCTGCAGATTTCTCTCGTAAAACTGCTTCAAGTTGCTGTTTAACAGGGCGGTGTGGCAGAACACATGGGTGTCCCCCGCCCAGCCCATCCGCTCGTTTCTCTGGGGACAGTCCGTGGGAATGTTGATAAAGTTGCACTTCTGTGACCAGGTCACGTTTCTGGCAAAGCGGTTCAAAAGCGCATTGTCGCTTACAAAGCTGCCCTCAAACTCGGTGATGGAGGAGTAAAGCAGTCCTGTGACCTGTTCCGGACGGGGAGGATTCTTTACCCCGCTGATCTCGATGTACCGGAAGCCGTGGAAGGTAAAGAGGGGCTGATAAACCTCCTCCCCCTTTCCGCTGCAGATGTAAAAGTCGGTACTTAAGGCATCCCGGTAGTTTTCCACCATGAGTTTTCCCTGGTTCTCCCCGTATTCGGGAAGACGGGGATAGAGCATCTCACCGTAGCGGAGGATCACTTCGGTTCCTTCCTTTTCATGAAGGACAACCCTGGGAACTCCCGCCATCTCCTGGCCCAGGTCGTAGAGATAAACCCCGGGGGCCGTCTGTTCCACGGAGACGGCTCTCTTTTCATCCACCACGTAAACGGGAGCGTCATACTCTCCCAGGTAAACCGGCTGCCGCCGGTTTACCTCCGGCCAGGATCTGCCAAAGCCCACAGGCATGGTCCGGGTTTCCCCGATCACATCCGGCTCAATCTCCACCGGAGCCTCCCATTCGGAGTCGTCAAAGTCCCACCTGGAGTAATCCCGATAGATCTCCTCCCGGCGGGCATCGTAGTACTCTCCCTCAAAGAGCCCCGCATACCGGTATGGCCCCTCTCCGAAGTATTTCCAGTCCCGGGTGGAAGTGCCGAAGGATTCAGAAGTGCCGTCCTGGTAGGTCAGCACCACTTTGGCCAGAAGAGACTCCCGGTCCCCGAAGTAATTGTAGTTTTTCACCACAAAGGTCTGGCTGTCGCTCCACCACCCGGAGGCGAGGGTGACGCCCAGACCGTTTTTCCCTTCCCGGAAATACTCCGTGAGATCAAAGGTCTGGTAGTCCAGCCTGTGATCATACTGGGTAAGTCCGGGAGAGAGTTTCCTCTCTGTAATCTTCTCCCCGTTTACCATGCACTCATAGATTCCCCGGGAGGTGATGTAAAGCCGGGCCTTTGCCAGCTTTTTCCCGGGAGCGGTGCGGATGCAGGTCCGCAGCATGGGCAGTCCCGTGTTGGAGGGATCCGCGGTGACCTGGGTGTTTTCCACCACAAAGCAGCCGTTCTCTACGGGAAGTTCAAAGAGTCCTCCCTCCGGCGTCACCCGCAGGAATTCACGGGAGGGGAGACGCATGTTGCGAAGGAAAAGCCCGGTAAAGTAAGCCCTGGTCCCCTCACCGGCGAAAAATCCAATCTCATTCAGCCTGGGAAAGGTGTTCACGTCGTTGTAGCCCCGGGGATTTAAGGTCCGTCCCATGCGGATCTTTCCAAAGGGAGCCTGGGCATCCACCGCATCCACCAGGGTGTCATCCAGGTAAGTAAAGGCATTGTTTCCGTCCACCTGGATCTGCAGCTTATGAAAGTCAGCCCGGTTCTCATCGGTGATCAGGGGCTTTTTCTCCTCCCCGGAGAAATTCACCAGGGGAGTGCTGGAAAAGGGCACATCTAATCGGTCCCCGGGGGCATAGCCCACCCGGTAAATATCCAGAGTGGGAGTGGAAGAATCCAGGTTGATCTCAAAGCGGATGAAGTTTTCCCCTTCCATTCCCAGCTCGTTTTTATTCCTGTCCAAAAGCCGAAAGTCATTGGCGCCAAAGACCACCCCGGCCCGGCCTTTGCCCTGGTCCAGCTTAAACCCGGTCTCCAGGATAAACACCCCTCTGTTGCGGGTGCTGACCGTAAAGCGGGGAGCTCCGATCCACCGGGCTCCTTCAAAGGGCTTTCCCGTCAGGAAGCCGGTCTCAAAAAAGGTGTCCTCCTCACAGGATTCCCCGTGGTTGTCCCAGACTGTCACCCTGACCAGGTAGCGGGTGCAGGGAAGAAGGTCCTCCCCTTCGTAGGGGATTCCCCGGGACTCGGAGGTGTTTTGTTTTCCGGAATCCCACACCTCGTTTCCATCTTCAAATGATACCCGGATCCGGCAGGAGGTTTGAAGCGTATTTCCCTCCTCCGAAGCCAGAATCCAGGAAAACCGGGGCTTTTTCTCATCCAGGCCCAGGGGATGGAGGGCATATTCGACAAAGAGTTTTTCGATTCGAAGACTCATAATCTCCTCCTTTGTTTCCTGTTAAAAAGGGAATGCCCGGGATCAATCGTCAGGCACTCCCGTAAAAAATACTCATAAAGACTTTCACCAGCACATCGTTCTCATAGAGGACGCTTAAAAAAGGATCCCCGGAGATCAGGGAGAGAAGCTGTCCTCCCAGGCGGGTGCTGCAAAAGATTGTAATAATAAGGAAGGCGATCCACACAAAGATCACGCCTTTGGCCAGTCCCACCAGGGCGCCGGTGAGCCGGTTGATCCCGTTTAAGATGGGAAACCTGGCCAGTACATCCAGGGCATAGGTGACCATGCGGATCAGAAGGGTGGCCAGAAGAAAGGAAACCACAAAGGACACCCCGTTGACGATGGTCTCCGAGAGATACCCGGACACATAGTCTACAAAGCTGGTGACGGAAAGATATTTGTAGGTCTCCGCCGTATTGTTGTCCCGCAGCCCGTCTGTCAGCAGATCCGGCAGGGAAAGGCCCTCCAGCAGGTTCTCCTGATCCTGGGCATTCATGCCGGGGGAACTGTCCGTCTGCTGAGTGACCATCTTTTTACACTGATTCTGGATGGCTTCCTCCAGGGGGGTGTTCTCCCGGATAAAGGTATTGATATGGGGATTGATCACCCACACCAGCACCAGAGCCAGCAGCACAAAGACAGTGGAGACCAGTTCCCGTATGAATCCTCTCCGGTATCCCCGGACGGCACACCAGAGAAGACAGGCCGCCGTGATGATTCCCGGCACGGAGACATACTGCTGTGCCTCCCTCAAAATCTCTTCCCCGGTCATGTAAGTTTCACCACATAGACGCCCGTGTCCAGAACCATCAGGTAGCGGTTCCATCCGATCTTGAAGAAGTCCTTGACGGTTCCGTCCACGGTGCCGTTAAACTTTTCCACGCCTCTGCCGTTGATCACACAGATCTGAGAGCTGTTTCTCATGATGATGCTGCCGTCGCTCATGCGGATGGAGGTGTAGGCGATGTTGAAATCTTTCCTGTATTTCAAATCTCCCTTTTTGGAGTACACTTCCATGGTGTACTGCTTGTCCCCTTCGGAATTGCGGTATACCAGTCCGATGGTGTCGGAGTCAAAGAAGGTGCTCACAATCTCCTGCTCTACTTCGATTTTGGCGGTTTCTTTGGGTATCTGGCTTCCCTGAAAGACGGAGAAGCCGTTGTCCCGCAATGCCACCGAGCGGGATCCGTCCAGGTACTGAATCTGGGGAATCACCACGCCCTCGTAGGTGTAGCCGCTGACAATGCGGTCATCCTCATTCTGGCCCACATCCCCGAAGTTGTAAAAGGCCACGTAGCTGGTGGTCTCTCCTCCGTCCACAAACTGGTAGGTCACCATCATGATCATGCCGTCGTCGGAGACCGCCACATCCATGGGATACCCGGGATCGTCCACCTTGGTCTGATTCTCCGCGATCAGACTGCCGTCCGAGGCATAAAAGTTGATCCAGGTGTCGTCTCCCCCGTCCAGAATGGCCGCCACCAGTCCCCCGGAGGAGATCCTGGCCTTGACAATGCTGTAGGAGGTGGTCACCGTACCGGTTCTTCCGTCCCGGTTGTAGATTTCCAGGGTGGTGCCGTCCACATCGGCGATGACGGCCCGGTTGTTCTTCACATCCGCCACCGGGTTTTGCATGTCGCAGGAGGTGCTCCAGATGGTTTCCATGTTTTTATTGACCAGGGAGACCGTTCCCGGGCTGTACCGCAGGATCCTTCCCCCCATCTCCACGTACTTGGTGGAGACGATGTCCTCCTGCTCACTCACTTTGAGAACCTTGTATTCGTGATAGGTTCTCCGGTCCGTGATAAACAGGAACAGAAACACCGCCGCCGCTGCCAGTACGGCCGCCAGAAGCAGACGGATCCGCATCTTTCTCTTACGGCGGAGAGATTTGCTGCTCTTTCTCTTATCCCCTGAAGACTTTCCGGTACCGCTGCGGGTTTTTGCCGGTGCGCTCTTCCGGGGAGGCTGCTTTCTCCGCCGGTCTGTTTTCTTAGAAGTCTTGCTTTTAGTTGCCATAACCTCAACCTTTTTATCGTATTCAATATTCAAAACCGGTACCCGGACCGGCTGAATGTTAACATTATAACACTTCCTGACGGCTAATACAACGATTAGGAGAAGGTCTGTCTTGCGAAATGGGGAAAGATTCTGTATAATGGCTGAGGCGACAATGAACTAGGAGGTACAGACATGTTTGATATTTTAACCAGGGCGGGCTGCTTCGTGGCCGTGATCGCTCTGGGATACCTGCTGCGGCTGGCGGGCTTCTTTAAAAAGGAAGATTTTCGCCTGCTGAGCAAGATTGTGATAAAAATTACACTGACAGCCGCCATCGTCAGCAACCTGTCGGGACAGACCATCCAGGTTTCCCTGCTGCTGCTTTGCGCCATGGGGCTCGGATACGACATCCTCCAGATGGCCCTGGCGGCTCTGGTAAATGCCAGAAGGGGACGAAAGGAGATGGCCTTTGCCATCTTAAACTCCTCCGGCTGCAATATCGGCAACTTTGCCCTGCCCTTTGTGCAGAGCTTTCTGGGGCCTGAGGGCGTGCTCACCGTCAGCCTTTTCGATGCGGGAAACAGCTTTGTCTGCCTGGGAGGAGCCTACGGAGTGGCGGAGATGACGGCCCAGGAGGGAGGCAGCTTCTCTCCCAAGAGCATCTTTAAGGCTCTGGCCACCTCTCCCCCCTTCATGGCCTACGTCCTGATGACGGTGCTCTCCCTGCTGCACCTGACTCTTCCCGCTCCCGTGGTGGAGCTGGCGGATCTCATCGGCGGAGCCAATGCCTTTCTGGCCATGCTGATGATTGGAGTGGGACTGGAACTGCACATCGACAAAAACCAGCTGGGAGCCCTGGCCAGGATTTTAATCCTGCGCTACGGACTGGCCTTTGCCTTTGCCGCCCTGTGCTGGTTTGTGCTGCCCTTCTCCCTGGCCACCCGCCAGGCTCTGGTGGTGCTGGCCTTTTGCCCCATCGCCAGTGCGGCTCCCGCCTTCACCGCCCGGATGAACGGGGATTACGGACTGGCCAGTACGGTCAACTCTCTGTCCATCCTGATCAGCATCTTTCTGATCACGGCGGTGCTGATCGTGATGCTTTAAACCACTAAAATGAGACGCCCGGGGCATGCCCCGGGCGTTTTGTTGTTAAAGATAAAATATAAAAAGATAAGATTCCCGATTTAAATAAGATAAAGATAAGATTCCTAAATAGAAGGGGTATTTTAAAAGAAATTTCCGCTTAAGAAACAAACTCCTTCACCTGCTGGTAAATCCCTTCCCCGTCCAGGAGGTACTTGTGCAGCAGCTGGGCGGCCGGTCCGGACTCTCCGAACACATCCTGGATTCCGATGCGTTTCACCGGAACCGGAGCCTTTGCGGAAAGGCACTCACAAACGGCGCCTCCCAGACCTCCGATCACGGAGTGCTCTTCCACCGTGACGATCTTTCCCGTCTCTTTGGCGGCGGCTACCACCAGATCCTCATCCAGCGGCTTGATGGTGTGGATGTTGATGACGCGGGCGGAGATTCCGTCGGCGGCAAGTTTGTCGGCCGCTTCCAGAGCCGCCTGTACGCACAGACCGTTGGCGATAATCGTTACATCCGTTCCCTCTCTTAAGAGAATGCCCTTGCCCAGCTCAAAGTGGTAGTCCGGATTGTCGTTGATCACCGGAACCGCCAGACGGCTGAAACGCATGTATACCGGGCCCTGATGCTCATAAGCCGCCTCCACCAGGGCTCTGGCCTCCACATCGTCACAGGGGGAGGCCACAACCATGCCGGGTATGACTCTCATCAGCGCAAAATCTTCCAGACATTGGTGACTGGCACCGTCTTCCCCTACGGAGATTCCCCCGTGGGTGGCGCCGATCTTCACATTCAGGCGGGGATAGCCGATGGAGTTCCTGACCTGCTCATAGGCTCTTCCCGCGGCAAACATGGCAAAACTGCTTATGAAGGGAACCTTTCCCGTGGCGGCCAGACCTGCTCCGATGCCGGTCATGTTGCACTCGGCGATGCCGCAGTCTATGTGGCGCTCCGGAAAAGCCTTCTTGAATATCCCGGTCTGGGTGGCAGCCGCCAGGTCCGCATCCAGAACCACCACGTCCTCATGAATCTTCCCAAGCTCCACCAGCGCGTTTCCGTAGCTGACTCTGGTGGCGATCTTCTTTACTTCTGACATAACGCTTCACCCACCTTCTCCAAATCCTGCATCGCGACTGCATATTCCTCATCATTGGGGGCCTTTCCGTGCCATCCCACCGAGCCTTCCATAAAGGATACGCCCTTGCCCTTCAGCGTCTTCATGATGATGGCGGTGGGCATGCCCTTCACGGTTCTGGCCTCTTTGAAGGCGGCTCTCAACTGATCCATGTCGTTGCCGTCCGCCACGTTGATCACGTGGAAGTTGAAGGCTTCAAACTTTTTGTCTATGGGATAGGGGGAGCATACTTCATCGATGGGGCCGTCGATCTGCAGACCGTTGTTGTCCACGATCACCACCAGGTTGTCCAGCTTTCTGTAGCCGGCAAACATGGAGGCCTCCCAGACCTGGCCTTCCTCCAGTTCCCCGTCTCCCAAAAGGGTGTACACCCGGTAGCTGTCCCCGCTCATCTTCGCAGAGAGGGCCATGCCCACAGCCGCCGATATGCCCTGGCCCAGAGAGCCGCTGGACATGTCAACCCCGGGGATGTGCTTCATGTCCGGATGTCCCTGCAGGTAGGATCCCAGATGACGAAGAGTGGTCAGATCCTCCACCGGGAAATATCCCCTGTGCGCCAGCACGGAGTAGAGTCCCGGAGCATTGTGCCCTTTGGAGAGGACAAATCTGTCCCGGTCGGGCTTTTGGGGATCCTTGGGGTCTATGTTCATTTCCTCAAAGTACAGATAGGTAAATACGTCCGCAGCCGACAAAGAGCCGCCGGGATGACCGGCCTTGGCGGCGTGGACCGCTGTCACGATGCCCTTGCGGACCTCGTTGGCCATTTTTTGAAGTTCCAGTGTTTCCATAACATCCTCCTTGCTCGTGAAAACTTTCTGATTCAAAGCTCTACACGTCCCTCCAGGGCCCGCAGGAGTGTGACCTCGTCGATGTACTCCAGATCTCCTCCCACCGGCACCCCGCTGGCGATGCGGCTCACACGGACTCCCGTGGGCTTGATCAGTCTGCTGATGTACATGGCGGTGGTTTCCCCTTCCAGGCTGGAGTTGGTGGCGATAATTACCTCCTTCACCTCCTGGGTGGAGAGACGCTGCATCAGCTCTTTCAGCCTGATGTCGTCCGGACCGATGCCCAGCATGGGGGAGATGGCCCCGTGAAGCACGTGGTACACTCCCTCATACTTTCCCGTCTTTTCATAGGCTGCCAGATCCCGGGTGTTTTCCACCACCATGATGGTGGTGGAATCACGTTTGGGATTGCTGCAGATGGGACAAAGCTCCGCATCCGTCAGTGTCCAGCACTGTTTGCAGTAGCGCACATGCTCCCTGGCGGAGGTGATGGAGGCGGCCAGCTGCTCCACCTGGTCTTTGGGCATGTTCAGGATGTGAAAGGCCAGGCGCTGGGCTGACTTTGCCCCGATCCCCGGAAGCCGGGAGAGCTGCTGAATCAGTTTGTTGATGTAACTGCTGTAATATTCCATCAGAAAGAGAGTCCTCCCAGATTGCCGCCAAGCCTGGACATGACGGAGGCAGCCTCCTCGTCCACTTTCCGAAGGGCCTCATTGACGGCGGCCGTGATCAGATCCTGGAGCATCTCCACATCGTCCGGATCCACCACTTCCTGGGACAGCTTCACCGCGGTGACCTCCCGCTTGCCGGAAATGGTCACTTCCACGGCTCCCCCTCCCACGGAGGCCGTAAACTCCTTCTCCTCCAGGGCTTTCTGGCCTTCCTCCATCTGACGCTGCATCTTCTGAGCCTGTTTCATGAGATTATTCATATTTCCAGGCATTCCCATACCCGGATAACCTCCCCGTTTTGACATCTTCCAAACCTCCCTTTCCATGGTTTGCTGTCAGGATGA
>CAZJYM010000068.1:0-1599 GCA_964550245.1 uncultured Blautia sp. | reverse complement strand
AACTCATCGTCATCGATTTCCACATCCATATGGATGTTTTCCCGGATGGCGTCGTCAACCGTGATTGCAGACAGATTCCCGCTCTCCGGTGCACCCGCCGTCACCATGCGGATCTTCACGGTCCTGCCGGTTACCCGGGCAATCACATCCTGCAGTTCCTGCGTCGCCTCCTCGTTGTCCTGATACCTGTCCCCCAGGAAATCCCGAAACTCCACGTAGAGTACCGGCTCGGAATCCCCGCTGTTAAATTTGGGAGCCGAGTAGGCCAGGATTTCCCGCAGGGGGGAGGAGACCTGGCTGGTGATGCGCTTCCAGTTCTCCACCACTTTCTGTAAATCCTCCGGAGCCGCCGGAGGCGGCCGATCCGGAGGATCGGGTTCCTTTATGTTTTCCTCTTCTCCGGAGGCGGAATACACCACCTGAACAGGCCGTTCCCTGATCTGCTGCTCTAAAACCCGCACCCGGTCCAGAAGGGAATCCAGGCTGGTCTCCATGGCGGGACGGCACATGCGGATCAGGGCCACCTCCACCTGTACCCGCCGCTGGGTGGAAAAGCGGATCTCACCCGAGAGCTGGGAGAGAATACGGATATACCGCATCAGAGTCTCCGGATCTATCAGAGCGGCATCCTCCTGCAGGAGCTTTAAGTCCTCTTCTGATACGTCCACCGCTTCCCCCGGATCCCGGGAAGTCTTTACCAGCAGGAGGTTTCTCAGATACCAGGTAAAGTCCGATACAAAGAGGCTCAGTTCCCGGCCGTCCAGGATCAGCTTTTCCAGAACCTTTACGGCTCCGGACGCATCCCCGGAGAGGATCCTGCGCAGCAGAACGCTGAACACTTCGGTGTCCGCCGCTCCCAGGACCTTTAAAACCCTGTCGTAGGTGAGTGTCTCCCCCAGATAGAAAGCAATGCACTGATCCAGCAGACTTACCGCATCCCGCATGGAGCCGTCCCCCATGCGGGCGATGTAGCGCACCGCCTTCTCCTCCGCCTGTACATTCTCCGCCTTTAAAAGCTCCATAAGACGGTCCGCGATCACATCCACGGAGATCCTGCGGAAGTCGTATCTCTGGCACCGGGAGAGAATGGTCACGGGGATCCGCTGCACCTCGGTGGTGGCCAGGATAAAGATCACATAGGGGGGAGGCTCCTCCAGGGTTTTCAGCAGGGCGTTGTAGGCCCCGGCAGACAGCATATGAACCTCGTCGATGATATAGACCTTATAGTTTCCCTCCGGAGGGCGGTATTCCACTTCCTCGATGATCTCCCGGATGTTGTCCACACCGTTGTTGCTGGCGGCGTCGATCTCGATCACGTTCATGGAGGTCCCGGCCCGGATGGCCCTGCACATCTGGCATTCATTGCAGGGATTTCCCTCCACGGGATGCTCACAGTTCACCGCTCGGGCCAGGATCTTGGCCACCGTGGTCTTGCCGGTGCCCCGTGTTCCGCAGAACAGGTAGGCATGGCCCACCCTCCCCGCCTTCACCTGGTTGGTCAGGGTGGTGACTATGGGATCCTGTCCCTTCACATCCGTAAAGGTGTCCGGCCGGAATTTCCGGTATAAGGCAACATAGCTCATTCACAGACTCCTGCAC
>CAZJYM010000067.1:0-13094 GCA_964550245.1 uncultured Blautia sp. | reverse complement strand
GGCACAGGGATGACCATCCAGAATGACAGCTGGAAGGACTCCGAAGCCTTCTACCATTTCCTTCTGGATGCATTTAAGAACATCTACGCAAACCTCGCCGACGGCGGGGCTTTTTACTGCTTTCATTCCGACGCTGAGAAGGTGAACTTCTTCAATGCAACCGTGGATGCAGGCTTTCACTACTCTACCACCTGCATCTGGGTAAAGGATACCCTGGTGATCGGGAGAATGGATTACCAGATGAGGCATGAGCCAGTGCTCTACGCTTTTAAGGACACGGCAAAGCACAAGTTTTACGGAGACCGGAAGCAGACCACAGTGTGGGAATTCCCCAGGCCGAAGAAGTCAGAACTTCACCCAACCATGAAAACCATCCCTCTTATCGCCTATCCCATGGGACTGTCTTCCCAGGAGAACGGAATTGTCCTGGATCCCTTCGGGGGATCGGGCACAACACTGATGGCGGCAGAACGGCTCAACCGGATCTGCTGCACGATTGAACTGGATCCCCAGTACGCCTCCGCCATTGTCCGGAGATACATCGCTGACAAAAAGAGTGCCGATGGTGTATTCGTGATCCGTGGTGAAGAGAAACTCCCCTGCCTGGATGTGTATCAGCCTACCCAGGAGGACATGGCTTTCCGGGAAGACCGGGTGAATCAGTGACGTAAGTCGTCACGGTGGAAACACCTGTGGCAAAGAAAGATTTTTGTAAATTGACTTGCTATTTCACAGCTTCTGAGTGATATATGTGGTACCACAAAAACTAGGAGGTACCAACATGATCATCAACTGCAACGTGACCGGCGCAGATCGCAAGCGCCTGGTCCAGACCATTTCTGAATTCACCGGAGCAGATGCCCGCTACCTGGGTGCTCCCACATTCGC
This sequence comes from uncultured Blautia sp., assembly GCA_964550245.1. Taxonomy (GTDB): domain Bacteria; phylum Bacillota; class Clostridia; order Lachnospirales; family Lachnospiraceae; genus Blautia_A. Next base: position 12,206 of record CAZJYM010000067.1, on the reverse strand, counting down.
CTACGAGGTAGGATCCCTTACCATTGACCGGAATGGAATGATCTCCGGTGATGCTGATCCCCAGAAACTTGTTCAGGTCCTTGAGAAACACGGCTTTGCAGCAGAGATGCCCATCCAGGAAGAAGATGATGAGCCCCTGGGCCTTACGGTCCGGCTCCCGCTGGATAAGGTAAACGTGGGGAATCTTACCCGCATCCTGGAAGCCAAAGGCTCTCTCATCAAAAAGGCCCTTGGCATCGATGCCCTGCCGGTGGAGATTGAAGAAGATGCTATCTCCTTCCACTGGTTTGATACCCTGCCGGATCCTGATGAGACAGAAGCCTGCACCCATCTCATCGCCGCTCTCTGCGAGATGAGCAGGAATCAGAAACGTGTCACGGCAACGGAGAAACAGGTGGAAAACGAGAAGTATGCGTTCCGCTGCTTCCTCTTGCGCCTGGGATTCATTGGACCGGAGTACAAAACCCAACGGAGTATTCTCCTCAGGAACCTTTCCGGATCCTCCGCCTTTAAGAGCGGTCACAGCACTGGATCCGTCCGGTAAAGATACACAATAACCCGACCGATTCCTTGTGTATAATTTTTTCCATAAAGTAGTTGATATTATCAAGATTTAGAGCGATTATACACTCACCGAAAGGGAAAAATAAAAAACACAGGGAGGAACCTACCATGAACGAAAGAACAGCCAGACAGATCGAAGAGATGAAGAACCAGACCTTTGGAGTTGAGGTCGAAATGAACAACATCACCCGAAGCGCAGCCGCCAGGATCGCCGCAGACTTCTTCGGAACCGGAAGGTACGAAGACACCGCCAGCCGCAACGGCTACAGAACATGGAGCGCCTGGGATGCCGGGGGAAGAGAATGGAAATTTCAGCGGGACGTCAGCATTGCCGGACCGGAAGCTGAAAAATGCGAGATGGTAACCCCGATCCTTACCTGCAGGGACATGGAAACCCTGCAGGAACTGATCCGCCGGCTTCGCCACGCAGGCGGACGAAGCGACGCCACCCGAGGGTGTGGAGTCCACATTCACATAGGGGCCCAGGGACACACCCCGCAGACCTTGAGGAACCTCGCCAACATCATGGCGGGCCACGAGCAGCTTTTAATCGATGCGCTCGACCTTGACCGGGGCCGCGTAAGCCGCTACTGCCGCACGGTAGACCCAAGGTTCCTCGCGGAACTCAACCGCAGGAAGCCGAAGACCATGGCGGAGTTTGCGGACATCTGGTATACGAGCCAGGGAGCGGATAACGGCAGGACGCAACACTACAATCCGTCACGCTATGCAATGGCTTATGTTCAGCAAGTTTTTATGCTGAGTTTTTGGCCCAAAACTTCCATAGTATCACAAGAAAAATTTGAAAAACAGGCTGTTTTTCTCCGCATAAAAAACCTATACTCTGGGTATCATCTACGATTGGAGGAAATCACATGGACGAAGAAAAACGGCTCACCGTTTCAGAGCTTGTGGAGGGGGTCATGCCCTGCATCAAGGCAAAGCAATACAGCGAAATTTACATCAGCGGATTTCAGCAGATATTCAATCGATTGCTGTCATATTGCGATGAGCACGGAGAACAGTACTTCTCAACAGAGCTTGGTCAGCAATTCCTTCTGGATTGCTATGACGTTCAGCCAGGGACTGTGGAGAGGCGGTGCTCCAGGGCACACCGCGCTATGGATCTGCTGTCGGATTATCAGCATTTTGGCACCGTAATGATCCGGCGCAGACTTAACCGTGTATTCCCGGCAGCCCTCGAATCAGCATCTGAAGGGTATCTGAAACAGATGGAGCTTCTTGGCCGTAAGAAAAATACGGTGCTCAGCCACAGGAATTTTCTGTTCCGCTTTACGGATTTTCTAGACAGCATCGGTATTACAGGATATGAATACCTTACAGCCGACACAGTTAACCAGTTCATCAAGGTCATTCTGTGCAATTACAGCAACTCGGTTGCCATGGAGTATTACGGTATCCTTCGGCGCTTTCTTCAGTATTGGCTTTATCCGGTAATACGAAGGAGGATTTATCCCTGAAACTGATACCGGTAAAGCGTTCATCTACTTCCGCACGCATCCCGGCGACCCTGACCATGGAGCAAATTGAAAGCATTCTTTCTACCGTGGATCGTGAAAGTCCACAGGGGAAACGCGATTATGCCGTGCTGATGATTGCCGTAAAACTGGGCATTAGAACCTGCGATATCCGGAATCTCCGGCCATCAAACTTTGACTGGAATCAGCACATGGTATCATTTACCCAGATCAAAACGGGAGAGCCCCTGTCGTTGCCGCTTCCGATGGATGTGGGATGGGCGGTCATTGATTACCTGAAGAATGGACGCCCTGTCAGCGATGCGCCTGAGATTTTCCTTCGGGCAGTTGCACCGTATGAATCGCTGCAGAACTTTGACAACATCCTGATCAAGCATATGCGCAAGGCCGGCATTCCCCTGGATTCGCTGAAGCACCACGGCCTTCATGCTCTGCGTCATAGTCTTGCGACGCACATGCTGGATGAGGGAATCCCTATTACGTCCATCCAGGGAGTCCTGGGCCACGTTAACGCTGAGTCTACGGAGAAGTATATTGGCGTGAACGTCCGGCAGCTTCGTTCATGCGCATTGGAGGTGACCGACTAATGTATGAAGAAAAACTTCTTTCCCTCCATTGCACCAGCATCCTCGCGCCCTACATGATTGATTTCGTCGAGCAGAAACGCGCGCTTGGGAACAAGTACAATGCCTGTGTTGAGGTATTCAATGGGTTTGACCGTTTTTGCAATGAGCAGCATCTGAAAACTCCTTCCATTTCCAGGGAGTTGCTTTCGCTTTGGGAAGAAAAGCGGCCACATGAAAATGAAACCACCCAGCTCATTCGGATTTCCTATGTGCGCCAGCTTTGTGAATACCTCCATAGCAATGGCTATGATGTTCCTGGGGTTTTCCATCCTGCGCCGAAGAGATCTCAGCAGTTTGTTCCGTACATCTTCACGAAAAACGAACTCGAACGGTTATTTTCTGCTGCAGATGCCACAGAACCGACGCCGGCCTCTCCAATCCGCCATTTGGTTATGCCCGTCCTTTTCAGGCTGATCTACACATGCGGATTGCGGGCTTCCGAAGCATTGCGGCTGAAAGTATCCGATGTGGATCTGGATTTGGGCATAATGACGATTTATGGTGCCAAAGGAGATAAAGACCGCATGGTCGGCATTTCCGATTCCATGCTGGAATACATGCGGAACTACCGGGTCAATCCCATGGTGGCCGGGTTTGACAGTGAATACTTTTTCCCGGCACCGGACGGCGGATTCTATGACACCAGCACCATTTATGCCTACTTCAGAGATTATCTCTTCATGGCGGGAATTCCTCACCGCGGCAGGGGCAAGGGGCCTCGTGTTCATGACTTGCGTCATTCCTTTGCCGTGCATGTGCTCAATAAATGGAGCAGCGAAGGAAAGGATATGTACACCTGCCTGCCTATTTTGCGGGTTTACCTTGGGCATTCCCGCTTAACAGCAACGGAAAAATATCTCCGCCTGATTCCTGATGCCTATGGCGAGCTCACCAATCCGTTCAAGGATAGATTCCAAAAGATCACGGAGGCACTCGACGATGAAGAAGAAGTATGATTATTCGGATATGGTGTCCAGCTATTTCAAAAAGTATCTTGCTGGCACCAAAAACGTAAGCATTAATACGATCTACTCCTACAGAGATACCTTTGTCATCTTCAATGACTACCTCGAAAAGCAGCGAGGATTTAAGCTGGAAAAAACAAGTGTCAGCGATCTTTCCCGTGATCTCGTTCTCGAATTCCTTTCGTATCTGGAGGCCGAACGAGGCTACAGCGCAACTTCGCGAAACCAGCGCCTTGCTACGTTGAAATCCTTTGCAAAGTATGTTCAGGTCGAACGTCCAGATGAAATGGCACTGTGCCAGAGTATTCTTTCCATTGATGGTAAGAGTTCTGAAAAACCGGTAATCCAATACCTGAGTAACAGCCAGACTGATATATTGATGGAACAGCCGGATATCTCCAAGCCCAAAGGACGACGCGATCTTGCTTTAATTCTTCTCCTGTATGATTCAGCCGCAAGAGTACAGGAACTCTGTGATTTAAAGGTCTGCGATGTGAGAGTCGATACACCTGCTGTGGTTCATCTCTTCGGGAAAGGCAGGAAAAACCGAGAGGTTCCGCTTACCGAGCCTTGCGCCAAAGTGCTTAAGCGTTATATTCAGGAGAACCACCTGGATGCGCCCGGGCGTAGCAACGATCCGCTTTTTGTGAATCCACAGGGGAAAAAGCTCACTCGCAGCGGCGTTTCCTATGTGCTGGCCAAATACATCTGCCAGGCAAATGAAGAAACCGATGCAGATCTGCCGGAAATCACTCCCCATTGTCTTCGTCACTCTAAGGCAATGCATCTTGTGGAAGCCGGGAAAAACCTGATTTACATCCGCGATTTTCTGGGACATGAATCAATTGAAACCACACAGGTGTATGCAAAGGCAAATCCTGAGGCACGTCGCAAGGCGCTGGAGACGATGGACAGGAAAATGAAGATGCCTGAAATGCCTGATTGGAATGATGATCCTGATATAAAGGCATTCCTCAAGGGGTTGTAACCGTAAAGTATTATGCTGAGATATTTTTGCTGAGAGCCCTAATTCACAGGCCTTCACAAAAGTTTCTCAGCATAATTTTTATGCTTTGCATAAAGTACTTTATGTGCAGATCAACATAAAATGGCGAATTTCCACTCCATATTCACCAAGGGAACGATCGAATTTCGCCTCTTCCAGTTTGATGCCCCTGCGGACGGCAAACTCAACGGCCTTCACGCCGGACAGCTTAAAACCTACATCCAGCTTTGCCTGGCACTTTCCCAGATGGCAAAGGATGCCCGGAACGCCAGCCCGAAGCCCCAGCAGACTGAAAACCCCAAGTACGCGATGCGCACCTGGCTCCTCCGCCTGGGATTCATCGGGGACGAGTTCAAGACTGCAAGGGACATCCTTACCAGACGCCTTGACGGGGATGCAGCCTTCAGAAGCGGATCCAGAGCCGCCTGAAGAACACCTGGAAGGCCTGGGTGAAACGCCCTGCCCTGACCGCTTCGGCGGTCTTAAGGCAGTAGAAGGGCCTTTCACCCAGGCCCTTCAGGAAGGGAGGTACTCACATGGAGAAACGATATTACATCGCTTACGGAAGCAACCTGAACATCTGGCAGATGAACATGCGGTGTCCTGCGGCCAGGATCATGGGGACTTCAAAGATACCGGACTACCGGCTGCTTTTCAGGGGCAGCGGATCCGGGGCCTATCTCACCATCGAACCGGAGAAGGGATACTCGGTTCCTGTGGTCATCTGGTCGGTGACGGGGAAAGATGAACAGGCACTGGATCGGTACGAAGGCTATCCTGCCTTCTATTACAAGAAGGAGATGGTTCTCCCCGTCACAGGAATCGGCACCGGAAAGGTGCATCACAAGAAAGCCTTTGTGTACATCATGCATGAGGAGAGGGATTTTGGCATCCCCACCAGCTATTACCTGCAGACCTGTATGGAGGGCTACCACACCTTCGGTTTTGAACCGGATACACTGATGGAAGCTGTGGCTTTCAGCAGGGAGAGAGTGGAGGGAGCGGTATGAAGGAAGAAAAAGTAGAAAGGATCTGTCCTCGGTGCGGGAGACCATACACAGAGCAGCCGGCACTTTCCCGGATGGACAATGAAACACTTATCTGTCCGGACTGTGGTACCAGAGAGGCACTGGAAAGCCTGGGTGTCGGCGCTAAAGAGCAGGATCAGATCCTGGAGATCATCCACCGCAGCCAGGGTTCCAAACGTACAGAATAAAGAACAAAACCAGCATCGGTCAGAAATGGCCGGTGCTTTTCTTATGCCTTTTGGAAAGGAAACGAATGCCATGAACAACAGATACGAGATTCTGCCTGACGGTAAAACCTGCCAGGTCTTCTTTAGGGATGGAAATTCCTTCTTGATTGATGCCGAAGATTTAAAGCTGATTGAAGGCGTGTCCTGGTCAAGAGGAAAGCGGGGATACCCTGTATCACATACCAGCAGAAAAGATCCCAACGGGCATAAGGCAATTACCCTTCATCGCCTGCTTCTTGGTTTCCCAAAAGAGATGGACATCGATCATATTTCCGGAGATAAGATGGATAACCGAAAAAGCAACCTGCGTGTTTGTACGCATGAGCAAAATATGTTCAACCAAAAACTGAGAGCTACTAATTCATCCGGGAATGGGGTAAGTTACCACAAACAGGCGAGAAAGTTTGAAGCATATATTCACATAGACGGCAAGAAGAAATATCTCGGCCTTTATTCCAGTCTCGAAAGTGCTTCTGCTGCCAGAGATGCTGCCACAAGACAGTATTGTGGTGAGTACGGAAGACTGAACGCCGATCTGGTGAAAGCAGAATAGCTGGAAAGGAGAGGAATCCTCTATGCCGATGCGGAAACTGAAAAAATACAAGCCGACCAGGTTCATGGCGAAAGGATCCTACTATGATAAGGAAGCCGCCGATTTTGCCGTGGCCTTCATCGAGAGTCTCTGCCATACCAAGGGCACCTGGGCAGGGAAGCCCTTCGAGCTTATCGACTGGCAGGAGCAGATCATCCGGGATGTATTCGGGATCCTGAAGCCCAACGGTTACCGGCAGTTTAATACTGCATACATTGAGATAGGTAAGAAGAATGGAAAACAACTTGCTCTTGATACCTTGATCCCCACTCCGGACGGATTTACGACAATGGGGGAAATCAAGGTAGGTGATGCCTTGTTTGATGAAAACGGGAATGTCTGCCATGTAGTGGCAAAGAGCGAGGTAGATTTCAAAGAACAGGCCTATCGGATCACCTTCAGGGATGGGGAGGTAATAGAGGCTGGTGAGCACCACCAGTGGTTTGGAGAAGTTGACGGCGGGGAGCCGGGGATCATGACTACCGGTGAGATCTATCGCCTGCCTGTGCCCTCTTCATTTCGGATCCCATCTGCCAGGATCGCAGCAGGCCCGGTTAAAACAGCCTGTCGGTATGTGTCTAAGATCGAGCCAGTCGAGAACCGGGGTATGCAGTGCATCCAGGTGGACAGCCCGTCTCATCAGTATCTGGTTGGACGTTCTTTTTTGCCCACACACAACAGTGAGCTGGCTGCTGCCGTCGCTCTCTATCTTCTGTGTGCGGACGGTGAGCAGAGAGCAGAGATTTATGGCTGTGCTGCCGACCGGAACCAGGCGAAGATTGTGTTTGATGTGGCTGTAGACATGGTCCGATTCTGCCCGGCACTTTCCAAACGCATCAAGATCCTGGATTCTCAGAAAAAAATGATCTATGGTCCTACCAACAGCTTCTACCAGGTCCTTTCTGCGGACGCTGCCCATCATCATGGGTTTAATGTTCATGGAGTGATCATGGATGAAGTACATTGTTTACCTAACCGGAAACTTTACGACGTCATGACGAAGGGATCCGGTGATGCCAGGATGCAGCCACTGTTCTTCCTGATCACCACAGCAGGCAACAATACCAACTCCATTTGTTACGAGGTACACCAGAAGGCGCAGGGCATCCTGGACGGCAGAAAAGTGGATCCTACCTTCTACCCGGTGATCTACGGCACTCCGATGGATGCCGACTGGACCGATCCGGAGGTGTGGAAGAAAGCCAACCCTTCTCTGGGCATCACGATCAGCCTCGATAAGGTGCAGGCTGCCTGTGAATCGGCGAAGCAGAATCCCGGTGAGGAAAACGCCTTCCGGCAGCTGCGGCTGAACCAGTGGGTGAAGCAGTCCGTCCGCTGGATGCCCATGGAGAAGTGGGACCGGTGTGCTTTTCCGGTGGATGAGGAAGAACTGGAAGGGCGGATCTGCTATGGCGGCCTAGACCTTTCATCTACAACTGATATCACCGCTTTCGTCCTGGTGTTCCCGCCCCAGGATGAGAATGACAGATACATGATCCTCCCGTACTTCTGGATCCCGGAGGAGAATATCAGTCTCCGTGTCCGGAGAGATCATGTCCCGTATGATCTCTGGGAACGCCAGGGATTCCTGCAGACTACGGAGGGAAACGTGGTTCACTACGGCTACATCGAGAAGTTCATTGAGCAACTGGGGGAACGGTACAACATCCGGGAGATTGCCTTCGACCGATGGGGAGCCGTGCAGATGGTGCAGAACCTTGAGGGCATGGGCTTCACGGTGATCCCCTTCGGGCAGGGCTTCAAGGACATGTCTCCACCTACAAAGGAGCTCATGAAACTGGTGCTGGAGCAGAAGATCGCTCACGGAGGTCATCCGGTTCTGCGCTGGATGATGGACAACATCTTCATCCGAACGGATCCCGCAGGGAACATCAAGGCAGATAAGGAGAAATCCACGGAGAAGATCGATGGTGCCATCGCCATGATCATGGGACTGGACCGGGCGATCCGGTGCGGGAACCAGAACTCAGAGAGTGTTTATGACAGCCGGGGACTGCTGTTCTTCTAAAAGATACACAATAAAAGAGCTAAAACATTGTGTAGTTTATTCCGAGAAAATAAAATATATTCCTTGCTATAACCTCTGTTTAGAGCGATACTACACTCACCGAAAGGGAAAAAGAAAACAAGCGGAGGAAAGAAAAATGAAGTACACAATCGAAGCAATCGAGAACGCAAAGGAAGAAACAACCTGGAAGGAACTGGGAATTCACCACACACTTGGACAGGCTTACATTTACAGCATGAAGGCCGGCAACGAACTTCCGAATTTCGACGACATCATTTGGGACGAGGACATCGAGACGATCCTGGCCGACTGCAGAAGACTTGGGGTTAAGGAATTCACCATCAGCTCCACCTTCTCCGGACTGATCGAGACCATGGCCAGACTTCAGGAGCAGGGATGCACCCTGGACGGGATTGTAAAGATCTACGAGAAGGATACCCACTTCGGAAGAGAAGAGCATGACCTGATCCCCGCCTTCAAGATGACGGTGAGATAAGAAAAAAATAAAAACTCAGGGTTTCGGCATACAGCCGGGGCCCTTTTTTAATAGATACTTTCACGAAGAGGAGGGAAACCCATGAGCTTTTTCAGCAGTCTGTTCCGGTCAAGAGACCATCCAAAGGACAGCACCACCGGCAGTGCCTACCGCTTCTACCTGGGAGGCAGCACCTCCGGCAAGGCGGTGACGGAGCGCTCCGCCATGCAGATGACGGCGGTGTATTCCTGCGTGAGGATACTGGCGGAGGCCATCGCGGGACTTCCGCTCCAGCTTTACCGCTACACGGAGGGCGGCAGCAAGGAAAAAGCCATCGACCATCCGCTGTATCCCATCCTGCATGACGAGCCGAACCCGGAGATGACCAGCTTCATCTTCCGGGAGACGCTCATGACGCACCTGCTGCTGTGGGGCAACGCCTACGCCCAGATCATCCGCAACGGCAAGGGCGAGGTGGTTGCCCTGTATCCTCTCATGCCCAACCGCATGACGGTGGACCGGGATTCCCACGGACAGCTCTACTACCAGTACAGCCGCTCCACGGACGAGGCTCCCACCATGAAGGGGAACCTGGTAAACCTGCACCCCTGGGATGTACTGCACATCCCCGGCCTGGGCTTTGACGGCCTGGTGGGATACTCTCCCATCGCCATGGCCAAAAACGCCATCGGGATGGCCATCGCCTGTGAGGAGTACGGGGCCAGGTTTTTCGCCAACGGGGCCACACCCGGGGCAGTGCTGGAACACCCGGGCATCATTAAGGATCCCCAGCGGGTGCGGGAGAGCTGGCAGGCGGCCTTCGGGGGCAGCGGCAACGCCAACAAGATCGCCGTTTTGGAGGAGGGCATGAAGTTCACCCCCATCTCCATTGCCCCGGACCAGGCCCAGTTCCTGGAGACCAGGAAGTTTCAGATCGACGAGATCGCCCGGATCTTCCGGATCCCGCCCCACATGATCGGGGACCTGGAGAAGTCCAGCTTCAACAACATCGAACAGCAGTCTCTGGAGTTCGTGAAATACACCCTGGATCCCTGGGTGAGCCGGTGGGAGCAGTCCATGAACCGCTCCCTGCTTAGTACTGAGGAGAAGAGTACCTTCTTTGCCAAGTTCAACGTGGACGGCCTGCTGCGGGGAGACTACGAGAGCCGGATGAACGGCTATGCGGTGGGGATCCAGAACGGATTCATGTCTCCCAATGACGTGAGGGAACTGGAAAACATGGACCGGATACCAAAAGAAGAAGGCGGTGACAACTACATGGTCAATGGCAACATGATCAGAATCTCCCAGATCGGCCTCCAGTGGGGCGCCGGGAGTGAAGGGAAGGAGGAGGAACCCAATGAATAACAGATTCTGGAAGTGGGTGGTCAATGAATCACCCGGAGAAGGACAGCCTGGTAACAGGACGCTGTACCTGGACGGGACCATAGCCAGTGAGTCCTGGCTGGATGACGACATCACTCCGGAGCTCTTCAAGGAAGAGCTGTTTTCCGGCAGCGGTCCCATCACGGTATGGATCAACTCTCCTGGCGGTGACTGTATCGCTGCCAGTCAGATCTACACCATGCTCATGGACTACCCAAGCGACGTGACTGTCAAGATCGACGGCATCGCGGCGTCGGCGGCATCTGTGATCGCCATGGCCGGCACCGAGGTACTGATGTCTCCCACGGCAATGGTCATGATCCACAATCCCGCTACCATCGCGGCGGGAGATCACGGGGAGATGCAGAAGGCCATCGAGATGCTGGACGAGGTAAAGGAGAGCATCATCAACGCCTACGAGATCAAGACCGGTCTTTCTAGGGCGAGGATTTCCCACATGATGGACCAGGAAACCTGGATGAATGCCAGGAAGGCCGTGGATCTGGGTTTCGCAGACGGTATCCTGGAGGATGGGAAACTTATCGGAGGGGATATCACGCCCTATGCTTTTTCCCGCAAGGTGGTCCAGGCAGCGCTGATGAACAAGCTGACCGCCTGGGCAAAACAAGAGAAAAAAGCAACCTGCGAGGCTGAACTAAAGCAGGAGGAACCAACTAAACCAACGGGACGCTCTGTGGATGAACTGAAAGAGCGTCTCCTGGCCATCAAAAACTTCATGTAAGGAGGAATGTACCATGACGATTATCGAAATGCGGGAAAGACGGGCAAAGCTCTGGAACACCATGGAGGGGTTCCTGGACACCCACCGCAATGAAAAGGGCGTGCTGTCCGCAGAGGACGACGGCACCTATTCCGAAATGGAGAAGGATCTGAATGATCTCTCCAATGAGATCCGCCGCATGGAGCGCCGGGATGCCCTGGAGGCGGAGCTCTCCAGACCGGTGGCCACGCCCCTTACGGTTACCCCGGAGAAACCGGAAAAGCCGGAGAAGACGGGCCGGGCCTCGGACGCCTACCGGGAGGACTTCGGCCGGCACCTGCGGGGAAAGCCGCCCCTCCACAACGTGCTCTCGGAGAGCCCGGATGCGGACGGCGGGTACCTGGTGCCGGAGGAGTTTGAAAACCAGATCATTCAGGGGCTGGACGAGGCCAACGTGATCCGCAGCCTGGCCAAGGTCATCACCACCGGTAATGACCGCAAGATCCCCGTCTCCGTGGGACACTCCAAAGCATCCTGGACGGCGGAGAACGCAGCGTTTACGGAGAGCAATCCCACCTTCGGCCAGAAGGAGATCGACGCCTACAAGCTGACGGACCTGATCCGCATCAGTGTGGAGCTGCTGCAGGATGCGGCCTTCCCCCTGGAGGACTACATCGCCACTGAGTTTGCCCGGGCCTTTGGCATTGCCGAGGAGCAGGCCTTCTGTGTGGGAACCGGATCCGGTCAGCCCACCGGCATCTTTACGGAAAACGGCGGAACGGTGGGTGTGACCACGGCTGCCAGCAATGCCATTACGGCGGATGAGCTCATCAACCTGGTGTACGCTCTGAAGGCTCCCTACCGCCGGAATGCGAAGTTCCTCATGAATGATGCCACCATCTCCGCCATCCGGAAACTGAAGGACGGCAACGGGGTGTATCTGTGGCAACCTTCTCTCCAGGCCGGATCCCCGGACAAACTGCTGGGGTACGAGCTGTACACCTCTCCCTACGTTCCCACCATTGAGGCGGGAGCCTATGCCGTAGCCTTCGGAGACTTCAAGAACTACTGGATCGGGGACCGGGCCG
>CAZJYM010000066.1:0-13163 GCA_964550245.1 uncultured Blautia sp. | reverse complement strand
TTTCCGCGCATCCTTGCATTCACCCGGGGGCTATGCTAAAATAAATCCCGAAAAAAGGAGGAATCTGCCATGACTCATGAGGAATTCCAGACACTGACCCATTCCACGGTTCTCCTGGACGGGGCTACCGGCACCAATCTGATGGCCGCGGGAATGCCCAGAGGCATCTGCACGGAGCTGTGGATCCTGGAGCACAAAGATGTGATCACTTCCCTGCAAAAGGCGTATGCACAAGCCGGAAGCCAGATCATCTACGCTCCCACCTTCGGGGCCAACCGCCTCAACCTTGCCAAATTTGATCTGGATCAGAGGATTGAGGAGATCAATACCACTCTGGTCTCCTACGCCCGGGAAGCCGCAGGAAGCGATGTTTATGTAGCCGGGGACATTACCACGGCGGGAACCATCCTCTCCCCGGAAACGGGATACACCTACGAGATGGCCTTTGAAAACTACTGCGAACAGATACGGATTCTTTGTGATGCGGGAGTGGACTGCATCGTGGCGGAAACCATGATCAGCATCGAGGAAGCCCTGGCCGCGGTGGATGCCTGCAAGAGCGTGTGTTCCCTGCCCATCTTCTGCACCATGACCGTAGAAGCGGACGGAAGCATCTTTACGGGAGGCAATGCCATGGAAGCAGCCGTAGCCCTGGAAAGCGCCGGAGCGGATGCGGTGGGAGTCAACTGTTCCGTGGGACCGGATCAGCTGCCCGCTGTGGTAAGAAGCATCCGGGAACAGGTATCGGTACCCGTGGTGGCAAAGCCCAATGCGGGAATGCCGCTGATCGATGAAAAGGGCAACGCCGTCTATTCCATGACACCAAAGGAGTTTGCCCGGCACATGACCGTACTGGTGGAGATGGGAGCCACCCTGATCGGAGGCTGCTGCGGAACTACGCCCGCATTTATCCGGGAACTGAAATCCCTCTTTCAAAAGTAAAAAGCCGCAGACCGTATGGTCTGCGGCTTTTTCTTTATTGTTTTCCTGTGTTTTTTATTTCCCTTGTGTTTTTATTTCCTTTGTGTTTTTATGTTTTTTTGTCAGCATTCTCTCAGATCCGTCTCCCTTAAAGCCTTTCTCACCGGCAGGATACAGACCGGAACCACGGACAGGGAATCCACTCCCATCTTTAAAAACCTGGCAGTGAGAGCCGTATCCGCCGCCAGCTCCCCGCAGATGCAAACCCGGCATCCCTCCTGGTGGCCTGATTCCACCACCATCTGGATCATTCTCAGTACGGCGGGATGATGATCGTCGTATTTATCCTTTAAAAGGGGATTCTGGCGGTCCATGGCCAGGGTGTACTGAGTCAGGTCATTGGTGCCCAGACTTAAGAAATCCACCCGTCTGGCCAGTTCCCGGCTGATCATCACCGCAGCCGGTGTCTCGATCATGATCCCCGTCTCGATGTCCTTATAGGGGATCTGCTCTTTAGTAAGCTCTGCCTTCACCTCAGCGATCAGCTGCTGGATCTCATCGATTTCCTTCTCCGAGCTGATCATGGGAAACATGATGGCCAGGTTTCCGTAGGCGCTGGCCCGGTAGATGGCCCGCAGCTGATCCCGGAACATCTCCTTCCTGTCCAGACACAGGCGGATGCCCCGGTTTCCCATGATGGGGTTGGTTTCGGAGGGAATGTTCAGGTAATCCGACTGCTTGTCTCCTCCCAGATCGGCTGTCCGGATCACCGCCGGACGGTCCCCCATGGTTTCCGCCACCTTTTTGTAAGCCTGAAACAGTTCCTCCTCAAGGGGATAGTTTTCCCGGCCCAGGTACTGGAATTCACTGCGCAGCAGGCCGATGCCCGAAGCCCCGTAAAACAGTACGCTGTTTAAATCATCCAGGTTTCCGATGTTGGCCAGAAGAGAGATCTCTCTCCCGTCTTTTGTCCGGTCCTTTTCATTACGAAGCTTTAGAAGAGCTTCCCTCTCCTCCAGATCCGCCTGACGGCGGATCTCATACTCCTTCTGGACCTCCACATCCGGATTCAGGTAGAGGGTACCCGTATAGCCGTCCACGATTCCAAAGGATCCGTCCCACTCGGGCTGTACCTCGATGTCCACCAGTGAGGGGATCTCCATGGTCTTGGCCATGATGGAGGCATGGGAGACTTCAGAGCCCTGCCGGGTTACCACCGCCAGCAGCTGGTCCTTGTTCATCTCCAGGATCTCACTGGGAAGCAGGGATTCCGCCACCAGAATCACCGGTTCCTTTCCCAGGTCAATCCTGGGGGAAATGCCTCCCAGGATCTCGATGAGAAGGTTGGAGATCTCCCGGATGCCCTCAATGCGCTTCCGGATAAAGGGTTCCTCCACAATGGAAAGAGTGGCGGCCGCTTCATCCCGGGCCGTCTTCACCCCGTAGGCCGCATTCACCTTGTCCGAGGAGATCACGCTCTCCACCGCCCGGATAAAGCTCTGGGACTCCAGCAGGTCTGCCTGTGTCCTGTAAAGAGCGGCTTTTTCCGGATCTGTTTCCTGGAAGTTTTTCTCCTGTTCCAGGAGCTTTTCTTTAGCCTGGATCCTGGCCGAGTGAAAGCTGGCAATCTCCTGCTGCACGTTGCTGATCAGATACTGGCGGATCTGATACTCCTCCCTGTAGTAAAAAAGCATCCTTCCGATGGCAATCCCCGAAAAGGTTGCCCTTCCCTGATAAATCTCCATGACCTTTTTTGTCCCTCATGACCGGATGTCTCAATCCGTCTTTTCCTTACTTTACAAAAGTCAGGATGCCAATGCCCCCTTTGGGGCATTGGCATCCTGTTCCCGGTGTTTTTATGATGCTGTGGTTTTATCAGTCGCAGGCTGCACGGAATTCCGTCCAGTTCTTGTTGTACTGCTCATCTGCTTCCTGACTCACGTTCTGGATGATGTCTCCGCTGGTGACGGAATCGGGAACCACCAGTTCCGGATTCACCAGTTCATCCGCAGCCTTGTTGGTGCAGTAGTAGCCGATGTAGTTAAAGCACTCGGCAGCCACTTCCGGTCTCAGGATGTAGTCCATGAACTGATAGGCGGCTTCCTTGTTGGGAGCCTGGCTGGGAATGAACATGCCCATGATGCCGAAGCCCAGACCTTCCTCGGGATAGACCACCTGCAGGTCGGGATTTTCCGCCAGGGCGCTGATCACCTGGGAGGTGTAGAGGAAAGCCACGCTGGCTTCCCCGTTCAGAAGGGAATCCTGGGTGTTGTCATCGATGATGAGACGCACGTTGGGAGCCAGCTCCAGAAGCTTCTCCCCTGTCTCCTTGATGGACTCCACGTCTTCCTCGTTCATGTCCTTGCCCAGAGCCAGGTTGGTGATGCCGTTGATTACCCGGTAGTTGGCCGTCAGGGCAACGCTGTCCTCCAGAGAGGGATCCCACAGGTCATTGTAGCCCTTGATCTCGATGTCCACCGCTTCCGGATCATACACGATCAGAGGAATTCCCGCCCCGTAGGGAACGGTGTATTCATCCGTGGGATCATAAAACCATCCCTGGTACAGGGGGTTGATGTTGTCCCATCCGGAGAGTTTGGTTTTATCCAGCTTCTCCGCCAGCCCTTCCTGAATGACGGTTTCCAGAATGTAATCATCCGCCACCACAATGTCGTAATCCCCGCCTTCCGCTGCGGAAAGCTTTTCCAGCATGGTCTCGTCGTAGTCGAAATTGGAATAAATCACTTTCACTCCGGTCTCTTCTTCAAAACCATCCAGCACTTCCTGGGGGAACATGGCCTCCCAGGTGTAAAGGACCAGCTCCTGTGAATCCGCCGATACCGGCACACTCACTGCAACAGTGGAAACTGCCAGAGCCGCGCACAACAATCCAGCTGCTACTTTTTTCATTCTGTTTTCCTCCTCGTCTTGATTTTGATCCGATGTCCCCGCTCCGGTTTTCCTCTTTCCGGATTTACCACCGACGGATCCTCTATGGTGAAAAGCATTCAGCTTTTGGGAGCCTTGGATTTTTTCCTTCCAACCAGGGCTCTGATGCCCAGGATCAGGAGAGTGACTGCCAGCATGATGGTGCACAGTGCATTGATCTCCGGGGTAACCCCGGTTTTCAGCTGGGTGTACACCTTGATGGGCAGGGTGGACAGCTTGGGTCCGTTGATAAAGATACTGATCACCACATCATCCATGGACATGGCGAAGGCCAGCAGGGATCCGGAGAGGACCGCCGGCATGATCAGAGGCAGGGTAATGTCCCAGAAAGCCCGGAAAGGTCCTGCCCCCAGGTCCCTGGCCGCTTCCTCCAGGGCCGGATCCATTCCCACCAGTCTGGCTTTTACCTCCATCAGAATGTAGGGCACGCAGAACACCGTGTGTCCCAGCAAAAGAGTCAGCATCCCGAAGGGAAGGTGCAGCAGGTAGAAGAAGGCCATCAGAACCATCCCCAGGATGATCTCCGGGATCATCAGGGGGAGAATGGAGATGTACTCCAAAAGTCCCTTGGATTTGGCATGAATCCTGGAAAGCCCCACAGCCCCCAGGGTTCCGATCACCGCCGAGAGAAGGCAGCTGGAAACTCCCAGAATCAGGCTGTTGGCCAGAGCCTCCAGCATGGCGTCATCGTGAAAGAGCTTCTCGTACCACTGCAGGGAGAAGCCGGTAAAGCGCACCGGAAGCTTGGACTCGTTGAAGGAAAAGACAACCACCACGGCGATGGGAAGGTACATGAGAAAAAATACAATCCCCAGATACAGACTGGAAAATTTGAATTTCCTTTTCATCCGATTCCCTCCAGTTCCCTGGCCCCGGTAACCTTCCGGTAAAAGGCGATCATCACCGTGGTGATGGCCATCATGACCACCGCCAGGGCAGCCGCAAAGGGCCAGTCGCTTCCCTTGGTCATCTGTTCCTGGATAATGCTTCCTACAAGAACAATCTTGTTGCCTCCCAGGATGTCGGCGATGAAGAACAGCCCCATGGAGGGGATGAATGTCAGTATGATCCCCGAAAGCAGTCCCGGCAGGGTCAGCTTAAAGGTGATGGTCCAGAAGGCCTGGAACCTGGAGGCCCCCAGGTCCCTGGCGGCCTCCACTAAAGACCAGTCCATCTTTTCGGCGCTGGAATAGACGGAGAGAATCATAAAGGGAAGCAGCACATAAACCATGCCCACCACCACCGCCGGGTAGCTGTATAAAAGCTTTAAGGGTTTTTTGATAATCCCCAGGGCCATCAGCACCTTGTTTAACAGCCCCTTGTTCTGGAGAATGATGATCCAGCCGTAGAGACGGATCAGGGAGTTTACCCAGAAGGGCAGCATGAGAAAGAGCATGGCCCTCTTTTTCTTTCTCTCCGGCAGTCTTGCCATGAAGTACCCGAAGGGGTAGCCAATGAGACAGATGAAGAGGGTACTGGTAAGAGCCAGCTTCAGGGATTCCCAGTAAGTCTGGAGATACACCGGATCGGTGAGCCGCACGTAGTTGTTCAGGGTAAAGACCCAGTTTACGCCGTGCCCCTCCCGGGCGGTGGCAAAGCTGAGGGCCACCATGTACACCAGGGGTCCCGCCACGAAGATAATGGTAAAGATGTACAGGGGAAGTACCATCCACACTGCACCGGAATGACGCTTATGCATGGTCCGTCCCTCCGTTTCCGGTTTCGGGAAGCTCATCCCGGTCCACCAGCACTGCATCGGAAGGATCAAAGGAAAGGCCCACCTTCTGTCCCGGGAAAACATCCGCATCGATGCCGTAGCGGCTGGCCACAATCTCTCTCCCGTCCGGAATCTTTAAGGCCACTCTCAGCTGACCGGCCGCAAAGCTTTTTTCCACCACTTCCGCCTGTAATCCCTGCAGGTTTTTCTGATCCAGATGGATGTGCTCGCTTCGAACCGCAACGGTCACCTTTTCTCCGGGTTTTAAAGAGGCATCCCCCACATCCACCCGGGACTGCCCACAGCAGAATGTCACATTTGCCAGGCTTCCCTCCACGCTTTCTACCGTTCCCGGAAGGATGTTGGCATTTCCCACAAAGGTGGCCACATAGCTGGTGCGGGGATGATTGTAGATCTCATCCGGGGTTCCCACCTGTTCAAAGACTCCCCGGTTCATCACCGCGATCCGGTCGGACATGTTGATGGCTTCCTCCTGGTCATGGGTGATGTAGATAAAGGTGATCCCCAGTTTTTTCTGAAGCCGCTTCAGTTCAATCTGCATGGCTCTTCGCAGCTGCAGATCCAGGGCCCCTAAAGGTTCGTCCAGAAGGAGAACCTTGGGATTGTTCACCAGAGAACGGGCAATGGCCACTCTCTGGCGCTGGCCCCCGGAGAGTTCCGCCGGCTTTCTCTTCTCATAGCCGGGCAGCTGAACCAGGTCCAGCATCTCCCCCACCTTCTTTTTGATCTCCGCTTTGGGCACCCTCCGAAGCTTCAGTCCGTAGGCAATGTTGTCAGCCACATTCATGTGGGGAAATAGAGCATAGTTTTGAAAAACCGTATTCACATCCCTTGCCTCCGGCGGCAGGGAGGTCACATCTTTGCCCTCCAGAAAAACCTGACCGCTCTCCGGTGTCTCCAGCCCGGCAATGATGCGAAGTGTGGTGGTCTTTCCGCAGCCGGAGGCCCCGAGAAAAGTGATGAACTCTCCCCTTCCTATGGCCAGACTGATTCCTCGCAGAACCTCTTCCCCCGGCGTAAAGCTTTTCCTGATATTTCGCAGTTCCAAACAAATTTCCGACATTTTATCTCCTGTATCTCCATAATGATAAAAAGCCAAAAGAAATGTTGATATTCTCAGGCAGAAAGCCTCTCCCGGCTCTCCGCATCAATCATCCGCTTAACGTTGATGTTCCCGGATATAGTTCACGTAGCCGTCTTTATCAAACACCGGGGTAAAGCCTGAAAGGATGGCCTTTCCTTCCTTTCCCCCGTCCTTTAAGATCCGGTATGCCGTCAAAGCCATGAGTTTGGCCGGAAGAATGTAGGCCTTCTCCGGATCGGTGATGGCGAAATCCGCTCCGTGAAGCTTTCCCGTAAAGCCCCCGAAGGTAAAGTTTACAACCGGCATGAGATGGGAGAGATCTCCCACATCGGTGCTGGCATTGTTAAAGTCATGCGTGTCCACGCTCCGGAAGTTCAGTCCCAGATCCCTTGCTGCCTCCACCAGTACAGCATCCGCTGCCCGGTAGCGCACCGGCATGTATCCCTGCAGGTTTTCCCGGATAATGGTTCCCCCAAAGGCATAGGCGGCTCCGTCGTAGGCCCGGTCAATCTTTTCCCGTCCGGACTGAATGGCTTCCAGGGATACGGCCCGCACCTTGGTCTCCACCACGGCTTCCTCGGGAACGCTGTTTAAGACTTCCCCGCCCTTGCGGATCACGTTGTGGAGACGCACATGGTCTTCCTCCCGGAAGGTTTCCCGCATCAGTCCCATCATCTGGATGGCGCTGGTGAGAATGCTCACCGCATTGACTCCGTTCCAGGGATCGATGGCTGCATGGGCCGCCTTTCCATGGATGGTGACCCGTTCTGCCGAAAATCCGTTGCAGGCCGGGTTTCCCAGATAAAAGTCTTCTTCTACGGGAACCATGTGCACATGGGTGGTCATGGCAATGTCCGTATCATCAAATGCCCCTGTGCGGATCAGCTCGCTCTTGCCGGAGGCAAACTCAACACCCTGCTCTCTAAGCCAGTGCCGTTTCTCGGCATCGATGTACTCCTCTGCGGGAACGGCAAAAAAGGAAATCCTTCCTCCCAGGGCTTTCTGTACCTCCTCCGAGGCAAAGGCCAGTGCGGCTCCCGCCATGGCCGCCATCTGGGCGTGATGGCCGCAGGCATGGGCGGTTCCATTGTTGGGATCTGCCAGGGGATGGGTTTTGCAGCCGATGGCATCCATCTCCCCGATCAGAGTCACATGAATACCCCTTCCGCCCGGCATCTCTCCCCGGACACCGGTAAGAGCCAGTCCCTCTTCCACCTGATATCCCAGGGATCTCAAAAACTGCGCGGTTTTCCCGGCGGTTCTCACTTCCTGAAAGCCGGGTTCCGGGTGTTCCTGGATGTCCCGGGCAAAGGAGAGAATTTTCTCCCGGTTTTCATCGATCCGGTCCAGGATCAGTTTCTCTATCGCATCCATCTGTGTGGCTTATCCTCCAAAAAATCATCAGAGATCGGAGTTAAAACCTTCTCAAACTCCAATCACCATAATTTGTATTTTCTTACTCAGAACCATCCGGTATATCATAACACAAAACCCCTGGTTTGCAAATACCCCGGGTCTATTAGAAGATATATTTTGTAGTTATAGGTGAAAATTACAGGTACAAAAGCATAAAGCTGGTATCTTCTGCCATACTGATCTGGAACATAAAAAGGCCATCCGTTTCCGGATGGCCAAATCTATCAGCATTCCTTATTCAGTTCATCAAGCTTCTCATCGGATTCCTCCGTGGTCTCTTCGAACCGGGAGGGACCGTCATACCGGCTCCCGTCGGGGTTAATGCCGTAAAGCCGGCAAAACTCTTCCGGAATAACGGATTCAATCCGGCGGGAATCCTTTCTCGCACTGTCGTATTTCGTGCAGAGAACGAGCTCTTTTGCGACAAGGCTCTCCGGATTCTCAGAGCGTACCAGGTGTACCAGCCGCGCGAGGCTTGCCAGAAAGCCGGTCTGGCACCAGGCCTCCTGCATGACTGCGGGGATATTCAAAGTTTCCTTCTCCGCTTCATCCAGAAGTCTGTCCCGATGATAGGAGAAGCCGGGAATATTCTCCTCCAGAATGTCCATGTAGGGGTACATGTAGCCGGAGCATTCCCGGGGGATGTCATGGCTCTTCATGAAGGACAGAATCCTTTCCGGCCATTTCTTTACGTCGGTCTTATCAAGGGAGCCGGAAAACGCCAGGAATTCCTCATCCGGAATGGCGGCCGCTCTCCGGGCAAAGGTGAGGATGTTCTTCATCCGTTCCCCCAGGGCTGCAGGGCTCAGGGAATAAACGCAGGCGCCGATGGTAACGTGAACCCTGCCTCCGCTTACCGGACTGATGCCGCCGCAGATTTCCCGGTAAGCTTTCGTTAAAACCGCATCCTTATCAATCTCCAGAGAGAGGGCTTCCGCTTTCCTTCTCTCTTTTTCCGGAAGGTGCCAATCCAGTCCCGTACCGTAGAAATGGATTCCTTCCGGCTCAATGGGAAGTTCAGCCCAGTAGCAGGGGCAGGCGAAGGGGGTTCCATCCGGGCGTGCGTTTCCGACCTGAACAGCCCTCTGGGCACATCCTTCAAAGGCTTCGTCTCCCTCCTCATCCATGCCGTCAGAAGTGATCAGATAGAAGCCGGATTCCGGGATCTCATAGCGGCGGCCGCCCCAGATGGCATTTAACAGCTTTTCTTTCGCCGTCAGGTTCTGATCCTGCGCCTTGTCCTTCAGGTCCAGCTGGATGATATCCCCTTCATGATGGTACTCGGCAAAGTTTAAGCATCCCCGATTATCGGAGAGCACGGTGCAGACCATGTATTCCTTTCCGCTTTCCAGATTGTCATTCTCAGTAAGACGTGTCCAATTAACAAAACTTCTTCTTGTCATATCGTTTAGTCCTCCTTCTTTCTTAAAAGCTTTAAAATGGCATGTTCTACATAGTCTTCCAGCACTCCGGGAGCACAGGCATCCGGCAGATCCCGGCTGTCCGTGATCTTTCTCATGCCGGATTCCGTCTCCCGCAGCTTTGCCTCTGCCGCCGCTTGGAACAGCCGGGATGCGTCAATGTCCCTTCGGCGAAGCTGGCGGTCCATCCATTCCGGAAGAGAGATGTTCCGGCGTACAGGCTGGGAGAATTCCTTCCTGTACTGCTCCGTCAGGTCGAATTCACTGACGATCCGGATATCGTCATCTTCCAGATCATTCAGATCAGAGATCCCTTCAGGGCTTCCCATCGGGACGCTCTTCATGCAGAGTAAGCGTTTCGGAGAATGTTGGGTGTGGGAGTCCAGGTAAATCAGAGATTTTCCGGCCCAGACTCTTTCCCTTCTTCTCCCGTGGTCTCTTCGCCCAGTTTCAGGTCTCCAAACCGGGAGGGACCGTCATACCGGCTCCCGTCGGGGTTAATGCCGTAAAGCCGGCAAAACTCTTCCGGAATAACGGATTCAATCCGGCGGGAATCCTTTCTCGCACTGTCGTATTTCGTGCAGAGAACGAGCTCTTTTGCGACAAGGCTCTCCGGATTCTCAGAGCGTACCAGGTGTACCAGCCGCGCGAGGCTTGCCAGAAAGCCGGTCTGGCACCAGGCCTCCTGCATGACTGCGGGGATATTCAAAGTTTCCTTCTCCGCTTCATCCAGAAGTCTGTCCCGATGATAGGAGAAGCCGGGAATATTCTCCTCCAGAATGTCCATGTAGGGGTACATGTAGCCGGAGCATTCCCGGGGGATGTCATGGCTCTTCATGAAGGACAGAATCCTTTCCGGCCATTTCTTTACGTCGGTCTTATCAAGGGAGCCGGAAAACGCCAGGAATTCCTCATCCGGAATGGCGGCCGCTCTCCGGGCAAAGGTGAGGATGTTCTTCATCCGTTCCCCCAGGGCTGCAGGGCTCAGGGAATAAACGCAGGCGCCGATGGTAACGTGAACCCTGCCTCCGCTTACCGGACTGATGCCGCCGCAGATTTCCCGGTAAGCTTTCGTTAAAACCGCATCCTTATCAATCTCCAGAGAGAGGGCTTCCGCTTTCCTTCTCTCTTTTTCCGGAAGGTGCCAATCCAGTCCCGTACCGTAGAAATGGATTCCTTCCGGCTCAATGGGAAGTTCAGCCCAGTAGCAGGGGCAGGCGAAGGGGGTTCCATCCGGGCGTGCGTTTCCGACCTGAACAGCCCTCTGGGCACATCCTTCAAAGGCTTCGTCTCCCTCCTCATCCATGCCGTCAGAAGTGATCAGATAGAAGCCGGATTCCGGGATCTCATAGCGGCGGCCGCCCCAGATGGCATTTAACAGCTTTTCTTTCGCCGTCAGGTTCTGATCCTGCGCCTTGTCCTTCAGGTCCAGCTGGATGATATCCCCTTCATGATGGTACTCGGCAAAGTTTAAGCATCCCCGATTATCGGAGAGCACGGTGCAGACCATGTATTCCTTTCCGCTTTCCAGATTGTCATTCTCAGTAAGACGTGTCCAATTAACAAAACTTCTTCTTGTCATATCGTTTAGTCCTCCTTCTTTCTTAAAAGCTTTAAAATGGCATGTTCTACATAGTCTTCCAGCACTCCGGGAGCACAGGCATCCGGCAGATCCCGGCTGTCCGTGATCTTTCTCATGCCGGATTCCGTCTCCCGCAGCTTTGCCTCTGCCGCCGCTTGGAACAGCCGGGATGCGTCAATGTCCCTTCGGCGAAGCTGGCGGTCCATCCATTCCGGAAGAGAGATGTTCCGGCGTACAGGCTGGGAGAATTCCTTCCTGTACTGCTCCGTCAGGTCGAATTCACTGACGATCCGGATATCGTCATCTTCCAGATCATTCAGATCAGAGATCCCTTCGGGAAGGGGATTTCCCGCCAGGAGAAGATTCCTTCCCTTCTCCTCGCAGAGCCGACGGCAGCCCTTCAGGGCATCCTCGGCATTGTCAGCGTCCACTGCGATGTTAAAAGCCTCGCAGGTGCAGGTCCGTCCTCCGTCGGGCCGTCTTGTGATATGAAATAAATATGGTTCCATGGTAACCTCCTTTGTGTAAATTTTGTATGGTAAGGCAACTGGACAATAGTATAACACAAATTTTGTGGGTTGTCAACAGGTGAAATTCGTTTTTGTGTCCGCCTTCTAATGTACTCTTGCCAATACACAAAATCTACACCATAGAATGTTTTCGGCTCTGGAGTTTCTTCTGTGATACTAAATGTGTCACAGGTGCAGATCCTGTCGGGGATGTGAATCTGTTATGGTCCCATAAGCCACCTCCTTTGTGTAAGATTTATATCTTTTAGCTTCTGGACCATATGATAACACAAAATTTGTGGATTGTCAACACCCGGATATGAGTTTTTTATGCTTTTTACTGTGTAAAACCTGCTTCTACACAAAAATTACACCAAAGGCTTCAGCCAGAGTACCCCGTCTGTATCATATGTTATATTGCATATGGCACAGTGAGAATGTCATTCCTGTTAAGGCTCTGTGATCAGGTCATTCCCTGATGCAGGGAGAGATCCTGTCGGGGATGTGAATCTGTTATGGTCCCATAAGCCACCTCCTTTGTGTAAGATTTATATCTTTTAGCTTCTGGACCATATGATAACACAAAATTTGTGGATTGTCAACACCCGGATATGAGTTTTTTATGCTTTTTACTGTGTAAAACCTGCTTCTACACAAAAATTACACCAAAGGCTTCGGCCAAAGTGCCCTGTCTGTATCATATGTTATATTGCATATGACACAGTGAGAATGTCATTCCTTGATGCAGGGAGAGAGGTTTGAAAAAAAGCTTCCATATAATAAGGTGCGGGAATGAGTTGGAAAGGGAGATCATGGAAGATCCAGGTGAAAGAAGGCTAAGATGTAGCTGATGTATCACAGACGTATCACCACGAGGGAGGAGAGATATGATGCCCTTTTCATCATCAACTGCGGATCCGGGCCCAACCCCGGAAGCAGCTGTATTAGGGCATTAGAATTATGGCGAAATATTTGCCGGATTTAAGCACTCCAATAATGGGTGGCCTGACTCTTCCGATACCCAAATGGTACCCAGAGTATAAAAACTGTCTCCCAGGATACGGCTTTTTTATTTACCCGAATCAAGAGGTGACAAGTTTCTGAGAATATTGATAAAATATGGGCTTGTGGTGCGCCTGGACGGTTCAAAGAAATGTATTGACGGCACATAATTATCGCTGTGATATTGTCCAATTAAGCACGTCTTTTCTGAGTGGACAACATTTTATTGGCAAATCTGCATCTCAAAATGTCTTCCTCATTATTAATAAAGTAATGTGAATGTCCCTTTACATAAGGGAAACAAGGAGTCCCGGGCATGGGAACCAGGTTAGAACAGGAAAAATAGCGTAATCATTTACCGATTCCTTGATCTTCCGCAGATATTTCTCCCTTGAGTAGTACGCAAGCCATAAAACAGCACTGGCACGAGAGAGATTTTTCATTTTGCTTGAGGGCGATATGAAAATCCCGATAATCATTGCAAAGTGTGGATTTTCTGTAGCTTAAATCGGGCAACGGTCAGCTTGAATAAAATTCTTTT
>CAZJYM010000065.1:8328-13464 GCA_964550245.1 uncultured Blautia sp. | reverse complement strand
GCGCTGACCCAGAGGCTGGCGAAACCGGCAGTTCCCTTTGGCGGAAAGTACCGGATCATCGACTTTCCGCTGTCGAACTGCGTAAACTCCGGGATTGACACGGTGGGAATTCTTACCCAGTATCAGCCTCTGGTGCTCAACGAGTATGTGGGAAACGGGCAGCCCTGGGATCTGGACAGACTCCACGGGGGTGTGCACGTGCTTCCTCCCTATCAGCAGGCTTCCGGCTCTGACTGGTATAAAGGCACCGCCAACGCCATTTATCAGAATATTTCCTTTATCGAGCGCTATGATCCCCAGTATGTGATCATCCTCTCCGGTGATCAGATCTGCAAGCAGGACTACAGTGACTTCCTGCGGTTCCACAAGGAGAAGAACGCCGAGTTCAGCGTGGCTGTCCGGGAGGTTCCCTGGGAAGAGGCTCCCCGCTTCGGCCTGATGGTGGCCGATGAGGACGACCGGATCACCGAGTTCCAGGAGAAACCCAAGGCACCTAAGTCCAACCTGGCATCCATGGGCATCTACATCTTTAACTGGGACATCTTAAAACAGTATCTGATCGAGGATGAGGCCGATCCGGACTCCGAGAATGATTTCGGCAACAACATCATCCCCAACCTTCTCCGGGATAAGAGGAGGATGTATGCCTATCACTTCAACGGCTACTGGAAGGATGTGGGAACCATCAACTCCCTGTGGGAAGCCAACATGGAGGTGCTGGATCCGGTTCACAGCGGCATCAACCTCTTTGACGACGACTGGAAGATCTACAGCCGCAACAGCGGAATGACCGGTCACAAGATCAATGCCGGCGCCGTGGTGGAGAATGCCATGATCACCGACGGCTGCCGCATCAGCGGTACGGTGAAGCATTCCATCCTCTTTGCCGGTGTGCGGGTAGCCGAAGGAGCCGTGGTGGAAGACGCCGTGGTCATGGGCGGAACCGTGATCAAGGAAGGCGCCGTGGTGAAACACTGTATCGTAGCGGAAAACGTGGTGATTGGAAGGAACGCCGTGGTGGGAGCCATGCCGGAGAACGGCGTGGGAGGCGTTGCCACCATTGGCCCCGGTATCTATGTGGGGGACGAATCGAAAGTGGGTCCCGATGCCATGATCAGCGAAAATGTAAAGGATGGTGAAGAAAAATGATCAATTCCGGTACAAGTGCTCTGGGAGTAATCTTCCCAAACAGTTATGACGACCTGGTTCCCGAGCTGTCCAACGTTCGTCTGATGGCCTCCATTCCTTTCGCAGGCCGTTACCGCCTCATCGACTTCATTCTCTCCAGCATGGTGAACTGCGGCATCGGCAATGTCTCCATCGTGGCCCGGAAGAACTACTATTCCCTCATGGACCATCTGGGATCCGGCCGTGAGTGGGATCTGGTGCGTAAAAACGGCGGTCTCCATATCTTCCCGCCCTTCGCGGAGAAGTCGGGAAAGATGTATACCGGCCGGATTGAAGCCCTGGCTTCCATTCTTGGTTTCCTTCGCGGACAGAAGGAGAAATATGTGGTGATGGCGGACAGCAACCTCGCCGTCTCCTTTGACTTTA
Organism: uncultured Blautia sp.; assembly: GCA_964550245.1. GTDB lineage: Bacteria > Bacillota > Clostridia > Lachnospirales > Lachnospiraceae > Blautia_A. The sequence goes on along the minus strand of CAZJYM010000065.1, from coordinate 11,910 downwards.
ACGCCATGATCGCCGCCCATGAGGCCAGCGGTGCAGACATCACCATCGCCTACGATGTGCAGGAGCTTCCGGAGGGAGTCTTCAAGCATCTGGCCAACGACCGCGGTTACTACTATACCTTTGATCTGGACGACGACGGAAGGATCCGGAAGTTCAACATCAACTCCCGGGTTCACGGGGATGTGAACTTCTCCATGAACATCTTTGTGGTGGACCGGGAACTGCTGATCGACATCATCGACAGGGCCTCCGTCCGGGGATTTGTCTATCTGGAAAGAGATCTTCTGGCTCCCCAGGTAAACGAGATGAAGATCTACGGATACAAGTATGACGGCTATGTGGCCCGGGTCAGCGACATCAAGAGCTACTTCGACGAGAACATGAGGCTTCTGGATGAGGACAATCTGGACGCTCTGTTCTCCCAGGCTCCCATCCATACCAAGATCCGTGACGACAATCCCACCTGCTATCTGCCCGGAGGTACAGCCCAGAACGTGATGGCTGCCGACGGCTGCGTGGTGGCCGGACAGGTGGAAAACAGCATCCTCTTCCGTGGCGTGCGCATCGAAGAGGGAGCCAGAGTCAAGAACTGCATCCTCATGCAGGATACAAAGGTGGGCAAGGATGCGGTGCTGGAGTACGTGATCACCGACAAGAACGTGGTCATCTCCGAGGGGAAGGAAATGAAGGGAACGGATACCTACCCCGCGTATGTGGCCAAGGGACATCATGTGTAAACGTAAAACTAAGAGAAAAAGGACAGGCCTTCGGCCTGTCCTTTTTGTTTGAGGGATATGTGAGAAAGTTTCGGGAAGGGAAGGAGGAGGGTCCAGACGGCAGAAATGCCATTTCTGCCTGTTTTTAGCACAAACAGGGTGGGCATTTTCCACCCGTATTGACAAAAAATTGGAAATTATGTAGAATTTCCCTGTTAAAACGGACGGTTTTACCCTCTGCCCACGGCGGAGAGTGTGAGCATGACCTGTAAAAAATGGCGATGAAAAAGGCATAAAAGGGGAGCAGATGTACATCCCTCCCGTTTTCATGAAATTTGAGGAAGATTATGAGAAAGCACCGCTTCAGTGTGGGAATCGCCCTGACGGGCATCCTGCTGCTGACTTTTCCGGTATCGGCCAGTGTGGACAAACTGAATATCAGCCAGATCGTGGAGAAGGACGGGGATCTGATTCTCTATGCAAGCGCCCTGGACAGCGGGGGAAAACCCTCGGGGGATGAGATTTCCCCGGAGCAGTTTTCCGTGATCCTGAACGGAGACCAGACTCTTCCCGTGACGGAGGCTGCCTCTTTTGACAGCCTGGGAGAAGGGGTTTCCTATACCTTCTGCGTGGACGTGTCCACAGCTGTCACGGACCAGGAGATGCAGGAGATCCGTTCCGGCCTGACGGACTTTGCAGAGGGCATGGGCGAGGGCGATTATGGATCGGTTGTGACCTTTGGCACCGAAGTCAGTACCCTGTGTGAATCCACCACGGACCGGGATGCCCTGAATTCCGCTATTTCCGGGATTGCCACAGACGGGGACTCCGCCGATTTTTACGGGGGAATCTCCCACGCTTTGGAGGAATACGAAAAAAATAAGGATTCCCTGCCGGAGCGGGCCGCCCTGGTGGTTATTACCCACGGCACAGACGGGGATGATTCCGGGGAGGAGCAGGTGCTCTCGGACATGGAAGAGATCCGGATCCCCATCTACGTGGCGGGGATAAAGGGAAATGATGCATCCGCCGGCTTTAATTCTGCCGGACAGATCGCCCGCCAGTCGGGAGGCAGTCTCTATTCCTACAGCCAGATGTCTGTCTCCTCCGCCCTGCGCAACATCCAGTCCATTATGGAAAATACCTACTGTCTCCATGTAAGCCCGGGGGATGAAAGCTCCGGCGGGGTGTGGAGCGTGACATACAGCTCGGAAGGGTATTCCGTTACCAGCGCCGGTTACGAATATCCCTCCATAACCGACCTGCCGGCCGTGGAAGAGACTCCCTCTCCCACACCGGTGGAGGAAAAGGAAGGTGAGACTTTGCAGGGAAATGGAATTATCCTCCCGGCACTGGTTGTCCTCATCGCAGTGACTGCGGTTGTGATATTTGTACTGAGCAGGAAGAAGAAAGAGAAGAAACCGGATACTCCCCCGGTTGCCCCGTCGGACATGCCTTCAACTTTTATGGAGACGGAGGAGGATACATCTACGGATTCCCTGGAAGAGGATGATGATACCCTCAGCGATGATGAGGAGACCATAGAGGAAATCCCGGAAAGACAGATCCGCCTGAGCTTTGAGATCACCTTTGACGGGGAGACGGAAACCCTGGAAAAGGTCCTTCAGAATGAACTGATCCTGGGACGGGGCAGTGACTGTGATGTGGATGTGGTGCTGGGATCCGTAAAAGAGGAGAGAAAGCTTACTTCCAGAAAGCATGCGGTGATTTTCGAGCAGCCCGACGGTCTGTATGTGCGGGACTGTTCCCGAAACAAAACCTTCTTAAACGGGGAAGAGGTACGGGATGAGGCCTTCCTGCGGGACGGAGACGTATTGACACTGGGGAAAGCCCAGGTAAAGGTGACGAGGAGAGTGATCAGACGATGAGTACCGGTGAGGAAATCAGGGAAACCCTGTTTCTCTGGGACAACAACGGAATCAGGATTACCCTGATCAACCACAGCACAGGCCAGAGCTTTGCCTTTGATCTGCAGGATAGATTTGTGGTGGGAAGAAGCCGGGAAAACGCCGACTTACAGATCACCACGGATGACCGGTACATATCCGGGAGACATCTGCTGTTTACCAGGCAGCAGGAGGGTGTGTTTGCGGAGGATCTGCAGACCCGGAACGGAACCCGCATCAACGGAAAGAAGATCCTCTCTCCAACCCGGATCTGCAGCGGTGACATTATCCGGATGGGCAGATCCGAGTTTGAGGTAATGCTGTAGCGGTGACTTTTTCTTATCAGGAGAAGACGACATGGGACTGATCATTTCCGTCTACACAAAGGAAGCCTTTAAGGAATATGTTCTCCCCGCCGTGGACAACGCGGACTGTTCCCTGGTGCTGAATAAAAACACCTTTCGGCTTATGGAGGATGTTTGTCTGAGCCTGGAGATCATCGGCGGAGAGTGGAGGATCAGGCCCGGAAACGGCTACCGCCTGTTTTTAAACGGCCGGGAGGTTCTGGATAGAATTCCCCTGGACGGATCCCAGATCTTTCAGGTGCTGACGGGGGATCACAAACCCGTGGTTCTTCTTGGCCACTTCAGGGACAGCATCTTTTCCCCCTATGCCCGGTATGACATCAGTGGGGCGGACCGCATCACCATCGGTCAGGATGAGAACAACGTGATCCGCTATGACTACCAGAGACTGATCTCCCGAAACCACGGGGTGATTACCCGGAAAGGGAAGGAGTTTGCCATCAGCTGCCGGGGACAAAACGGCATCTATGTGAATTCCCGGTACATCTCCGGGGAGGAAACCCTGCACTTCGGGGACTACATCAACATCTACGGTCTGCACATGGTATTTCTGGGGGACATTCTGGCCATTGACACCGGGGCCCCCGGGGTCTG
>CAZJYM010000065.1:0-8228 GCA_964550245.1 uncultured Blautia sp. | reverse complement strand
GAAACCGGAGAGGTGGAGATCGAGGAGCCGCCCAGGGAGACGAAGCCCGATAAAAAGCCCCTCCTGATGGCGGTGGCCCCATCTTTTACGATGGTGGTGCCCATGCTGCTGGGGGTTCTGCTGATGATGGGAAGCTCCAGTGGAGTCTTTATGGTCACCGGTCTGGTGATGGCCCTGGCCTCTGCCGCTGCAGGGGTGGTCGGGACTCTGGTGAACCTGCACTATCAGAAAAAGAAAGAGCAGGAAAAGGAGACCCGCCGCCGGGAAGCCTACAATGCCTATCTGGAGAAAAAGACGGAGGAGATCCGGGAAAAATACACTCACAACCAGCAGGCTCTGGCACAGATGTACCCTTCGGCGGATACCTGCCTGGGCTGGAATGAAAAGTCGGCCATGCTCTGGAACCGAAATCCCGGTCATGGGGATTTCCTTTGCGTCCGCCTGGGAGAGGGAGACACGGACTTTCAGGTAAAAATCCGCATCCCCAAAGAGAAGTTTCGGCTGGAAGAGGATGAACTGGCGGAAAAGCCCCGGGCCATCCTGGAAAACTACCAGACCCTGCGCAGAGTACCCATCCTGCTGGATCTGCGGGAGCACACCCTGGTGGGGGTGGCCGGGGGACAGGGAAAGGCGGGAGCCATTGAGATCGCCCGGGTGATCGCCTGCCAGCTTGCCGCCTGTACCTGCTACACGGACGTAAAGATGATCTTCGTCTACGACGAGAGCAACTCCGAGGACTCGGGACAGTGGGGCTTTGCCAGATGGCTGCCCCATGTGTGGGCGGAGGACAAAAAGGTGCGCTACATCGCCTCCAGCAAGCTGGAAGCCGGGGAGATCTTCTACGAGATCACCAGAGTTTTAAGAGCCCGGGAGGAAAACCTCTCCGGGAAGGAGAAATCCCTGCCCAGGCCCTGGTTTGTCATGTTTCTCTCAGATCCGGCTCTTATCCAGGAGGAGCTCATCGCCCGCTATGTGTTCGGCGATGCGGGAGAAGTGGGGCTTACCACCATCATGCTCTCCGGCAGCAGTCAGCGTCTTCCCAACGCCTGCGAGTACATCGTGGAAAACGACTCTGTCTTTCAGGGGGTGTACAACGTATCCGCCCAGAAACAGGAGAGAACCCGTGTGAAGTTTGACCGGGCGGATCCGGGAAAGCTGGACCGGTTTAGCCGTACTCTCTCCAACATCCAGGTGCAGGAGATGGAGACCGGGGGAGAGGTACCCTCTTCCTTGACATTCTTTGACATGTACGGGGTTACAAATCCCGGTCAGCTGAAGGCGGAGGAGCGCTGGCTGAAAAACCGGACCTACGACAGCATCCGGGCTCTCATCGGACAGAAGGCCGGGGGAGTCCCCCTCTACATGGACATCCATGAGAAATACCACGGTCCCCACGGACTCGTGGCCGGCACCACCGGATCCGGAAAGAGCGAACTTCTCCAGACCTACATCCTTTCCCTGGCTGTGAACTACAGTCCCGATGACATCGGATTTTTTATCATCGACTACAAGGGAGGCGGCATGGCCCACCTCTTTGACGGGCTTCCCCACCTGATCGGACAGATCTCCAACCTGTCGGGAAACCAGGTATACCGGGCCATGGTCTCCATCAAGAGCGAGAACCGGAGACGGCAGCGGATCTTTACCGAACACGGCGTCAATAACATCAACAGCTATACCAGGCTCTATAAAGCCAAAGAGGCTTCTGATCCCCTGCCCCATCTCTTCATCATCATCGACGAGTTTGCAGAGCTGAAGCGGGAGGAACCGGACTTCATGAAGGAGCTGATCAGTGTGGCCCAGGTGGGAAGAAGCCTGGGGGTGCACCTGATCCTGGCCACCCAGAAGCCGGCGGGAACCGTGGATGACAACATCTGGAGCAACTCCCGGTTTCGGCTGTGTCTTAGAGTACAGGACCGGCAGGACAGCAACGACATGATTCACAAACCGGATGCCGCCTATATCACCCAGGCCGGACGCTGCTACCTGCAGGTGGGAAACGATGAGGTCTATGAACTCTTCCAGTCCGGCTGGAGCGGAGCTCCCTGCGGGGAAAACCTGGAAGACGGCAGATCTGAGCTGGCGGAACTTCTCTCGGTCAACGGAAAGGCTGCGATGACCGGGGGACATGACCGGGCCCGGAAAAAGCAGCAGGCCCTCCATCGGTGGGTTCAGGGACTGGTCCGGTGCCTGGAGGAGACGGATATTTCCGGCAGATCTCTTCCGGAAGCAGCGGAACTGTTTTATCAGCGCCTGGCCGCCAACGGGGTGGACTACCAGAAAAACCGCTACAACCTGACCCGCCTGGAGGACTTTATCCGTCTTTACCAGGAAGCAATAAAGACAGAAGGAGACATTTCTGAAGAGATCATCCGGCTCTCCGGCACCCTGGATAAAAAGCTTCCCCGGCCCAGGGAGCGGACCCAGCTGGATGCGGTGAAGGAATACCTGCAGAAAACCGCTGCAGAAAACGGATACCGTCAGAGCCACCGGCTGTGGCTGCCGGTCCTGCCGGATCACATCTACCTGGCTGACATTCCCGGGTTTAAGAACGAAGCTCTCGGGGAGGCCTGGTCCCTGGAGACGCCGGTGGGCATGGCGGATGATCCCTGGAATCAGGCTCAGATGCCTTTAGTGCTTAGCTTTTCCGAAGGGGGCAGCCATGCGGTGATCGGATCTGTGGTCAGCGGAAAGAGCACCCTGATCCAGACCGTCCTTTTCGGTCTGGTTTCCCGGTACTCCCCGGACTGGTTAAACATCTACGCTCTGGACTTCAGCAGCAGGATGATGTCCGCCTTTGAGGGGCTTCCCCACTTCGGGGGCATCATGTATGAGGGGGACGATGAAAAGATCGCCCGCTTCTTCAACATGATCCTGCGGATCCTGGATGAGAGGAAGAAACTGTTCCGGGGCGGAAACTACAGCCAGTACGTTCAGGTCCACGGCGTGACCTGTCCCGCCATCCTGATTGTGATTGACAACTTCTCCGCCTTCCGGGAAAAGACCGGGGATGCGTACGGGGATCTGGTCATTCAGATCTCCAGAGAAGGTGTGGGACACGGCATCTTTCTTCTGGTCAGCGGCCAGGGCTTCGGCATGAACGAGATCCCGGGCCGGGTGGCGGAAAACTTAAAAACCGTGCTCTGTCTGGAGATGGCGGACAAATATGCCTACGCCGACGTGCTGCATACCACCCGCATTCAGGTTCTTCCTGAGTCCGGCATCCGGGGCCGGGGACTGGCTATGGTGGGCGGACGGGTACTGGAGTACCAGAGCGCCCTGGCAGTGGAGGCCGAGGACGACTACCAGCGAATGGAAAAGATCTCCCAGATCTGCAGACAGATGAACCGGACATGGAAGGGCAGAAAGGCCAGACCGGTGCCGGAGATCCCGGAAAAGCCCACCTGGGAGCTCTTTACGGGGCTGGAGCAGGTGGCAGCAGATGCCGGGACGGATTATCTGCTGCCGGTGGGGTACGATGCCGAGACCGCAGAGGTGTACAGCATTGATCTCAGTTCTGTTTACTGTTATCTTATCACGGGAGCCGCCGGAACCGGGAAGAAAAACTTCCTGCGCATCATGATGGCTTCGGCCATGCTGAAGAAAAGTCATGTCTGCCTGATTGACGGGGGAGGACTGCTGGGCTCCTGTGCCGATCTGGAGGGGATTACCTACGTCTCTAATGGGGACGAGCTGTTTTCCTACTTCATGAACACCCTGACTCCGGAGTTTCAGCGGAGAAACAGGATGAAGGCGGAAATCCTGGCTTCAGGCGGAGAGGAAGAGGAGCTTTTTTCCCGGACACGTAAGGAAATGCCCATGTTTCTTTTTATCACGGATATGGTGTGGTTTGTCAACACGGTTTACTCGGCTGAGAATACAGCCCGGGGAATGGACGGCTTCATGGAGACGTTGACATCGAAGGGCCGCCTGCACAACATATATTTTGTGGGGATTTTGAATCTGGAAGACAGGAATGCGGTGAGGGGAACCCGGACCTTTTTAAACTTCACCTCCTACAGGACCGGCATTCACTTCGGCGGAAACATGTCCCAGGACGTATTCCTGAACTTTTCTTATCTGTCCTTTAAGGAGATGAACAGACCGGAGAAGCCGGGGATCGGCCAGCTCTCCCCAGGGGGGAGAGAGGGTGAGACCCGTAAGGTGGTGGTTCCCTTAATGAGCAGGAAAAAGAGGATGAAATGATATTCGGAATTTTGCTGATTGTGGCTCCCGGCGAGAAGAAACAGATCCGGGCATGGATGAGCGACCTGACTGCCGACTATTCCGATGAAAAGCTGGAGATCCGGGAGGCGAGTACAAAAAGTCAGCTGCTCTCCTTTCTCTCCGAAGCCGATCTGCTGGACCTGGCGGTAGTAGACGTGACTCTGCCCGGTGCCCTGGAGGGAGCCCGGCAGGTCCGCAGCCGGTTTTCCGGGGCGGAGATCCTGGTGGTGGCGGACACCTCCGTCTCCCCCATGGAGTACATGCATCCCTCCATCCGGGCATCCGCATTGCTTCTCCGGCCGGTAAGCGAGCGCTGGGAGCCCTCCATAAGGGATTTCTTCACCCCCATCCTGCTGCGGAAACATCCGGATGCGGGGGAGGGAATTTTGCGGGTGGAGAACCGGGACGGGATCTTTCGCATTCCCTTCTCCCGGATCTGCTACCTGGAAGCCCGGGAGAAGAAGGTGTTCATCCGCACCCCCACGGAGGAGTACGGGGTAAATGAAGCCCTGGAGAGGCTGGCGGCACAGCTTCCTGATAACTTTCTGCGCTGTCACCGAAGCTATATCGTAAACAGAGACTGGGTGTACAGGATCCGCCTGCCTGAAAATCTCCTCTACCTCCGAAACGACATGCAGGTGCCCATTTCCCGGGGCTGCCGGGCGGCAATGAGGGAGGCCTTTCAAAATGAGTGAACTGATTTATAAGAGCTTCCTGTTTACCCGGGAGGAGCTGATGGTGGCCGGGGCCCTCTCCGGCATGAAGAAACTGGCCTGTCTTCTGGAGGATTCCGGAAGAGAACTGTCCGGTGAAGAGCTGAACCGCGTGGTGTTTACCCTCTATCAGAAAGGATTCCTTCTATATAAAAGGGGGAAGGAATGGAAGCTGGACCCGGAGATTGAAATCCTCTTTGCCGGGATCCGGGATGCCCGCCGGGAACTGGACATCTATTCTCCCGGGATGGGCGGTCCCCTGCTCTGCTTTCAAAAGGAAGACCTGGTGGTGATGGAGGTTAGCGGAAACGATAAGAGCGCGGTGCTGATCCACTTTTGCCCGGCTGCTGCTTTTCCGCAGGAACTTAACGACCGGGGACTCGTTCCCATCCGGGATTCCCTGGAGGCGGAGCCGGAGGAGGGCCGCTTCGATGACCTGCTGGAATCCGTATCCTCCCTCCTCCGGCCGGACGCCTCCCCGGAGGAGATCATGAGAACCCGCCTTCTGTGCCAAGAGGAAGTGACGGCGGGAATTCTGGCCCGGGATCCGCATTCCCGGGAAGTGGAGAGTGCCCTGGTGCTGGCGGACGCAGGGATTGCCGACTGGATTTTTCTGGCCCGTCCGGACGGAGTGAGGATGGAGACCTACACCCTGGAGGCTTTAAAGGGTTTCCTGTGCTGAGCGGGAGAGAGAGGTGTGAAGGATGATTCTGGTTGACATATATGTACCATCCCTGGATAAAACCTTTGACTTTCGGCTGGATGAGAGGGCTTCGGTGGAGAGCCTGACCGCGGAGATCACGGAGATGATCGGCAGTGAGACCGGCTCTCCCGGAAAAGAAGGCGGCTTTTACCTGTGCTCCATGGATCAGGAGCGTATTCTTCCCGGGAATTCCACCCCGGCGCAGTGCGGGATCAGAAACGGATCCCGGCTGATGCTGGTGTAGTGCCGTCTGTCCCCGAAAAGAAGCAGTTCGTCCGAAAAAATCCCCGTTAGAATATTTTCATGTATAATGCCTCTTGTAAGGAGAGATAAAGAGATGACCAGAGTAAGTGTGGATACGGCAGGCCTGAAGGAACAGGCCGATGAACTGAACAGAGAAGCCCTTCGCTACGACCGTTGGCTTGAGGAGCTGGAGGAGACGGTGAGCTGGATTCACACCCGGGATTTTGAGGGAGCGGAGGAGCTGCACCGCATTCTGAAGCAGCAGGGCGAGGAGATGGCCCGGCAGAAGAGAGGGCTGCTTGTGCTGGAGGAGTCACTAAGACGAATCAGCGAAAAGTATCAGCGGACCGAGGAGAAGATCGCGGAATCGGGAGAACGGCAGATGCTTCCCAAGAAGTGGTCGGTGGAGGACGTGGATCTGGAACCGCTTTCAGGAAGGCTCTCGGACCTGGGACTGCAGTTATCCGGAGAAGAAAGGAAGTAAGAGGTATGGAGGATGGCAGAATCATTGTGGATACCGACAGTCTCACGCAAACCCGAAAGGACCTTCAGGAAAGTCTGAAGAGGATCCGCATGTATGTTGAAAATATTTCCGGACACATGGCCGCGCTGAATTCCATGTGGACGGGGGATGCCCATGAGGCTTTTCTGGCACAGGCCGATTCCGACATCGGCTTTTTAAGAGAAGCCTGCGACGGGATTCAGAGTGTGATAGATTTCGAGGATACGGCACTGTCCAGGTATGACAGCTGTGAACGGCAGGTAGCCGAAGTGGTTTCCCAGATCAGATTTTGACCGGAAGAGGAGGGGATGGGCATGGCAGTGGAATTAAAAGTGAGTCCGGAGGTACTGCGCCAGACCGCGGAGGAACTGGAAAAGGAGATCAGCCGCATTTCCAGAGAGTTTGATCTGATCGAGTCGGACATCAGCCTCACCCGCATCTGGTGGGAGGGGGAGGCCAGTGAGGCCCACATCGCCCAGTATGAGGGAATGAGAGAGGAAATCCGGGAGACACTTGCCCGGCTGCAGAGCAGTCCTGTAACTCTTTTGCAGATGGCCGGCCTGTATTCCCAGACCGACTCCGAACTGGAGGATCTCTCCGGGCAGATGCTCTCAGTGGACGTGATCATGTAGGGAGGGACGGACCGTGGCAAAAAGCACTTTTGAAATCGGAGCAGAGTATGACCAGGCTCTCCGCCGGGCTGACTCCCTGGATCAGATGGCCAGGGAGATGAAAAACCTGGCCGAGCGGGATCTGACCGGGTGCATGTCCCGGATTTCCGCCAGCTGGATGGGAGAGAGCTCCGAGGCCTATGTCGATAAATGCGGGGAATTAAGAGACCGGATGATAGGTACAGCTGAAGGGATTGCTCAGGCCGCGCAGGCGCTTCGCGTCGCCGCAGGGAAGAAAAGATAAGGAGGCAGTTCATGAGTGAGATTTTTGTGACATCCGGCCTTCTTCGAATCCGGGCAGAGGAACTGGGGCAGCTTAACGAACAGTTTAAAAGAGCCGTTTCCTCTTTGATTCAGGAGGAGGAAGCCCTTCACTCCCAGTATGAGGGGGATGCCAGTGATGCTTTTCACTCCGCCTTTACCGGAGATGCCCGGAAGTGGGAGAACTATCACCATGCCGTTGACCGCTTTGTCCAGAACCTGATCCAGACGGCGGATGGCTATGAAAGGGCAGAACAGGCCAGCTTAAACATCGCCCTTTCGGGAAGATGCTGAAAGAAAAGGAAAGAGGGACAAAAAATGGGAACTATACGGGTGAATCCCGGAAAACTGCAGGCCGCCGCATCTGACTTTGCGGATACCGCCTCCATCGTGCAGAACCTGACACGGGAGATGACCTCCATCGTTTCCGGTCTTTCCGGACAGGTATGGAGCGGCGGAGCGGCTGTGGCTTATGTGCAGAAATTTAACAGTCTTCAGGATGAGATGGACCGGATCTGCCAAAACATCCGCCACCATTCCGAGGAGTTGATTTTGATGGCTTCTCAGTATGAAACTGCCAGAAATGACAGCGAAGACATTGTCCCAACACTGTCCCGGGATGTTATTATCTGAGTGAAAGACCGGAAGCGTCATAATTCTTAAAGAAAACTACAGGATTGACTTAAAATTAAAAGACACTGCGGGATCCGCGGTGTCTTTTCGTATTCGGGAGATAAAACGGCCGCCATTTTTTTATCGTTTTCTGGCATATTTTTCAGTGGACAAAGGTAACGAAACAGTATTACTGTTTTAGGGGGCCCTAAGATGCCCTGAAGTGAGATTTTATCGGGTTTCCCGTGGTTTACAGGGGATGAGATTTGGGATATAATGGGTTGCATGGAGCATAT
>CAZJYM010000064.1:0-13602 GCA_964550245.1 uncultured Blautia sp. | reverse complement strand
TTCACTCACCAAATGCGTGGGGATTGAAATTGTCCCCCATCTGACCGAATCCGAAGGGCCTGGTTATTCCTCCTGCTGGAAGGCATGGATCTCTCAAACCATCCTGTTCAGGGAAAATTGAAGGAGGAAACCACACCGGAAGTCCCCGGTTAACCAGGTTGATGATAAGCCGGGCCATTCTCTGCTGCATTTCCGGATGGAGATGGGATTCCGGTTCCTCGATAAAGAGGGTCTTAAAGTCCAGATCCGATTCAAAGAGCAAAAGCAGGGATGAAGCCATGTGTAAGGGGATTCCCCCGTCCTGCCCTTCCCTGTACCTCACCTTCCCATCACCTGCAGAAAATCCATACAGGGCAGCGTCAGGATTCCCCACAAAAGGCTTAACATACAGCTTTTTCCGCTGTTGTTGTCCCCACAAAACACAGGAAAGGTGCAATCTCCATATCAGCCGTATTAATCTTTGCAAAGTTTTCCACTAAGGTACCAGGTGATGTATGTCAGGGAAACAAAGGATTTCTCTGAATAAGGTTGTACTTAAAGGTGAACAAATCCAGACAGTCAAATGCCTGCACAAACATTAATCCTTAAGTCTTATCAGAAAAAATAAACACAAGCAGAGTATCTTATCCATGACCAGCCTTCTACTGCGTCTGAAAGACACAGATAACGATCAGTCACCAGACCGGTCCCGGTTCCCGGCGCAACCTTGCATTTCGCCAGCATATTGACTTTTCAGTACCATATGTTATCATTTCCTTAGGTTCTGTCCTCTTTGCCGGTCTCCCGGACCTTTCCCGGGATTGTAACGGATGACAGATCAAAAAAGGACGGACTGGAATGATCTGTTCCCCGGCATGCGTCCCAGTATTCGCTTCCGAGGATCTGCGCCTTGAAATACGGGAACCTCATCGCCAGAAGTGGAACTGAAGGTCTATTCAAAAAATAAAAGAAAGGAGAATCCCATGGACACCTGTAGAATCAACACAAAAGAAGTTCAGGAGTTTGAAACCACACACGCGGAACAAATCCGCCGTCTGAGTGCGGAATGCATGGTTCTTTTAAAGAACGACGGCACCCTTCCCCTGGAAGGCCCGGGAAAAATCGCCCTCTACGGAAGCGGGGCGAGAAAGACCATCAAGGGGGGAACCGGCTCCGGGGATGTGAATGTGCGCCACTTTGTCAACGTGGAAGAAGGACTGGAAAATGCCGGCTTTACCATCACCACCAAAAAATGGCTGGATGACTACGATGAACTGGTCTGGCAGGCCAAGGAGGAGTTTTTCGCCGGCCTTCGCAAAGAAGCAGACGCAGCGGGAGTAAATCCCGTTCTCTTCGCTCTGGGCAGAACAGCCCCCGAACCGGAGTACGAGCTGCCCCTGGACGGGGAGGGAGATACGGCCGTCTATGTGCTGGCCAGGATCTCCGGAGAAGGAGCGGACCGTCAAAATGTACCCGGAGACATTCGTCTCACCAGTACGGAGATCCGGGACATCCTGAAACTTAACCAGCTCTACCCCCATTTCGCACTGGTACTTAATACCGGGGGCATGGTGGATTTAAGTCCGGTCTCTTCCGTTGGCACCATCCTGCAGATGGGACAGCTGGGAAGCGCAACCGGAGACTCCCTGGCGGATGTCCTGCTGGGGAAGGAGTGTCCTTCCGGAAAACTGGCCATGACCTGGGCTCCCCTGGAAGAGTATCCCTCCACGGAAGGATTCGGCGATCCCGATGATACCCTCTATAAGGAAGGCATCTATGTGGGCTACCGCTACTTTGACACCGCGAAGAAAACACCGGTCTTCCCCTTTGGTTTCGGACTGGGATATACGAGTTTTGAGATCCGGACTCTTTCTCTTGCTGCAGATGAGAAGCAGGTGAAGGTGACCGTGCAGGTAACCAACACCGGAAGCCGTCCCGGAAAGGAAGTGGTACAGGTCTACTACTCCGCTCCCGCGGGAAAGCTTGACAAACCCTTCCAGGAACTGGCCGCCTTCAAAAAGACCCGGAAGCTGGAACCCCAGGAGACAGAAGTTCTGGAAATCTCCTTTGATACCGGATCCATGGCCTCCTATGACAAAGAGGAAGCCTCCTACATCCTGGAGAAGGGGCTCTATCTCATCCGGGTGGGAAATTCCTCCCGAAACACCGAGGCAGCGGGAGCCCTCTCCCTGGATCAGACGGCCGTGGTCTGCAAACTGAAGAATGTATGCGGGGAGAGCGGCTTTGCGGATCTGGTTCTTCCCTCCCCCAACACCTCTATTGAGGAAGGTGTCACCCCGGTGATTCCGATTTCCGCCCGGGAGATTGAAACCACAACCGTCTCCTACCGGGATGAACCGGAGGAAATCCCCGCCGGATCTCCCTGCACCTGGCAGGAAGTGAAATCGGGAGAAAAGACTCTGGATGAGTTTATCGGAGGCCTTACCGATGAGCAGCTCTCCCTGGCCTGTGTGGGAAATTATAAGAATTCCACCGATGTGATGGAGATCGTGGGCAATGCCTCCGAGACTGTGGCCGGAGCCGCCGGAGAAACCACCGGCTACTTGAAAGATCTGGGTGTTCCCGCTCTTATCATGGCAGACGGCCCCGCCGGAGTCCGCATCAGCTCGGAATACCAGATCACAGACGGAAAACCCAAAGGCAGCTCCTCCATCGGTGGAGATGTACTGCTGGTTTTCACCCCGCAGGAAAGGGAGGCCATGGCCCCGGCACCATCCAGCAGCGGGGAAACCTTCTATCAGTACTGCTCCGCCATTCCCATCGGCACCTGCATCGCCCAGTCCTTCAATGAGGATCTGGCCAGGGAGTGCGGACGGATCGCCGGGGATGAGATGAAACGCTTCGGCATTCACATCTGGCTGGCTCCTGCACTCAACATCCAGAGATCACCCCTTTGCGGAAGAAATTTCGAGTATTACTCGGAAGATCCCCTGATTGGCGGTACCATGGCCGCCGCCATCACCTCCGGAGTACAGGAGGAAGGTGGAGAGACCACCATCAAGCATTTCGCCTGCAACAATCAGGAGACCAACCGTTTCTTCTCCAACAGTCAGGTGGGAGAACGGGCTCTGCGGGAAATCTACCTGAAGGGCTTTGAGATCTGCGTCAGGAAAGTGCCGGTCAAATTTATCATGACCTCCTACAACCTGATCAACGGCACCCACTCCTGCAACAGCCGGGATCTGCTCACAGCGGTTCTCCGGGATGAATGGGGCTATGAGGGAGCGGTGATGACAGACTGGCTGGTAACCGGAGGAATGGGCCCCGGAGGAGCGAAGTGGCCCTGCGCTTCCGCAGCCGGCAACGTAAAGGCCGGCAATGACCTTACCATGCCCGGAACACCTGCCGATAAGGAGGACATCGTAAAGGCCCGGCTTGAGAGCACTCATCCCTTCGCTCTTACCCGGGCAGAGCTTCAGACCTGCGCCAGGCGGGTGCTGAAAAGAGTCCTGGCGGCCGGGGAATAAGAGCTAAAAAACAGACACAAAAAGCGGGGCGTACGCCCCGCTTTTCTTAAATCTCCCGGATGATGTTTTCCAAAAATTCCTTTCCCCGAATGATATCCAAAGTCTGCTGCTCCCCGGAGATCTCCCTTTCGATGGTGATATCCCCCTGATACCCCAGCCGGGAAAGCCCTGCAAGAAGCCTGGGAAAATCCACCTTTCCCTCTCCCAGGGGAACCTCCGGTCCCAGTTCCCGGCCGTTGGTGGGATAAAGCCCGTCCTTGCCGTGAACTCCCCGCACATACTTTCCGAACACATCCAGGGCGTCCACCGGGTTGGCCTTTCCATACATGATCAAATTTGCGGGATCCAGGTTGATGCCCACGTTGTCGCATTCCATGTCCTGCATCACCCGCAGAAGGGTGACCGGCGTCTCCTGTCCCGTCTCAAAGAGAAAGTACTGACCGTTCTTCCGGCATCTGGCGGCGATCTTCTTTAAGGCCACCAGCACACCGGGATAATGGGGATCATAGGGGTTTTCGGGCATGTATCCCGCATGGGTGACCACATCTCCCACATGGATCCGGGAGGCAAAGTCGGATCCCTCCATCAGCATCTCCATTCTCCGGAACCGGTAGGCCTCCGGCACCAGCCCCAGGGTGAGCTGTCCGTCATAGAAGTTCCAGTCCCGGGGTCCTTCCCAGCCGCACCAGAAGGCGGTGATCTCCACCTGGTACTTATCCATGGCGGCATTGACCTGCTCCGCCACTTCGGGGGTAAGCATCTCCCGCTCCCAGCATACCAGCTGGCAGCTGTTCATACCCAGCTCTTTAAGCCTTTTAAGCTGTCCCTCCAGACTCGCTCCGGATGACAGATCCACGGTTACACCCACTCTCATGCTCTTCTCCCCCCTTTTCACTTTCTTAAGCTCTTATGAGCCAGCTCCAGCTCCCGAAGGAGAAGATCCACGGTGGCACTGGCTTCCTCCAGTGAAGCGATCTCCGGGTTGGCTCCCTTTTCCAGGCAGTCATAGAAGTACGAAATCTCCGTGAAATAGGAACCCAGCGACCTGATGTTGATCCCCGACTCCGTTTCATCAAAAGGTTCTTCCTTATGAAGTTCCGGCACCTCCACAGAACCGTCCTTTTTCCAGATCTTCACCGAAGGGCTGTCTTTTGTATTGAAGGTCACGGTGGCCTCCTCAAAGTAAGCCCGGTAGGAGGGCTGGAAGGGAAGGATGGGCGTTACATCCCACAGTCCTTCTGCGCTTACAAAACAGCCCGGGTAGATGTAGGTGGTGATGATCTGGTTGATCATGCCCGATTCATAGGCGGTAGCCTGCACCTGGATGTCCTCCGGCTCTCCCAGCATGTAGCGGATGAAATCCGTGTCATGGATGTGGAGATCCAGAACTACCGATCCGCTTTTCTCCTCCTCCTGGAACCAGTTTTCATATCCCCAGAGCACGTCCTGGCTGAGGCGCTGCATGACCAGGCTTTTCAGTCTCCCATAGGTGCCCTTCTCATACGTCTCCTTCAAAAAGCGGTATTCCGGGAAAAAGCGCACCACATGTCCCACCATGGCCGTCACCCGGTTCCGGTCTCTGGCGGCGATGACTCTCTCACAGTCCTTCCTGGTAAGGGCCAGGGGCTTTTCCACCAGCACATGACATCCCCGGTCCATGGCCATTACCGCCAGATCCGCGTGGAGATAGCTGGGTACACAGATGTGGACAGCGTCCAGATCCTCCTTTTCCAGCATCTGTGCTCCGTCCGAATAGATCTTCGCATTTGGCCACAATTCTTTCGCTTTTTTGATGCAGTCCTCAGACCGGTCGGCGATGGCGGTCACCTCCAGGTTTCTGCTCTTTGAAAGCGCTTTTACGGCGCTGTTGTGGGTGGCTCCCATGCCTCCCACGCCAATCATGCCAATTCTCATCTTTTCCTCATTTCTACACAGGACGTCCTCCGGGTTTGCCCGGAGGACGTCCAGACTAAGGTTTATTATTTTTTTCGGTTTAACCCTTGGTTCCCGTAAAGGCAATGCCCTCGATGAACTGCTTCTGGAAGATGGCAAACAGGACCACCATGGGGATGATGGCCAGAAGGGATCCGGCCATCAGGGTGGGATAGGTGGTGCTGTACTGCCCGGTCAGGTTGGCCAGAACCGCGGAAAGGGTCATCTTGTTGGTGGACTTGTTCACCACCATGGGCCACATCAGGTCGTTCCAGGCCAGACGCAGGGTGATGATGGCCAAAGCGGTCAGGCCCGGCTTTACCAGGGGCGTCATGATCCGCAGGTAGATGGTGAACTGATTGCAGCCGTCCAGCTTGGCAGCCTCCTCCAGCTCTTTGGGAAGCCCCATGTAGAACTGACGCATCAGGAAGGTGCCGAAGGCGCTGAACAGGTTGGGAATGAACAGAGCCGGCAGGGTGTTTAATAGTCCCATCTTCTGGATGATCTGATACTGAGGCAGAATGAACAGGGTGGAGGGGATCATCAGCACCGACAGGCTGCACATGAAGATCAGGTTTCTTCCCGGGAATTCGATTCTTCCGAAGGCATATCCGGCCATGGAGCACATCACCAGCTGCCCGATAATGGTGACCACGGCGGAAATGATGGTGTTGATGTAGGCAGAACCGAACGGAAGACGGTCAAACACATCCCGGAAGGCGTCAAGCCGCAGCTTGGAGGGAAAGATTATCACCGGTACGTGAATGGCCTCCCCCTGAGTCTTGAAGGCGGTGAGGATCATCCACACAAAGGGAATGACCATGATGATGGCTCCCAGAATCAGTACCAGGTGCACCAGTAAAAGTTTCCATGTCTTTTTCATCTTCTCCCCCTCCTTTAATCGTAGTATACCCATTTCTTCTGCAGTGCCATCTGAATCGCGGTGATGATCATGATGAAGCAGAACAGAAGCATGGCAATGGCGGAGGCATACCCCTTGTCATTGAGCTCAAAGGCATTTCGGTAGAAGTACATGACAATGCTCTGGGTATTCTCCAGGACCACCGTATTTTTCCCGATCATCATGTAGATGGTATCGAAGATCTGGAAGGAGCTGATCAGGTCCGTGATCAGCAGGAAAAACAGGGTGGGTGTCACCAGGGGAAGGGTGATCTTGAAAAACATGGTAAACTGGCTGGCCCCGTCGATACGGGCCGCTTCGTAGTATGTGGAGGAGATCCCCTGGATTCCGGCCAGCAGGATGATCATGTTGTAGCCGATGCCGCTCCAGATGGTGACGACGATGATGGCATAGGGAGCCAGGTTCGTCTCCGTCAGCCACCGGTGTCCCGGAATGCCGAAAAGCCCCAGGATGTAGTTTAAAAGACCGTAGTCCCCGTTGTAGATCCACTTCCAGACCATGGAGATGGCGGCCGCCATGGTCACATAGGGCAGGAAGTACAAAACCCGGTACAGGGATCTTCCCCTGATATTCTGATTTAACAGAACGGCCACGATCAGAGCCAGGAAGAGGGTGATGGGCACGGTCCAGAGCACGTACCGCACCGTGTTGCGCAGGGTATTCCACATGGAACTGTCGTGAATCAGCCTGGCATAGTTGCTCAGTCCTCCCCAGGAGGTCACGTTGAAGGCTCCCACCTTCATGAAGCTGTTGTAAAAGGTGACAAAGAACGGATACACGTAAAAGATGATCAGTCCGATGGTGACCGGTGCGATCATCACATACCCCCAGATCCAGTCCTTCTTGCGAAAGTTGAACTTTTTGCGGGCAGGCTCACCTGATTTACCGCTCATGGGTTCATCTCCTTTCCTTCATAAAGAAACCGGACTGTCCCAAATGAAACAGTCCGGCACATCTTAAAAAAACATTTTTCAGTTCAAAGGATGGGATGCCTATTCTGCCGCCAGGATGTCGTTCATGGAGGCCTCCAGGTTGGTGCAGGCTTCCTCTACCGTCTTGTCTCCGTTAAAGGCGGCATAGATCTCCTCATACATGGCACTCTGCCATGCGGAGGTGTTGACGGAAGCGGGATAGGGATAAGCATACTCGGCTGCATCCATGTAAACCTGCAGGTTGTACTCCGGATGAGCATCCACCCAGATGGAGGTGGTCTCCGTTCTGGCGGAGATGTCGATGGCGGCCTCGGCCTGCATGGTCATGGCTTCTTTTCCACCCAGGTACTCCACAAATCTCCAGGCTTCATCCGGATGTTCGGTCTTGGCGAAGATCACGTTTCCAAGACCGTGGATCACGCAGGACTTCTTTCCGTCCACGCTGGGAACGGAAACCACGTCGATCTTGTCCTTGATCTCATCGATGCCGATGTACTCGGATACGGCCCAGGAGCCGTTCCACTGCATGGCCAGTTTTCCGGATTCAAACATGGTGTTGCTGCTGGTATCGGAAAGCTGTGCGTAGGAGGGAGAAATACCCTGGTCGATCAGGTCCTTCCAGCACTGCACACCCTTGATGGTGTTGGGATCTCCGAAACCGGAGGTCTTCTTGTCCTCGGAGATCACGGAGCCTCCGAAAAGACCGATGGTGTTGTACCAGCCGGCCTGCTCATCCAGCTGAACCGCTGCTCCGTAGATGCCGTTTTCCGTATCGGTAAGCTGCTGGGCAATGCTTACAAAGTCATCCCAGGTCCAGTCGTCGGTGGGATAGGCAACACCCGCATTGTCAAAGAGTTCCTTGTTGTACCATACGGCCACGGTGTCAAAACCTTTGGGCATGCCGTACCAGCCGCCGTCCACGGTATACAGGTTGATCAGGCTCTCCGGGAAATCTTCCTTGGACACGCTTTCGGATCCGGCGATGTAGTCGCTTAACTCCACCAGCATGCCGCCCCGCACATACTTGGTCACGTTGGGAGCGTTCATCCAGAACACGTCTGGTGCGGTGCCTCCGGTGGCAGCCGTCTCCAGGGTGGTGAAGTAGTCCTTGTAGGGCGTCAGTTCAATCTCAATCTTGATATCCGGGTTTTCTTCCTCAAATTTGTCCGCGATGGCACGCAGTGTTGGTTCCTGGTTGGAATCCCAGATGCCGTAGCGGATGGTTACCTGATCGTCGGCGCGGGCTGTCAGAGCGCCCATGGGAAGCATTCCCAGAGCCATGACTGCGCACATCAGAACAGGCAGTATCCTTGACTTCTTCATTTTGTCCTCCTTTTAAACCATTGTCCCGTCCCCATGGGGAACCGCTTTCTGAAATCCGGCCATGGGACAGAACAGAATTACAAAGAATCAGACAGAACGCATCATCCTGCTGCCAACCGGGAAAGCGCTGCGGTTTTTGTCTGAGTAATCTTTGTGATGAAAAGATAGTACCATAGGAAGGCTTAAATTGCAAGAAGAAATTGACAAATTTTAGAAATTGCAAATAATATACAAAAAATCTGCCATATTTTTTGAGATTGAATTGCAAATACAAAAACGAAATACAAATGGCACAATCCGCGTAATTTCCCGCATTTCCCGGATCCGGCCCCATGTCTTGACAAAGCCCGGGTGGAATGCTATGATTTTTCCATCATCCGTACCGGAAAGGAGAAAGGACATGATCCGCAGCATCGTTTTCGACATGGGCCAGGTGCTCATCCGTTTTGACAGGGAGACCTTTATCCGCCGGCTGGATGTAAGTGAGGAAGATGCGAAGCTTCTTCTCCGGGAGGTATTTTTAAGTCTGGAGTGGGTCCGGATGGACTGGGGTTCCTTAACCGATGAGGAGGCGGCCCGCTCCATCTGTAAACGTATGCCCCAGAGGCTTCACGAGGCCGTCTGGCAGCTGGTCACCCGGTGGGATCAGCCCCTTCTTCCCATGGAGGGCATGGAGGAACTGATCCGGGATCTGAAAAATGCGGGATACGGCATCTATCTCCTTTCCAATGCCAGCGTCCGCCAGCATGAATACTGGCCCCGCATTCCCTGCGCCTCCCTCTTTGACGGAACCCTGATCTCCTGCGATGTGGGAAGCATCAAGCCGGAGAAGGCCATTTACCAGGCTTTCCTGGAAAAGTTTCACCTGGAGCCGCAGGAGTGCTTTTTCGTGGACGACTCGGCCGTCAACGTGGAGGGAGGATGCCGTCTGGGCATGAAAGGAGCGGTCTTTCACGGGGATGCCGAAGAACTTCGTCAAAAGCTTGTACTTGAAGGAATTTTGATAGGAGGATTATCATGAAGAAAAGATATCTGGCGGTCATGACCGCCCTTGTCCTGGGGCTTTCCCCCCTGCCCGTATCGGCGCAGGCGGTGGATGACCCGGTAGAAGTGCTCAATCAGGCTGTGGAGAAAACCAGTTCCCTTCCCTCCCTGGAGGTGCAGGCCTCTGTGGACATCAATGCGGCTTCAGGAGGAGAGATCTTCTATCTTCCCCTGGGCATGCAGGTGAAGGTGGAGGGTGTGGACACCGGAGATCTGAAGATGCAGCTCTACGCCACCCTCTCACCGGAGGGAGAAACCGTGGAGGTCAACTCCTGGTACACGGACGGCTGCATCTATGTGGATGTGATGGGGACAAAAGTCAAATATCCCCTGGATCTCACCTCGGATCAGATCATCACCGGCATCAGCCCGGAGTTTGACCGGGATGATTTCCAGGACATCTCCGGGGAAGTCACCGGAGATGGGACACAGATCACCTTCTCCATGGACGGAGGAGCCCTGACCCAGAAGTCCAGCTCTTTCCTGGATGAACTGGCGGGAGGTCTGCTGGAAGACATGGACGTAGCGCTTTCCATCCAGGACATCAACGGCAGGGCAACCGTCAATGCAGAAGGCTATCTCACAAAAGGCTCCCTTACCCTGCCCCTTTCCATCACCGTAAACGGGGATACCCTGGATCTGGATCTGGTGGTCAACCTGGAGTGCCCCAGTCCCGGAGAGGATGTCACGGTAGAGATTCCCTCCCTGGACGGCTTTGAAGACTTCAACTGGGGTGAACCCGATGAGCCTTCCACTTCTGAAAGCATTGCAGCATGACAACAAAAAAGCGGTGTCTCCTTTCGGAGACACCGCTGATTTTTTTGAAGCGTTTTCCTTATTCTGCAGCCGCCGCATCGGGGTTTTCCGACATAACCTCCTGATACCTTTCCAAGATGATGCTCTGAATTCTATCCCTGGTTGTCGAATTGATTGGGTGTGCGATGTCCCGGTATTCGCCATCCGCAGCTTTCCGGCTGGGCATCGCGATGAACAGGCCCTTTTCACCCTCAATCACCTTAATGTCATGCACAACGAACTCGTCATCGATGGTAATGGAGACTACCGCCTTCATTTTCCCTTCTTTGGCAACCTTCCTCACACGTACATCTGTAATATTCATCTTCGCTTCCCCTTTCTGCATACGTATTCTGCATGATAAGAAATATGTTCACTTTAATACGTACCGTTCGTTATTCTCCACGACGACCTTAACCTCCCCGTCGCCCCGGTAGCAAGAATTGGCTCTGATGGTATCTCTGCTCTCCACTACGCAGTTCTCAATCTGTGAATGGTCACCGATATACACATGATTGAGGATCACTGAGTTTCTGATCACACAACCGTCACCCACGAAGACGTCCTTGTGGAGAATGGAGTTCTCCACCCTTCCGTTAATGATGCAGCCGCTGGAAATCAGGCTGTTCTTCACCACCGCGCCGGGATTGTACTTGGCCGGGGGAAGATCGTCGATCCGGGTCTTCACGGAAGGTTCCTGTTTGAAGAAGTAGTTGCGGACCTCCGGGTTCAGGAAGTCCATGTTTGTCCGGTAATAGGATTCCACTGTGGAAATGTTGCTCCAGTAGGTGTCGATCATGTACCCGTAAATTCTCTTCAGATTTTTATAACGAATCAGAATGTCCTTGACAAAATCGCTGCGTCCGTCCTGGGCCGTCTTTTCCAGCAGTTCGATCAGCGCTCTCCTGCGGATCACGTAGATGCCGGTGGAGATGGTGTTGTAGGCCGAAACCATGGGCTTCTCCTCAAACTCCACAATCCTGCCGTCCTCGTTCATCCGCAGCACGCCAAACCGCTCCACCTCGGCGGGATCCCTGCAGGTGGTGCAGACCACCGTCACATCCGCCCGCCTGGCGATGTGCTGCTCCAGGACCTTGTTGTAGTCCAGTTTGTACACGCCGTCCCCGGAAGCAATGACCACATAGGGCTCATGACTGTTTTTAAGAAAATCAAGGTTCTGATATATGGCATCCGCCGTCCCCTGGTACCACAGGCTGTTCTCCTTGGTGATGATGGGGGTGAAGACGAAAAGTCCCCCCTGCTTTCTTCCGAAATCCCACCACTTGGAAGAGCTTAAGTGTTCATTCAGGGAACGGGCATTGAACTGGGTCAGCACGGCCACCCTCTGGATGTGAGAGTTGGCCATGTTGCTGAGAGCGAAGTCGATGCTTCGATAACTTCCGGCTACCGGCATGGCGGCAATGGCCCGTCTGTCCGACAGCTCTCTCATGCGGTTGTTGTTGCCGCCCGCCAGGATGATTCCAATCGCTCTCATGGGGTACCACCGTCCTTTTCAATGACCTGTCCTCCGGCCAGCACGCCTCCGGGGTAGTCCTCCGGGACGGTAATGCCGGAAATGGCTGTATTTTTCCCGATCTTTACTCCATCGGGAATGACGCTTCTCTCTCCCACCGTGGCGATGCCGTAGGCATAGACGGAAGGTTTGGACACGTTGGGGACTTCCTCCCCGAATCCCAGAACCACGTTTTTGCCGATGACCGCGTCCTCTGCGATGATGGCCTTCTCCAGAACGGAACCCTCCCCCACGACGGAATTCCGCATGATGATGGAACCGCGCACCACGCTTCCCTTCCCGATCACCACGTTGGGTCCAATGACCGAATCGTACACCTCTCCGTAGATCTCCGCACCTTCCCCGATCAGGGCCCGCCCGATCACGGCATCCTCGGAAACATACTGGGGCGGGATGATGTCGCCCTTGGTATAGATTTTCCAGAATTCCTCATAGAGATTGAACTCCGGAATGATGTCGATGAGTTCCATATTGGCTTCCCAGTAGGAACCCAGTGTTCCCACATCCTTCCAGTACCCGTTGTACTCATACGCAAACAGTCTCTTTCCCTTCTCCTTGCAGTACGGAAGAATGTGCTTGCCGAAATCACAGCCATTCTGGTCCTTCAAAGCGATGAGTGCCTCCTTCAGGACCGGCCAGCTAAAAATATAAATACCCATGGAAGCAAGATTGCTGCTGGGATGCTCCGGCTTTTCCTCAAACTGGGTGATTCTGCTGGTCTCGTCGGTAACCATGATGCCAAACCTGCGGGCCTCCTCCAGAGGGACAGGCATGCAGGCGATGGTCACGTCCGCATGGTTGGCCTTGTGGTAGTCCAGCATGACCTCATAGTCCATCTTGTAAATATGGTCCCCGGACAGGATCAGCACGTAATCCGGATTGTACTGCTCCATGTAGTCCAGGTTCTGATAAATGGCATTGGCCGTCCCCGTGTACCACTCGCTGCTGGTGCTCTTCTCGTAGGGGGGAAGTACCGTGACGCCGCCCTCGTTCCTGTCCAGATCCCAGGGGATCCCGATCCCGATGTGGGTGTTCAGGCGCAGGGGCTGGTACTGGGTGAGCACGCCCACCGTGTCAATGCCCGAATTGATGCAGTTACTCAACGGGAAATCGATGATCCTGTATTTCCCTCCGAAAGAAACTGCCGGCTTGGCTACCTTTTCGGTCAGCACCCCCAGTCTGCTCCCCTGCCCGCCGGCCAGAAGCATGGCTATCATTTCTTTCTTTATCATACAATCACCTCTTGTACGTTTGATTACCTCATTATAACATACTTTACCAGTCACGTGAACATTTTTTACAATTATTTTGTGCAATTTTTATTAAATTACAGTGGTAAAGCGCCGCAACTGTACAGTATGAACAACACCCGCCTCCCCATCCGGACATCTCTCTCCACAGACGGCCGGAGATGGAAGTTGCCCCTATTTTACATGATTTTTCCGAAAAAATGAACTGCAAAAATAAATCTTTTCAATTCGTTCCTGCCGGTTTATAATAAAAACCGCAGCGTCAGGAGCCTGATCCCCATGGATGCTCTCAATCCTACGGAATAAGGACCAATGGCGCTCTCACTGTTGACTGTCAAGCGATAATTAATATAAGGAGACTTGCCATGTATCAGATCGATTTTCACCGGCCCCTGCACGTTCA
>CAZJYM010000063.1:0-13616 GCA_964550245.1 uncultured Blautia sp. | reverse complement strand
TAAACGGGTTCGAGGCGAAGTGCAACCGTCTGTGGTGAAAAATTGGGTTGCAATAAGCAACCCGTGTGGATTATAATGATTACAGCGTCAAAAGCCCTGCCCCACGGTGTGCTTGCACGCCAGCGGGGCAAGGCTTATTGACGCGCCCCAACATGAGGAAGAAGTGGGGAAGGGGCCCCGCGAATTCCGAATGTTGGGCAGGATTGTGGAAGCTGCGAAGCAGCGGAACAATCCGTAATCCCTTTTGACGCCCCAATCATTATAATGGAAAAGAGAACTTCCTGACGGGCATGTTTGCAACCTGAGAGAAAGGACGGAAATCAAGATGACAAGAACCATTACAGTGAAGGGAATCGGTACGGCAAGGGTCAAACCCGACACCATCATTCTGGGCATGACGCTGGATGCGAAGGACAGGGACTACAACAGGGCCGTGGAGAGAGCTTCCAAAAAGATCGAGGATCTGCAGGAGGCCATCAAAGACACGGGCTATGAAAAATCCGATCTGAAGACGGAGAGCTTTGATGTGCGGGCGGACTATGACAACAGGAAAGACTACAACGGCAACTACCAGAAGGTGTTTTCCGGGTATGTGTGCACCTACCGGGTAAAGCTGTCCTTTGACTTTTCCAATCAGCGCCTGGGAGAAACCCTCTCCGCCATCTCACACTGCTACGCCAATCCCAAACTGGAACTGTGCTTTACGGTGAAGAACCCGTCGGAGATCAGTGAGGCCCTTCTGCGCAGTGCGGTGGAAAACGCCAGAAAGAAGGCGGAAATCCTCTGTGCTGCCTCCAATGTGACGCTGGGGGACCTGCTGACCATTGACTACAACTGGAAGGAGGTCACCTTCCTCTCGGATACGACCTATGATCTGACCACCTTTGCGGATCTGAAGGATACCGTGAGCATACCGGAGATTGAGCCGGAGGACATCAAAACCTCCGATACGGCCACCTTTGTGTGGGAGATCTCCTGATTATCAAAAGAAAACCCCCGGGGAACCCCGGGGGTTGTACTGTAATTGAGGTGATTTCATGAAGGTTCACAAATTTAAAAATGATCCGCAAACTTTACTGGAGCAGGGTAAAGAGATTATAGCCCGAAGCGGAGAGACAAAATTCATCTACCGGGTTACCCTGGCCAGTCTGATCCTGGGCGGCATGTCTCCGAAGGACCTCTCCCGGTACTGCTCCGAGACGGAGCGGACACTGCAGCTCTGGGTTAAAAAGGCTGATGAGTGCGGGTGGGAATCTCTTTTTGCAGTCAGGCAGTCCGGGCGCCCCGGTGTGCTGACAAAGGAGCAGAAAGACGAAATCAGAAAAGCCGTTTGCCGTCCTCCCCAGGAGTATGGTTATTCCGTCTGGGATGGCCCCACACTGTCTGACTACATCAGGACCCGTTATGGAATTGACTACGGCGTCAGAGCCTGTCAGAAACTGCTTTGCAGGATGAGACAGGAGCAAAACCCATAACCCCTCCCCGGCCGTTCATTTCCTTACCATCTCCAGTCATCCGGCTCAAAATCGGACATATTCCCGTCACACTCACAGGAGAGCACCTCCAGTCCCAGTTCTTCACAGTGCTCCTTTAAGTAGTCCTCTCCCTCAAAGTCCTCCATCACGGGCGGATAATACTTTTCCGCGGTAACGTAGTATTCCAGGTCATCGTCCATCTGGGCAGACAGCTTCGAATCGAAGAAGTCAAAGATGTCTTCGGCGGTGGTAAAGGGATTATTCTGCAGAAGTCCGGCCACGGTTTTGTGAGCCAGATCCGGATCGCTGACCTGAATCTCCGCCTTAATCTCACAGTAACAGTCATAGTAGCCGTTGCTGCAGCGCCACTGTCCCTCCCCGGAATAGTGAAATTCCCAGCTGGCTTCGCAGAATTCCCGGAAACCGAAATCTCTTCGCTCTTCCCAGGCGGTGGTGTTGTTCTGGTTAAGAAGCTCCTTAAACATGGCGGCAAGCTGGTCTGCCGCCTTCTTTTTTAAACAGCATTCCACGCTGAAATACCGGGAGAGCACATCGATGCTCAGCATCTGAGCTCTCTGCACCGCCAGTGCCGTCAGGGCAGAAAGCACCAGCCTGGCACAGATCGAATCCAGCTTATTTTCCAGCAGATCCTGATAGACCTCATAGGGTTCTCTCTCCAGGTAATCAATTCCATTCGCCTCGATAAGCTCCTTTAACCGGTTGCGGACAGCCTCCATCCCGTCCATTTCTCTTTCCTCCTTCCATTTCCAGTCTTTTGGATGCTTCGATTATAGCAGAGTCCCTGCAAAATGTCACGTGAAGCGGCGTTCTTTCGGTTTGTTATGAGCAGAAAACAGGTTTATGAATGATCCGGGGACTTTACCGGAGCAGGGAAAGATCCCTACGCTCTCAGCCCGGCAGGCTCTTCTTTTTTCTGTGGCCCTTACCATTCCCAGTCATCCTCATCAGGATCGAATGTATCGGGATCATAGAAATAATCATCAGGAGTGGAAATATCAGGACCGGATACATACCCTTCACAATCACAGGAGAGCACCTCCAGTCCAAATCTTTCACAGAGCACCTTCAGTACGTATTCTCCATCATAGTTATCCATTTCGGGCGGACCAAAGCTTTCTTCTGAAATGAACAGTTTCAGATCACCATTCAGTTTGGCAGTCAGTTTCTTACAGAAGCGGTTACAGATCTCATCGGAGGTTGCAAATGGGTTCTTTTTCAGGAATCCGGCGACGGCTTTGTGAGCCAGAGCCTGATCACAGACCTGAATCGCCGCTTCAATCACATAGGAACATTCATAGTTGCCTCTGCGTCTGCGCCACAGTCTCTCCCCGGAATAGTGAAATTCCCAGCTGGCTTCGCAGAATTCCCGAAAACCATACTCTCTTCTCTTGAGGCCCCGCTGATTAAAAAGCTCCTTAAACATGGCGGCAAGCCGGTCGGCCTCTTCCTTTCGTAAACCGCATTCCATCCCGAAATAGTGGGACAGGGATTCTTCGTTCAGTTCCAGAGCTTTTTTTGCCCCCTGTGCCGTCAGGGCAGAAAGCACCAGCCTGGCACAGACCGGATCCAGGTCTTTCTCCATCAGATCCTGATAGACCTTATTGGGTTTGTTTTCCAGGTACTCGATTCCTTCCTCCTCGATGATCTCCCTTAACCGGTTGCGGACAGCTTCCATCTTCTCCATTTCTCTTTCCTCCATTTCACAGGCCTATAGACGTTTCGATTATAGCAGATTCATGACAGGTTGTCACGGGCAGCGGCATGACTGCACCCGGGAAAGTTTTTTTGCGGTGGAGGGTTGTTCAAACTCCCGGAAATGGGTATACTGATGGAAAAAGCCATAAGGGAAAGAGGAGCGCGAAGGAAATGATCTACTGTGTGGAGGATGAGAGAAACATACGGGAACTTCTGGTTTACACCCTGGAAACCACAGGCTTTTCGGCCAGAGGACTCTCCGACGGGAAAGAGCTCTTTGAAGCCCTGAAAAAGGAGGTTCCGGAACTGATTCTTCTGGACATCATGCTTCCGGGGGAGGACGGGTATGCCATCCTGGAGAGGTTAAAGGCTTCCTCCTCCACGAAGAACATACCGGTGATCATGGTCACCGCCCGGGAGGCGGAGTATGAAAAGGTCCGGGCCCTGGAAGGGGGAGCGGACGACTACGTGACCAAGCCCTTCGGCATGATGGAGTTTGTGGCCCGGGTGAAGGCGGTGCTTCGCAGATGTGCCCAGTCCGGGGAGGAGGGGGACTTAAGCTGCGGGGATCTGTTCATCTCCCCCGGACGGCACGAAGTGCGGTACGGGGAGAAAAAGATCGAACTTACCCGCCGGGAGTTTGAGCTCCTGTACTTCCTCATGGAAAACAGAGGCCTGGTCATGACCCGGGACCAGCTGCTGGCCCATGTGTGGGGATACGACTACAGCGGGGAAACCAGGACCGTGGATGCCCATGTGCGGACCCTCAGACAAAAGCTGGGAGAAGGGGGCAACCTGGTGGAGACGGTGCGGGGCGTGGGATACCGGATCCCGTAAGGATGGAGGGACATGAAACAGAAGATATTAAAGCACGGGAGCTTTCTGGTGATTTTGTCTGTACTTCTCACCTTCATCGCCACCAGCGTGGTCATGTTCGGGAGGTTTGACAGCTACATGAAGGAAAATGTCCGCAGTCAGGCCGAGTATTTGAAGGCGGTGATGGGGGAAGCCCCGGAGGAATACCTGCGGGAGGTCTCCTCCGTCAGTCCCTCCAGCCGCTTCACCCTGGTGGACCGGGAGGGAAAGGTGCTCTTTGACTCCGGCACGGATCCGGCGGGAATGGAGAATCATGCCGACCGTCCGGAGTTTGTCCAGGCCCGGGAAGAAGGATACGGAGAATCCCTGCGGTTTTCCCGGACTCTCTCCCGACAGACCTTCTATGCGGCGGTTCTTCTGGACAACGGGGACATGGTCCGGGTGGGAAAGACCACCGAGAGTGTTTTTTACACCCTGTTTTCCGGCTTTACCCTGCTGGGGGTTCTGGTGCTGGGAATTCTTCTCCTGGAGTTTCACCTGGTGCAGAAGCAGACCAAAGAGTTAATCGAGCCCATCAATCAGCTGGACCTGGAGCATCCCCTCACAAACATCTGTTACGAGGAGCTGCGTCCCCTTCTGGAGAGGGTGGAGGAACAGAACCAGCAGATCGCCAGGCAGGTGGCGGAACTGAAGGAGGCGGAGGCCATGCGCCGGGAGTTTTCCGCCAACGTCTCCCATGAGTTAAAGACACCCCTCATGTCCATCTCCGGATACGCGGAGCTGATGATGAAGGGCATGGTATCCGGAGAGAACATACCGGAGTTTTCCGCCAGGATCTATCAGGAGGCCAGCCGGCTCTCCTCCCTGGTATCGGATATCATCCAGCTTTCCAGGCTGGACGGCAAGAGCGCCGACATGCCCTTTGAGACCGTGGATCTGTGTGAGATCGGGGAGGATGTGGCCAGACACTTAAAGCCGGCCGCGGAAAAGAAGAACCTGGATCTTTCCTTTACCGGGAACAGTGTCACCGTAAACGGGGTGCGTCAGGTGCTCTACGAGATGTTCTACAACCTGGCGGACAACGGGGTGCGCTACACGCCGGAGGGAGGCCGGGTGGAGATCTTTGTGGAAGAGAGGGACGGACATGCCCTTTACCGGGTAAGAGACAACGGGATCGGCATCCCCAAAGAGGAACAGGAACGGATCTTTGAGCGGTTCTACAGGGTGGACAAAAGCCATTCCCGGGAGACCGGGGGTACGGGACTGGGGCTTTCCATCGTCAAGCACGGGGCCATGCTTCATCAGGCGGAGATCCGGGTGGAGAGCGCTCCGGGAGAGGGAACCGCCATGGAGATTGTGTTTTAGGGTTCTTTTTTGTATTCTTTCCTGTTTTTTTCTCTTCTTCCCTCTCTTTCCGGTTTTGTTTTGAAAAAAGATAGTGCGCTGCTAAGTTCCCCGTGTTATAATGGGAACGCTTGCAGCTGCAAAGTGGGATAAAGGAGTAGAGGGCACATGCTGATGGAAATTTTGACGGGGATTCTGGGACTGGTGTTTCTGGCGGGAGCCTGGAGGCAGTTTCACGGTCAGGGTCCTCTCTGGAGCCCGGAGTACCTGGCGGCATCCGATGCTCAGCGCAAAAGGATGCGTTCCCGAAGGAATTACCTTCGGTCTGCCGTCATCTGTCTGGTCATCGGCCTGGCCCTGTCTGTTCTCATGCTCTACTCCCTGACGGATCTGAAGGTGTTTCTCTACGGCCTGTTTCTGCTTTGCGGATTGCTTTTTGTGCTTCTGGTGCTGGAGGGAATCTCCTCGTCCAGGAAGCGCACATACGAGGATGATGAAAAAAAGGGAAAAAGAGGGAGACGAGACTGAAATGGGAATACAGGAGGTAAGAGAGTACTTCCGGCAGTACGGTCTGGAGGACCGGATACTGGAATTTTCCCAGTCCTCCGCCACCGTGGAGCTGGCGGCGGAGGCTGTGGGCTGTGAACCCGCCCGCATCGCCAAGAGCCTGTCCTTTATGGTGAAGGACGTACCGGTGCTGGTGGTGGCCGCCGGGGATGCCCGGATCGACAACGGAAAGTTCAAGGCCTGCTTTCACACCAAGGCAAAAATGCTCACCCATGAACAGGTGGAGGAGCTGATCGGCTTTGGAGTGGGAGGCGTTTGTCCCTTCCTGGCAAAGGAGGGGGTACAGGTGTATCTGGATGTGTCCCTGCGCCGGTTTGACACGGTTTATCCGGCAGCAGGAAGCAGCAGCAGCGCGGTCAGGCTGTCCCTGGAGGAGCTGGAGAAGTACTCGGGAAGCCTGGGCTGGGTAGACGTCTGTAAGTAAGGGAGGACTGGGCATGGTTGAGATATGGAAAACCAGAATCCCGGAGCTGACCGGGAGGGAGGAGCGGAATGTCTATGTCTATCTTCCCCCGTGCCTGGAGGAGGATGAGGACAGAAGGTTTCCCGTCCTGTACATGTTTGACGGACACAATGTATTTTTTGATTCCCACGCCACTTATGGAAAGTGCTGGGGAATGAAGGAATACATGGATGAGACGGAGACGGAGATGATCGTGGTGGGGGTGGAGTGCAACCACCATCCCAACAACGGACGCTTAAGCGAGTACTCCCCCTGGAGCTTCTCCGATCCGGAATTCGGCAGTGTGACCGGAAGGGGCCGGATCACCATGGAGTGGATGGTCCACACCCTGAAGCGGGAGATCGACAGCCGCTATCCCACCCTTCCCGGAAGAAACCACACCTACATCGCGGGCAGCTCCATGGGCGGGCTGATGAGTCTGTACGCGGTGCTGGAGTACAACCACGTGTTCAAGGGGGCTGCGGCGCTCTCTCCTTCCCTCTGGGCGGTGTCCAGGGAGATGGAGGATCTGGCTTCCAAAGCCCGGCTTCGGGATCACACCGTCATCTACATGGATTACGGTTCCCGGGAACTGCAGGGCCGCTACCACATGGAGCGCTACTTCAGCAAGATGACCCGCATCCTCATCAACCGCCGGGCGGCGGTGACCAGCCGGATTGTGCCGGACGGCAGCCACTGCGAGGCCAGCTGGGAAAAACAGATTCCCTTCTTCATGAACACACTGCTGTACGAAGACTAGACGGGGAGGGAGAAGAGACATGGAGATACAATACTATCTGGACTACAGCCCCGCTCTGGAGCGGGACATGGAGTGCAAATCCTACGGTCACGGCGGAAAGCCGGTACTTTTCATACCCTGCCAGGACGGCAGGTTCTACGATTTTGAAAACTTTGGCATGCTGGATGTGTGGGCCCCCTGGATCGAAGCCGGGGAAGTGATGGTCTTCTCCATCGACACCATCGATGCGGAGGCCTGGTCCAACCAGGCGGGACATCCGGCCTGGCGGATCCGCAGATTTGAACAGTGGGTTCATTACATCACCGATGAGCTGGTTCCCTTTATCCGCTGGACGGTAAACGAGTGCAACGGGGAGGAGGGAGAGCCGGGGATCCTGGTGTTCGGCTGCAGTCTGGGAGCCGGACATGCCGCCAACCTGTTTTTCAGAAGACCGGATCTCTTTGACAGCGTGCTGGCCTTAAGCGGAGTCTACACCGCAGAGTACGGCTTCGGCTCCTACATGGACGAGCTGGTGTACTTAAATTCACCGGTTCACTACATCCCAAACATGGCCCCGGATCACCCCTACATCGAGATGTACAACCAGCGCAGGAGCGTTTTCTGTACGGGGCTGGGTCCCTGGGAGCTTCCGGACTACACCAGAGCCCTGCAGTGGGCGCTGGAGAGCAAGGGAATTCATTCCTGGGTGGACTACTGGGGAACGGACGTGCGCCACGACTGGGACTGGTGGTACCGGGAGGTGGAATACTTCCTTCCCTACCTGCTGGGGGAGGACGAGGAAGAGGAATGATGCCGGGACTCCCGGATCATGAGGATAAAGGAGAAGAGGAGAATTATGAAAAATGTGATTTTTATATCCCCCAACTTTCCGGCCAACTACTGGATGTTCTGCAGGGAGCTGAAAAGGGACGGGATGAATGTGCTGGGCATCGGGGATCAGCCCTACGATGAATTATCCCGGGATCTGAAGGACAGCTTAAACGAGTACTACAAGGTGAGCAGCCTGGAAAACTGGGATGAGGTATTCCGGGCGGTGGCCTTTCTCACCTTTAAGCATGGGAAAATAGACTGGCTGGAATCCAACAACGAGTACTGGCTGGAGCGGGATGCCAGACTGCGGACGGAGTTTCACATCACCAGCGGCTTTCAGGAATCCGACATGCCCAAAGTGAAGTACAAGTCCAAAATGAAGGAGTACTACCAGCGGGCGGGGATCCCCACGGCCCGGTACGTGCTGGCCGACACCCTGGAGACGGCAAAAGAGTTTATCGACCTGGTGGGATACCCGGTGGTGGCCAAGCCGGACAACGGGGTGGGAGCCTCCGATACCTGGAAGATCGCCTGTGAGGAGGATCTGCTGGGTTTCTTTGAAGGCAGGCTTCCCGATACCACCTACATCATGGAGGAGTTTGTGCGGGGAGAAGTGAATTCCTACGACGCCATCTACGACTCCAAGGGAGAACCCATGTTTGAGACGGGCAACATCAGTCCCATCTCCATCATGGACATCGTCAACAAACTGGACAACTGCAGGTTCTACATCCTGAAGGATCTTCCGGCGGACACCCGTGCGGCGGGACGGGCTACGGCGAAGAGCTTCGGGGTCAGGAGCCGCTTTATCCATTTCGAGTTCTTCCGCCTCCTGGAGGACCAGGAGGGACTGGGAAAGAAGGGCCAGCTGGTGGCTCTGGAGGTCAACATGCGTCCCAGCGGCGGGGTGACGCCGGACATGATCAACTTTGCCCACAGCACCAACGTGTACAAGGTGTGGGCGGACATGGTGGCCTTTGACCGCTCCACCATGCCGGTGGGTCCCGATGCCTTCTGCGGCTTTGCCGGCCGGAGAGACGGAAAGACCTTCTGCATGAGCCATGAGGAGGTCGTGGAGAAGTACGCAGGCCACATCCGGATGTGCGAGCGGGTGCCGGACGTGCTCTCGGGAGCCATGGGAAACCAGATGTACGTGGCCGTCTTTGACACCGAGGAAGAGCTGATTAACTATTATGATGAGATTCTGGCAGTGAAGGAACAGGAGATACAGTCATGAAAAAACCGGTTCTGGTTGTGATGGCGGCGGGAATGGGAAGCCGCTACGGCGGATTGAAGCAGATCGATCCCATCGACGGGGAAGGTCACCTGATCATTGATTTTTCCATCTACGACGCGGTAAGGGCAGGCTTTGAAAAGGTGATCTTCATCATCAAGCGGGAGGATGAGAAAGATTTCCGCGCAGCCATCGGAGACCGGCTGGGAAAACAGGTGGAGACGGTTTATGTCTATCAGGACTTAAATGACCTTCCCCAGGGCTTTACCGTCCCTGCGGGACGGGTAAAGCCCTGGGGCACAGCCCATGCGGTGCTCTGCTGCAAGGAGGTGCTGGACGGCCCCTTCGCGGTGATCAACGCGGATGACTTTTATGGAAGAGGAGCCTTCCAGATGGCTTATGACTTTCTTGGCAGTGCCCGAAACGGTCACTACATGATGGTGGGCTATCAGGTGGAGAACACCCTGACGGAAAACGGACATGTGGCCAGAGGAGTCTGTTCGGTGGACGAAGAGGGATATTTATCCCAGATCCATGAGCGCACCCGCATCGAAAGAAGGCAGGGAGGCGCCGCCTACACCGAGGATGAGGGAAATACCTGGGTAAACCTTCCTTATGGTACACTGGTATCCATGAACATGTGGGGGTTTGCCCCGGACTTTATTACAGAACTGGATCAGAGGTTTTCCGGATTCCTTGCGGCAAACCTGGAGAACAATCCCCTGAAGTGTGAGTATTTCCTGCCCTTCGTGGTGGATGAACTCCTGCGGGAGGGGAAAGCAACGGTTAAGGTTTTAAGAACCCCGGACAGGTGGTACGGCGTCACCTACCGCCAGGACAAACCGGTGGTGATGGAGGCGGTAGAAAAGCTTAAAAGCGAGGGGGTTTATCCCCGGGTACTGTGGAACTAGGGAGGAAGAATACGTGGACATGGAAGGAAGAATCCGGGAGGTGATTTCCCGGTACGGTTTTTGCGGGGTACAGACGGAGTGTGTGCCCTTCGGCAGCGGACACATCAACGGAACCTGGAGGCTTGCCTTTGCGGATAACGGAAAGGTAAAGAGATACATCCTTCAGACCGTCAACCGGCAGATTTTTAAAGAGCCGGAGAAACTGATGGAAAACATCAGCGGCGTCACCGGCTGGCTTCGGAAGAAAATCCTGGACCAGGGAGGGGATCCGGAGAGGGAGACCTTAAACCTGGTGCCCACGGCGGACGGGAAGCTCTTTACGGTGGACTCCGACGGGGAGTACTGGAGGGTTTACCACTATATCGAGGATGCCCTCTGTCTGGATCAGGTGAGAAGCCCGGAGGATTTCTACCAGAGCGGTCTGGGCTTCGGCAACTTCCAGCGTCTGCTCTCGGATTATCCTGCCCATACCCTTCATGAAACCATTCCCGACTTTCACAACACCCCGGAGCGGTTTCGCCAGTTTACCGCAGCCTGGGAAGCGGACCCCTGTGGAAGAGCGAAGCTTGTGGAGGCGGAAGGGGACTTTATCCGGCAGCGGGAGGGTTTTACCCACACCCTGACGGATCTGCTGGGGGAGGGAAAACTGCCCCTGCGGGTCACCCACAACGACACCAAGCTTAATAACCTGATGTTTGACGCCAGAACGGGAAAGCCTCTGTGCGTCATCGATCTGGACACGGTGATGCCGGGTCTCTCCCTCTACGACTTCGGGGATTCCATCCGCTTCGGGGCCAGCACGGCGGCCGAGGACGAGCGGGATCTCTCCCGGGTATCTTTAAGCCTGGACCTTTACGAGGTGTATGTAAAGGGCTTTATTATGGGCTGCGGGGGATCCCTGACGGAGACGGAGGTGGAGATGCTGCCGGTGGGAGCCGTGATGATGACGCTGGAGAACGCCATGCGGTTTCTCACGGACTATCTGGAGGGGGATCACTATTTCAAGATCCACCGGGAGGGACACAACCTGGACCGGGCCAGAGCCCAGATGAAGCTGGTGGCGGATATGGAGGAAAAGCTTCCCCGGATGCAGGAAATCGCGAAGAAGTACGGAAAAGGATAAGGAGATGGGACGCCGACAGAAAGGAGAAGAAAGATGAGCATTTTGGTGACAGGCGGAGCCGGTTATATCGGAAGCCACACGGTGGTGGAGCTGCAGCAGGCGGGATACCAGGTGGTTGTGCTGGATAACCTTTGTAACTCCAGTGAGAAATCCCTGGAACGGGTGGAGAAAATCACAGGAAAGCCGGTGCCCTTTTACAGGGCTGACATTCTGGATCGGGAAGCACTCAATGAGATCTTTGACAGGGAGGATATCGAATCCTGCATTCACTTTGCAGGGCTCAAGGCCGTGGGGGAGTCCGTGGCGAAACCCTGGGAATATTATCACAACAATATTTCCGGGACTCTGACTCTGGTGGATGTGATGAGAAATCACAACGTGAAGAACATCATCTTTTCCTCCTCCGCTACGGTTTACGGGGACCCGGCGGTGATTCCCATCACCGAGGAGTGTCCCAAAGGGCAGTGCACCAATCCCTACGGGTGGACCAAGTCCATGCTGGAGCAGATCCTGATGGACATCCAGAAGGCAGATCCACAGTGGAACGTGGTGCTGCTTCGGTACTTTAACCCCATCGGAGCCCATAAGAGCGGCACCATCGGGGAGAATCCCAACGGCATTCCCAACAACCTGATGCCCTACATCACCCAGGTGGCGGTGGGCAGGCTGAAGGAGCTGGGCGTTTTCGGAAACGACTATGACACCCCGGACGGAACCGGGGTGAGAGACTACATCCATGTGGTGGATCTGGCAAAAGGTCATGTGAAGGCCTTAAAGAAGCTGGAGGACAACTCCGGTCTCTCCATCTACAACCTGGGAACCGGTGTGGGCTACAGTGTGCTGGACATCGTGAAGAACTTCCAGGAAGCCACCGGGGTGGAGATCCCCTACGTGATCAAGCCCCGCCGGGCCGGGGACATTGCGGTGTGCTATGCGGATCCCTCCAAGGCGGAGAGAGAGCTGGGATGGAAGGCGCAGTACGGGATCCGGGAGATGTGTGCGGACTCCTGGAACTGGCAGTCCAAAAACCCCAATGGATACGGGGACTGAGAGAAGCAAAAAGACAGCGGCATGAGGAAACTCATGCCGCCTTTGTTTTTCAGAGGCTTCCGTAATATGTGGCCATGCTTTCTTTGGTGATCACATTCGTACATGGCTCACCAAACAGCACACCTGCTCTGGCCAGTCTCCAGGGCTCCTCCAGATGTGTCAGCTGGCTGAGCCACTGGGCATTGTGAGGGCCGTAATCTTTCAGAACTACGTTAATGGAATCCTTCTGGTCCTCAGTCAGATCGCCCTCTCCGCCGGTTTCATCCTCCGCTTCCAGTTTGAACTTCCCCTGGGTTTTGAAGAAAAGTTCAGGGCAGATCGGCCCGTTGGCCCAGGCCTGAAAGTCCTCCTCAAACAGGGGCTCTTCGTCCCACACAAGAGACCAGGCCTGAGAATAATAGCACAGCTTCTGAAGCTTCATGCTCGACATGGGACCATACTGCTGCAGGATATATTTGGCAGTGTCAAATACGTTCGCCATCACAATCCCTCCTTTGCGAACAGTGTATCACGGATCCGGAGCGAGATCAAGACAGGCTGTAAAATATTTTTAGTTTCACAATGCGCGAAAAGTATTTGCATCACATTGACAACAGTGGCTGCACCGGCCTGGAGAGTAAGGGAGTTGAACGATCTCCGGTCAATTCCGACAAACGGTCATGTGAAGGCCTTAAAGAAGCTGGAGGACAACTCCGGTCCGGGGTGGAGATCCCCTACGTGATCAAGCCCTGCCGGACAGGGGACACCAAGGCGGAGAGAGAGCCGGGATGGAAGGCGCAGTACGAGATCCGGGAGATGTGTGCGGACATCTGGAACTGGCAGTCCAGGAACCCTAATAGATACGAGGACTGATTGGAAGTAAAAAGACAGGCGGCATGAGGAACTCATGCCGCCTGTGTTGTCAATAAGATTCTGTCTTGACGTTCTGGTTATGTATGCTTAAGACGGGACCTGCATACACAGGTGTCATTATCGCCATGATCTTTGTCATACCACAGCACGTGAAAAGCACCTCCTGAAAGGTACCCATACAATCTGTGATTTCCGGTTATTCTCAGAGACACTATCGAATCTGGTTCCATCAATTCTGAAATCCTGTCCTGAGCAATCTTATTCAAATCGCTGATTTTCAGCATATGATTCTGCTTTTTTCCCTTAACCAGAATCTCCGACCATGTCTGGGTCTCTAGTGATTTTAATCTTGGGAGAATTTCTGTCCAGAACAGTTCACCAATCTGCTCCTGGGCGAATGCCCACATTTCCGTATCAGAGTTTAAAAAAACCCATGTAGGTTTTTCTGAAAATTGGCTGCTGTTTGTTTTCCCTTTAGAAATTCCAGACACCGTTTCTTCATTTACTCTTTTTTTT
>CAZJYM010000062.1:0-13622 GCA_964550245.1 uncultured Blautia sp. | reverse complement strand
TTTATCGGGTTTTTTGCCTGGTTATCCACACTATCCACATTTTTGTACACATTTTATGTCAATTTCATTGTGGATTTTCCCTGTGAGGGCTGTTGCGGGAAGAAGTCCCTCAAAATCCCCATCTTCCCGACTCCACTTTTCTTTCCTGCAAAAAGTTATCCACAGCATCCACATCCCCCTTCCGGGGATGTGGATAAGGGGGCTCAAATCTCCTATTCTCTTTTGAGAGGGAGTGTGCTATAATTCTCTCCGGAATAAGAAGAGAGGATCCCGATGGGAACAGGAAAGAGAGAGATGTTTTTGTGAGTACCATCACCCTGAAGACGCCCTCCTGTCAGGAGGTTACGGTTTTATCCAATGTTTTTATCGACGAGTACATGCCGGAGGCCAATGGAGAATTTGTCAAAGTGTACGTGTATCTGCTGCGTACCCTCTCCAGTGCCCCGGTATCTTTTTCCCTTGACCAGATAGCGGACCATCTGATGTGCACGGAGCGGGACATCCTCCGGGCCCTGAAATACTGGGACAGATGCGGCCTTCTCTCTCTCACCTTCCCGGATGAGGGAGATATTTACAACATTACCCTGCAGGCACCCTCCTCCCGGAGAAAGCCGGAGAAGGTCACTCCCATCCCAGCTCCCAAAGCTGTGGTGAAAGACCGGGAGAGAGACTGCTTCCCGGAAGAGTCTGAGACCGAGATGGATTTTTCCCCGGAACGGCTGGCCCAGTTTCATGAAAACGAGGAGATTACCCAGCTTTTCTACGTGGCGGAAAAGTACCTGGGAAAGCCCTTAACCGGCTCGGAGGCGGAGGCTTTTCTGTACTTTTATGAAGAGCTGCACTTCAGCACGGATCTCATCGAGTACCTGATCGAGTATTCGATCGGGGGAAACCACACAGACGTGCGCTACATGCAGAAAGTGGCTCACAACTGGCACAAGGAAGGTGTCACCACCGTGGAGGAGGCCAAAAAGGCCACCTATGGCTATAAGAAAGAGTACCGCGACATCATGAGGGCCTTCGGCATCAACAACCATAACCCCATAGAGGGGGAGGTCAAACTGATGGACCGGTGGCTGTATGAATACCAGCTCTCCATGGAAGTGATCCAGGAGGCTGCCAACCGCACCCTGATCCAGATCGGAAAGCCCAGCCTGAACTACGCGGATTCAATCCTGAGGGAATGGAGCGAAAAGAGCGTGCGCACCCTGGACGACATCAAAGCTCTGGACGGGGAACGGGAAACGGAAAGGCTGAAAAGACCCGCAGAGGGTTCCCCGGGGCCTGCCAACCGGTTCAACAACTTCCAGCAGCGCAGCTACAACTTCGACGAGTATGAAAAGCAGCTGTTAAATCAGTAGATACTCTTCAAAGAGGAGATTTTCATGGCTTTAACCAATTCTCAGTACGACACCATCATGAGAGAATACAGCCGCCGGCAGTCCCGGAACCGGACCGAACTGGAACTTCACCGTCAGGAAGCCTACCGGAAGCTTCCCAGACTTCCCCAGATCGATGAGGAAGTGGCCAGGCTCAGCGCTGAAAAAGCCCGGGCTCTCCTCTCGGGCCGCTCCGATACCACCAGTGACTTAAAGACGGCGGTGGAAAAGCTCTCCCGGGAGAGAACGGCCGTGCTCCGATCCGGAGGCTATCCCGGGGATTACCTGGAGGAGCCCTGTACCTGCCCCCTTTGCAGAGACACCGGATATGTTGGCAACAAAAAGTGCGTCTGCTTTAAAAAGGCAGAGATCGAACTGCTGTATACTCAGTCCAACCTGAAGGAGATCTTAAAGAAGGAAAACTTTGACAGCTACACCTACGAGTGGTACTCGGATACGGATCCGGACAGCACCACCGGGCTTACCTCCCGGGAGCTGGCCAAAAAGGCCTGCCGCACCGCCAAAAGCTTTGTGAAAAACTTTGACACCCGCTTTCAAAACCTCTTTCTGTACGGAAATACAGGGGTGGGAAAGACCTTTCTCTCCCACTGCATCGCCCGGGATCTGCTGGAGTCCGGCCACTGCGTCATCTATTTCTCCGCCTTTGATCTCTTTGATCTGCTGGCCCGCTCTGCCTTCTCACATAAAGAGGAAGCCTGGGAAGGGGAGGATCTGATCTACGACTGCGATCTGCTCATCATCGATGATCTGGGAACGGAGCTGGCCAACAGCTTTGTGGCCTCCCAGCTGTTTTTGTGCATCAACGAGCGCATCATGCGGGAGAAAGCCACCATCATCTCCACCAACCTGACCCTGCAGAAGGTTTCGGACACCTATTCAGAGAGAACCTTTTCCCGGATTGCCAGCAATTATCAGATGATCAAGCTCACCGGGGAAGATATCCGCATAAAGAAAAAGATACATGCCGGAGGACAGCGAAGGAAAGATTCCTGAGGGAATCACACGCCAGGAGGAAAAGAAGCAATGGCACAACTTACAAAGGATTTGGGTACGCTTCCCGTGGGAAGACTGGGGCTCATCGCCCTGGAGAGCAGCCAGGAGCTGGGAAACCGGGTGGATGAATGGCTGGTGAAATGGCGAAAGGACCGAACCTGCCTGCAGCTGGACTCCTTTGCCTTTGAGGGGTATCAGAGAGATTCCTATCTGATCCCGGTCCAGACACCCCGGTTTGGCTCCGGGGAAGGGAAATGCGTGGTGACGGAATCCGTCCGGGGGGACGACATCTATATCATGCTGGACGTGTGCAACTACAGCCTCAGCTACCGGATGGGCCCCTACACCAACCTCATGTCTCCCGACGATCACTTCCAGGACTTAAAGCGGGTCATCGGCGCCATCGGAGGCAAGGCAAGACGTCTTAACGTAATCATGCCCTACCTCTATGAGAGCCGGCAGAGCAAGCGGGTGGGAAGGGAATCCCTGGACTGTGCCACCGCTCTGCGGGAACTGACGGACATGGGTGTGGAAAACATCATCACCTTCGACGCCCATGACACCAGAGTCCAGAATGCGGCCCCCCTGCACGGCTTTGAGAGCGTACAGCCCGCCTATCAGTTTATGAAGGCTCTGTTAAACCATGAGGAAGGACTCCACATCGACAACGAGCACTTCATGATCATCAGCCCCGATGAGGGCAGCATGGGAAGAGCCATCTATCTGGCCAACATCCTCAACGTGGACATGGGCATGTACTATAAGAGGCTGGACTACTCCCGGGTGGTAAACGGAAGGCATCCCCTGGCGGCCTATGAATTCCTGGGGCCCAACCTGGAGGGCAAGGACATGATCCTCATCGACGACATGATCTCCTCCGGGGATACCGTGCTGGAAATCGCCTCCCTCCTAAAGAAAAGAGGAGCGGGAAGGATCTATATCTGCGCCACCTTCGGTCTTTTTACCGACGGGCTGGAAAAGTTTGACGAAGCCCGGAAAAACGGTGTCTTTGACAAGCTTCTCACCACCAACCTGGTGTATCAGTCCCCGGAACTTCTCCAGAAGGACTACTACATCAACTGCGACATGAGCAAGTACATCGCTCTGATCATTGACACCTTAAACCACGACCTGTCCGTAAGCCATCTGCTCAATCCCCTGGACCGGATCCGCAGGGCTGTCCGCAACTACATGAAGCGGTACGAGTAAATACAAAAGGAAAGAAAGCAGCAAAGGAAAAAAGCAAAAAAAAAATTTAAATTTAAAAAGGGGAAGCCCTCCGGGCTTCCCCTTTTTAAAGATCTTTATCTCAATCTCGATCTCTGACTCAATCTCTGTCTCGATCTCTGTCTCAATCTCTGTCTCGATCTTTCTCTCAATCGCTATCTCACAGTCCGGGCTGAGAGAGTGACTTCCACACTCTGCTCCACATATTCACCCTCACCGGGCCTGGCCACCACCACTTCCACCGTCTCTCCGGCCGCATAGTAGGTAAGCTTCTCCGCCAGATCGCTCTTGTTGGTTACCTTCTGCCCGTCAAAGCGGACGATGATGTCTCCTCTGCGGATTCCCGCATCGGCCGCCGGTCCTCCCGCAGGGGCATCGATCACAAACACACCGGCGGGCATGTTGTACATCTCCGTGGCTTCCAGGGACAGATCCGCTCCCTCTACACCCAGGTAGGAGGCCTCATCCTC
The DNA here is from genome assembly GCA_964550245.1 of uncultured Blautia sp. Lineage (GTDB taxonomy): Bacteria > Bacillota > Clostridia > Lachnospirales > Lachnospiraceae > Blautia_A. Next base: position 9,532 of record CAZJYM010000062.1, on the reverse strand, counting down.
GCTGACCTTCTCCCGGGTCTGTCGGTTCATCAGTTCCTCCAGGATGGGCTGGGCAGAAGATAAAGGAATCGCATATCCCATGCCCTCCACCGCATTGTCCATATATTTGGAAGTATTGATGCCGATGAGCTCCGCCTGCATGTTCAAAAGGGGACCTCCGCTGTTGCCCGGATTGATGGCCGCATCCGTCTGAATGAGCCCCGTGCTGATTCCCTCATCGGTGGAGACGGACCGGTCGATGGCGCTGATCCATCCGGAGGTGACGGACTGACCGTAGCCCAGGGCGTTGCCGATGGCCACCACCTGTTCTCCCACCGTCAGATCCAGGGAGCTTCCCAGCTGAACGATGCGGATCTCTCCCATGGTGCTCTCCGGGATGTCCTGTTTCTTTACCGCCACCACTGCCAGATCATGTTCGGGATCGGTGCCCTTGATCTTGGCGGTCACCGCATTCTCCACATTGATGTCTCCGTCTCCGCTGGCCAGGTTCAGGGTTTCCTGCTCGGCGTTTACCACGTCATTTCCTATGAAACACACGGTCAGGGTATCTGCCCCCGCCACCACATGGTTGTTGGTGGCAATCAGCAGCTCCTCCTCATTCTCTCCCACGATAATGCCGGATCCGCTGCCGGTGCTGGGATACTCCCGCACCCGGTATCCGAAGAAGGTAGGGATCTCCTGAATGCTGACGGAGGTAATGGCCACCACCGCCGGCATGACTGCATCCGCCACCGAGGCCACCGTACCCGTCTCGTCCCGGGAAGACACCACCAGGTTGTCCGCCCCGTAGCCGGCTCCGGAGTTTTCATCCCGCATGAACACCTCTGTGGAGGGCACCTCCTCGGGGGAAGAGTCATGAAGTCCGGGTATCCGGTCTGCCGCAAAATTCACCGCCTGAAACACCACACCCGCGACCAGACCGAAAATCACCCCGGCTGTTACGGTGCTTTTCAGTGTCCGCTGCCCGCTTCCTCTTCCGGATCTCTTTTCCTTTTTGGGCGCCGGAAGCTTCGGCTCCTCGCTGCCCGTCTGAACGATATAGTGATCATACCGGGGCATGCCGGTCTCCTCTTCCGGCTCCTCCTCCCGGTTCCATTCCTCACTCATAAATCTGCACCTGCTTTCCCACATAAGCAAACAGCTGCCATTTTGCCATTTCAGACTCCTTTTCCAAGCCTGGAAAAGTAAAAGTTTTGTTCCCGATTATCAGTGTATCAGTCATTTGTGATTAATCTGTGTTTGTTTGTTCAAAATTCTATGACGAATACCGCAGATCATGCCTTATTCGTCCTTTTTCTCTTCCCTCTCCCAATATCCCGGGTTCATGGTAAAAGTCCGGATCAGGGAAGGGGGGAGACGCCGGTAGTTCTTTCCCGCCAGATAGCCCGCGTATCTGGCTGCGCTCTGGGCAAAGAGCACCGCCAGCATCCAGGGCTTTCCCCGCTGCACCAGGAAGGCGGCCGTGTCCTTTACCAGCCGGATTCCCTCTTTTTCGGAAGGGATATTTTCAAAGATCTCGGGATGCTGGGCCTGGGACACCCCCAGATCAAAGTTTCTGCGAAACTGCTGCCGGCAGGTGTAGTTGTGGGAGTGAACCACTCTCGCATCGGCTGCATAGGCGACGGCGTATCCGTGCTGAATCACCTGCCAGGCGTAAAACATGTCTTCATTAAAGATGGCGGAGGAGACAAATCCTCCCAGCTGATGATAAACGTTTCTGTCATAGGCGGCGCACACGTTGGAGCAGAAGTAGGTTTTTACCCCCAGACGGGGAAGATCCTCCAGTTTTTTCATCCTGGACTGTCCGGGGTAGTTAAAATCCCGGTTGTAGCGTTCGATGATGCTGCAGTCTGCTCTGGGGATCTGCCGGGCGTAGGAAGCGGCCGCACCCTTTTCCCGGATGGGACGGATCAGGTTCTCCAGAAGAAAGATATCGGCGGGAAGGGCATCCTGGGTCATGTACACCAGATAGTCTCCCGTACAGTACCCCTCTCCCTCTCTTCGGGTTCCCCCGTGGTCAAAGTCACTTTTCCGGATGTGGTGCACCTCCAGGGAGGGAAACTTCTCTTCCCAGGCCGGGTTCCAGTATTCCTCCTCCGTATTCATGATCACAATCTTCTCCGGAAGGAGCGTCTGGGCTCCCAGCCGTTCCAGCAGGGTTTCAAACTCCTTGCCGGGGCGGTATGTGGGAATGATCACATCCGCTTTTATCTCTTCCCTCTCTGTTGGATTTTCCCTCATCCGCTGTCCCTTCCCCCCTGGGAAAGATGACAAGGCCATCCTCCCCCTCCGGGTGAGGATGGCCTGTCTTCCCTTCCGAGGGAAATCTCAGTATTCTTCCTCGTAACCTCCTCCGTCATCATATCCGGAGTCATAACCGTCGTCGTAGCTCGAATCATCGTAGCTGTCATCATAGCTGTCGTCGTAACTGTCATCGTAGCTGTCGTCGTAGCTGTCATCATAGCCGGAATCCCCGTCATCCCAGGAGCTGCCGTCATCGTAGGAGTCACTGTCGTCATAATAGCCGTCGCTGTCGTCGTAGTATCCCTCATCCTCATAGTAGCCGTCGGAATCCTCTTCCGGGACGTAGGTATCCGGTACGTAGGACATGGTCGCGACGTAGTCCGTAATGCTGTAGCTGTTGTTCTCCACCTGGGAGGAGGGAGTATAATTCGTCTCCCCGTAGAGAAACTCATGAAGGTCAGCCACGTTGCTCTCCAGGGTGTTGGGCACCAGGACGCTGGTCTTCACTCCGTTGGGATAAATGTCCGACATGTTGTAGTTGGTGGGAAATCCCGTCGTGCTTCCCAGCCGGTATCCGATCATGGAGGGAACCATCTTCAGGATCTCCGTCTGGTTGAGGGAAGTCTGCACCATGGGGAAGACCTCGTCCATGACTTTAAAGATGGTGGTCAGACCCGCGGTCTTGGCCTCATCCACCAGCATGGAGATCACCCTTCTCTGGCGCTCGGTGCGGCCCATGTCCAGGCTGGCGGTGCTGCGGATCCGGCAGTAGGCGGTGACCTGCACCCCGTTCAGGTGGTAGGTGCCGATGATCTTTTCCAGACCCTCGGAGGTGGTGGGCTCCACAGACGGCAGTTTCACCGGGGTATAGGACTTCCCCGTCTCCTCGGACACCTCGATGCAGTAGTTGTTCATGTGCACGATCTCCGCGTAGGAAAGGGGAATGTCCAGTCCTCCCAGCAGATCCACGATGGCGGCCAGGGCATTGAAGTCCACGGTCACATAGTCGGAGATGTCCAGGTCCAGGTTGGTGTTCAGCATGGAGATGGCCTTCTGGGGACCTCCGGAACCGTAGGCCGAGTTGGCCTTGGCGTAGGTGTCATTGCCGATGTTGAGCACCGTATCCCGAAAGACGGAGACCAGTTTCACCTCTCCGGAGTCATTGTTCACGCTGGCCACGATGATGGTGTCGCTGTTTTCTCCTGTCAGCTCCTCATTCATGGTCCTTTTGTCAATGCCGAAGAGGGCGTAGGTGGTATACCCGGTCAGCCCGGACTCCCTCACCTCCGGATTAATCACGATCTCTTCTTCCTGAGGCTGCGGTTCCTCCACAATGACTTCCAGTCTGGAGGTCAGCTGGCCATACACAACCAGAGCTCCTATAAATATAAGCAGCACGGCAATTTCCAGAACGAACAGGAGCCTTTTTTTTCCTGGTTTTTTCATGTTCAACCCCTTACAGTATGGTCAGAACGGCCGTGATGACGGCAAAGACTCACCCCGGCAGTCATCAGTATGCGTTCTTATTGATAAAGCCCTTGAAAAACGTGAGCAGAAGTATCTTGATGTCCAGTCCCACGGACCAGTTTTCTATGTAGTAGAGATCACACTCGATCCGCTTGCGGATGGACGTGTCCCCCCGGTATCCGTTGACCTGGGCCCAGCCCGTAAGACCGGGACGGACCTGGTGCTTCACCATGTACCGGGGAATCTCCTCCTGAAATTTTTCCACAAAAAAGGGTCTCTCCGGTCTGGGACCCACAAGACTCATATCCCCCTTGAGGATGTTGAAAAGCTGAGGAAGCTCGTCCAGGCTGGTGCGGCGCATGAATTTCCCGATTCCCGTCACCCGGGGATCGTCCTTTACCGTCCAGGCCTTTTTCTCCTCCTCTTCCGGAAGCACCTCCATGGACCGAAACTTGTACATCCAGAAAGTCCGGTTGTGCAGGCCCACCCGTTCCTGTTTGTAGATTAAGGGACCGGGGGAGGTGAGCTTGATAAGAATACATAAAATCAGCATCACCGGAGAGGTGATGATAATGGCGCACAAAGATCCCACGATGTCCATCACCCGCTTCACCAGAGCGTTGAAGGTGTTGTTCAGGGGGACATAGCGGATGTTTATGACGGGAAGTCCCAGAATGTCCTCCGTGTAGGGCCTGGTGGGAATGATGCGGCTGTAGTCGGGAATAAACTTGGTATGAACCCCCGACTTCTCGCACATGGCCACGATCTCTTCCAGCCGGTTGTACTCGTTCAGTCCCAGGGTGATGGCGATCTCATCCAGCCGGTTGGCCGGCAGGATCACCGTCAGGTTGGCGATTCTGCCAATCACCTTGACGCTTTTATACTGGGTTCCTGCGGGGACATGGTCATCCAGGATGCCCCGGATCACATAGCCCCACTGGGGATTCATAAGGACCCGGTCAATGTATTCCTCCGCCGCCCGGCTGTATCCCACCAGCAGGATCTGCTTCTGGTTTAAGCCTCTTTTTCGCATCTCCCGCAGGATGTAGAAGATCAGCATCCGGGCGCCCCAGGTCAGAGCGATGTTGATCACGTAGAAGAAGAACATCATCTGCCGGGAGAAGTCGCTCTCCTCCAGATAGTAGAACGCAAACATGATCAGCAGGAAGCCCAGGGTGTTGGCCTTCACCACGTTGGAGAGCACCAGCCGTCTGCCCTGCATCCGCATGGGCACGTACAGGCTGAAGGCATGATAGAGGAGCAGATAGCCGGGGATAATAAATATCAGAAGGTACATGTACTGCTGGAAGGATCTGGCCCTCACCGCGTCTGCGGAAAAGGGACCCACGAACTTCAGGTACCAGGAAAACATATAGGAAATAATGATGACCACAACATCTATCACCATGTGAAGATGAGTGAGGTTCTTCTGATTATCATTCGTCAAGTCATTCCACCTCTGTACTGTCCCCCGACCGGACCGGCGGCAGATCCAGACTCCGGCATTTTGCTCTTATCTTTTAATAATAGTATACCTGGATGACAAAAGCAACCAAATCTTACCAAAGTTTATAAAAATTTTAGGAAGTGTTGTCATTCCCGCCGGACCCTTTTGAATCTGGCAAACAGATTGAGCCACAGCTCCTGCTGAATCTTCAGATAGTTCAGCAGATTGGCCGGGTTAAAGGGCACCTTTCTTCCCTTCCGGCTAAGCTCCAGACCCCTTTTAATTCCCGAGATATACTCCCCTCCCAGTCCCTTCCCGGCAAAGAAGGCCAGCTTGATGCCAAAGCCCAGGATCAGCCAGGGAAGGTTGATAATGATCTGCAAAAGAGGCATGTTTTTATGGATGAGATAAACGCTGTTTCTGGCCGAGCAGCGGGTCTTGAAGGCATTGTACCGGGATCCGCTGGTGCCGCTTCCCACATGGTAGACCACTGCCCGGGGAGCGTACCAGTTCTCCCATCCGTAGATCCGGGCCCGGTATCCCACGTCCAGATCCTCCAGGTAGGCAAAGTGCTTCTCATCAAAACATCCAAGGCCAACCAGAGGCTCTCTCCGGTAAATGGCCGCCCCCGCACAGGAGGAAAACACCTGCTCCTCCCTTTCATAGGCATGAATGCTTTTCCCCTTGCCCCGGGCATAGGCCCAGCCCAGCACACAGTAGGCATCCCCCGCTCCGTCCAGGGTATCCCTCTTTTTAAAGCGGATCATCCGGGCGGAACAGGAAAAGGCCTTCTTATGGCGGCGGATACAGCGGATCATCTCCTCCACGAAGCGGGGATCCGCTTCCGTGTCATTGTTTAAGAGGATCACGTAAGGGGCAGAAGAATGGCGGATCCCTTCGTTTACCGCTCTGGCAAAGCCCGTATTGTGATCCAGCCGTACCACTTTGACCTGGGGAAAGGCTTCATGTACATACTCGGGGCTTCCATCGGTGGAGCCGTTATCAACCACCAGCACCTCAAAGCAGTGTACACTCTGCCTGTCCAGACTCTGTAATACGCCCTTCAGAAAGTCCCGGCCGTTGTAACTGGGGATGATCACCGATGCCAGGATGCGCTTCATGGCTTTTGTCTCCTCTCCATGCCGGGCAGAGGCTTCAGAGAATAATTCCACTTCGTAAGGGAAAGGTTCTTATTATAATAGGGATCTCCGTCCTTTAACACCTGAATCCAGCGGGTGCGCATGAATTCAATCTCCGTCTGGAAGCGGCGCACCTTCTCCTTTGTATCCTCCGCTCCCCTGGACCGGGATTCCCGGTGGTACAAAACTGCGTAGGGATCGTACACCACATGGTATCCCGCCTGGTTTACCCGCAGGCACAGATCCGTGTCGTTAAAGGCCACCGTAAGCTTTTCCTCAAAGCCTCCGATCTGGTCAAACACACTCTTTTTGATCATCATGCAGGCGGCGGTGACGGCGCTCATGTCCTGGAGAAGGGAGGCTTTATGCAGGTACCCGGTTCTCTCGGCGCTCATGTCGGTAAAGAGATGACCGGCCACTCCGCCCATGCCCACCACACAGCCCGCGTGCTGAATGGTGTTGTCCGGATAGAGAAGCTTTACGCCCACCGCTCCCACATCCGGCCGCTGGCAGACTCCCAGCATCTCCTCCATCCAGTCTCCGGAGATCACGGTCACATCGTTGTTTAAAAAGAGGACGTACTCTCCCCGGGCATGGCGCACAGCGAAATTATTGATAGCCGAGAAGTTAAACTCCTTTTTCCAGCGGAAGAGCCGGATCCGGGGATTGGTGGAAATCTGCCGGTAATACCGGAAGATCTCCTCCGAGGAGCTGTTGTTTTCCACAATCAGAATCTCGTAGTTTTTATAAGTCGTCTTTTCCAGGATGGAATCCAGACAGGCCTTTAAGGTATCCTTCTCCTCCCGGTTCAAGATGACAATGGAGACCAGGGGTTCCCCCTGTACCGGGTACTTCACCCGGTAAAAGCCCAGATCCGGGGTGTGCATCACCGTACCCGGGGTTCCGGTCCTTTTTAAGTGGGCTTCGATGGCTCTTTTCCCGGCTTCAAAGGCATACATCTTGCTGGCGGGATTGTCGGCGGTGGAATCTCTGTGGGTTCTCCAGTGATAGAGGATCTCCGGCACATGGACCACCTTGCGGGAGTTTTCCACGCAGCGGAAGATAAAATCGTAATCCTGGGCTCCCTCGTACTCCGGGAGGAATCCCCCGGTTTTTTCCAGCACACTGCGGCGCACCAGGAAGAAATGGCAGATGTAGTTGTTGGACCGTAAAAGGTCCAGGTTAAAGTCCGGCTTCAGATGGGGCTGGAAGTGTTCCTTTTGGTCCGCTGATACCTTGTCCTCATCGGTGTAGACCGCATCCGCCTGCGGTTCCTTTTCCAGGGCAGAAACAATCTCATAAAGGGCATTGGGAGCCAGCAGATCGTCGTGGTCCAGCAGTCCCACAAACTCTCCCCTGGCCATGGATAAGGCCCCGTTGGTATTTCCGGCGATTCCCTGGTTGTGATCCATGTTTAAAAAGCGGATCCGGGAATCCTTTTTGCTGTATCTTTCCAGAACGGATGTAACACTTTTATCATCCGGGCTTCCGTTGGCGATGCACAGTTCCCAGTTTCCATAGGTCTGGGCCCGGAGGGAATCCAGCATCTCCCGCAGAAACTTCTCCGGCGTTTGGTATACGGGTACCGCCACCGAGATCAGGGGACCGTTTTGAAAGGCTTTCTTCCTCTGGGCCTCCAGAACCTCCGGCGTGGGCACATAGGCCGCATACCACTCTTCATAGGGGATCTCCTCCGGCTCAAACCTCTCATGCAGGCGGATCCAGAACTCTTTGGGTCCGTAATGGCGGAGATAGCGCAGTCCCTTCATGATCGTATAGGGGGACAGCCTGCGAAGCAGGGTACCCCACTGGATTTTTCCCATGAATGCATCTTTTTTCTTCAAGGATGAGCCCTCCCCTTCCATTCCGTAGTCCCTTTCTCGCGCCTGAATCATTATAAGGGATTTCGGGGGGAAAATCAAGGGATGGTCAGAGGGTGAGTCTTCCCGGAAAAAGATAGGAAAAATTGTCAAACTTTCTTTACAGAAGCCCCCCAAAATGTGTTATACTACGTTACTGAGACATTAGCTGCAGAGGACGGCTCTAAAGGGCTGCTCCCGCTGGAAATGAGGAGAATTGTTATGAACATCCGAAAATGCGCTATCCTTCTTCTGGCACTGGTGCTCCTGGTCTGTCCCTGGACACCGGTACACGCCTCCGAAGGAGACGAAACCCAGGAGGAAGCCTCCTCCATCTCCACCAACACCATACCCGGCTGGCCGGCCGGACCGGAGATCACCTCCACGGCGGCCGTCGTCATGGAGACCTCCACCAACACCATCCTCTACGGGAAAAACATGGATCATCCTCTTTACCCGGCTGCAGCGGTGAAAATCATGACCACCCTCCTGGCTCTGGAAAACAGCACCCTGGAGGAGGAGGTGACCGTCACCGCCACCGGTGTATCCGGGGCTACGGACGGCGGAGCCAACATCGCCGCCCAGCTGGATGAAGTCTTCACCATGGAGCAGTGCCTCTATGCCGTGATGATGGCTTCCGCCAACGACATCGCCATGCAGGTGGCGGAACATGTGGGAGGTTCCCTGGAATCCTTTGTGGAGATGATGAATGACAGAGCCAAAAAGCTGGGCTGTACCGGAACGGTGTTTACCAATCCCACCGGACTGCCGGATGAAAACCAGCATGTGACTGCGCATGACCTGGCTCTGATCATGAAGGCCGCCATGGACAACGATGCCTTCTGCACCATCGCCGCCGCAACCTCCTACACCATTCCCGCCACCAACCTGTCCGGAGGATCCCGGGTGCTCTCCAACAACTTCGCCATGTTAAACCCCTCCAGCCCCGTGTACTATGAGGGCTGCCTGGCCGGCAAGGAAGGGTACACCGCCGCCTCCGGAAGCACCCTGATGTGTGCCGCCAAAAGAAACGACATGCAGATCGTGACGGTGGTTCTCCAGAACAGCAACGACCAGATCGAGACCGAAGCCGCCACCCTGATGAACTATGCCTTTGACAGCTTTACCATGTTTAACGCGGGGGCGGACGACTTTAACCTGCTCTCCGGCGGCAAGGCGGTCCTTCCCGTGGGAATGGGAAAAGAAAGCCTGACCACCAAAGACCGGGTGAAGAATGGAAAGATCAAACGGACCTATTACTACAGCGGTATCGCCGTGGGAAAGGCCACCCTGATGGAGACTCAGTCGGAGGATACCGCCCTGCTGGAAGAGGGGGAGAAAAACCTGACCGAAAGCGCTGATTTCTCCGCCAACAA
>CAZJYM010000061.1:0-13900 GCA_964550245.1 uncultured Blautia sp. | reverse complement strand
CTCCGTCTTTCCCGGGGAGATCTCATAGCACACCGCGGGAATCACCGTGTTGGGACAGTAGAGGTTGGTATTGGGCCAGGCGTCCAGGATCACCCCTTTTCCACCCCGGAAGGCCTCCACCTCACAGACAAGGGTGTCGGTTCCGGCACGGGCGGCTCCTCCTTCAAAGATTTCCGTACCAAAGCCGGGATCAAAGCGGGGAACGGCAAAGCCGCAGTCGTAAGCCTTACAGGAAATGGAACTCTCCACCACATGGCGGCGGCGGTGTCCCTGGTCACAGGGGATCAGCTCCGTCTCCACCCGGATCCCCGGATACGGGCTCCATGTGGAGATGATGCGGTCATGGAGAAGCCTGTACTCTTCGCTTCTGCGGCGCACATAGACACCGGGTTCCTCCCCTTCTATCACAAAGGCCAGCATGCTGTCCGGGGCCGCCTCCTCAATGGAGACCGTGCTGCGGCTCACCGAAAAGCCGAAGCGGGTGTTATAGCAGAACTTGCCATACTTCTCCGCGAACTGACCGTGTCCGCCCTTTTCCACCACACCCGGGGCATAGGCGTTTACCTGACCGTCACTGAGGCGGGAGATCAGCATTCCGGTACCCTTCTGGGGAAAGAGTCCTGTCAGATTCGGCATGGGATCCGTCGAAGCCTTCCAGAAGGGATGCTCTTTGGGGAGAGCCAGCACCAGGAAGATCTTCATTCCCCAGTAGGGGCTTCCCGGGGCATTGTACCGCTCCGACATGTACAGGTTGGGATAGCCGTATCCCACGGTAAGCACCCCGCTGTTGTCAAAGATGGGTTTGTCCAGCCACCAGCTCAGGTTGCGGACGATAAGCCCCTTCATCACCGGCAGGGGAAGAGGCTCCAGCCCGGCAAAGACGCAGGCGGACCAGAAGGAGGCCTGGGCAAAGCGGTAGGTCAGGCTTCTGCCATAGGGCAATGCCGCCCCGTTCCAGTCAAACCAGTAGACAAAGTCCTTCCCGAAGGCCAGGGCACGCTGCCGGAACCGTTCGCAGCGCTCCGGATCCAGGTCTGCGGCAAAGACGCTGTAGAGCACCCCGTAGTATTCCAGGGCCCATGGCACATAGTAATCCCTCTGGGGCTTATTCTCCGGCGGTCCGTCCGTATACCACCCGTCCTCCACATACCAGCTGTCGATCTGGTCCAGATCCCGCCCCATCCGTTCCATATCCGCCTTCATGCCCGTCTTGTGAAGGGCCAGATTGACCAGAACCCGGAAAAACAGCCAGTTGCATTCGGGCAGGTCATGTTCGTTGATGGTGTAAAGCCACCGGGCCAGGTTCTCCTTTGCCTCAGGCGCCAGGGGTTCCCACACCAGATGGGGTACCTCCAGAATGGCACAGGCGATGGCGGCCATCTCCACAAAGCACTGATCATAGTCCCCCGGATCCCCCCAGTACTCAGGGCTTTCCGGATTGGAGCCCTCCGCCAGCCCTTTCTGATATATGGATAAAAATGGTTCCTCTTTTCCACCTCCCATCCAGAAGGGGGCCAGGGCCCATAAGGGCCTGGAAAATCCCTCCAGTCCCTTGGCCCCTTCCCCATAGGATGCCCCCGCTCCCGCGGGGAGCATCCGGGCACAGCCCGGAGAATAAAGGCGAAGCAGGGGCTTTAAGATCTTCATCATCAGACTCGAAAAATCTCTTCTGCTGCTCAGATTCATATGCATATGTCTTCTCCTCTACCAGTACATTTCCCAGTCTTTCACAAACCGGGTCAAAGCTTCCATATAGAAGTAATCCCCCCAGCTCACACACTCATCCACCCCTTCCGGGGTACAGGTGTTATAGGGGCTCTTTTTGCTGTAGGTGCCATGGCGGACAAGGCCGATACCGGGTGGCCCTTCCTTTACCGCATAACCCTCCCAAAGGCTTAACAGCATCTGGGCCGCCAGGATCTGATATGCCTCCTTTTCCTCAGCTTCCACATGTTTTGCTGCCTCCAGCAGGCCGCAGGCCACAATGGAAGCGGAAGAGGAGTCTCTGGGTTCCTCCGTACCGGATGTGAAGGTCATGTCCCAGTAGGGCACCAGATCCCCCGGCAGTCTCTCCAGATAGTAAGAAAGGACTTTGCGGAAGGCCTTAAGGTACTCCGGGTTACCGGTATACGTGTACCCCAATGCGGTGCCGTAGACACCCCAGGCCTGACCTCTGGCCCAGCAGCTGTCATCCCGGTACCCCTGACAGGTGGCACCCCGTACCGGATCTCCGGTACGGGGATCCATAAAGAAGGTATGGTAAGTGGATCCGTCGGGGCGGATGGAGTTGGCCAGGCAGGTGGCGGCATGGCGGTTTGCCAGATCCCCATAGTGTGGATCCCCGGTTACGGAGGAAGCCCAGTACAGAAGGGGAATGTTCAGCAGGCAGTCAATGATATAGCGGTAGTTGTCCGGTTCTCCCATGGGCCCCCAGGCCTGGAAAAAGCCGCCCTTCTCCTGAAAACGGGTACAGAGCTGATCGGCTGCCAGAAGGGCGGCTCTTTTCCCGGTTTCACTGCCGGTAAGCTTATATGCGGCCACACAGGAGGGACTGTAGAGAAACCCCATGTCGTGGTGGTCTACCTGGATCTTATTCTCAATCCGGTAGAGGAAGCTCTCCACCAGAGTGAGGGCCGCATCCCGGAAGCCATCCTCCCCGGTGCGCTCATAGGAAAGCCAGACTTCCCCGGGCCAGAAGCCGCAGGTCCACTGGTCGTTCTCACAGGGAGGATAGATGTCGTTCACACTGGAATGGTTCTGGCAGTTATGGGTAAACAGGGGCAGGTTCTGTCTCACCAGGGATACGGCCGTATCCAGGGCCGATTCTGCCCCGCTCTTTGTGATCGAAGGGTTGGAAAAAGTCTTCATAAAAACATCCTCGGTATGAAAGGTTTCCTGATAACAAGTGCATTGTAGTCCTTTATCATGCCCTGTGCAACACCTGAAAAGACAATATTCCAAAAACTCTCCCGTCTTGACACCGGCACCGGCGGAGAGTATTCTGGGGAAAAAGAAAGGGAGGAACAGCCCATGCTTTCTGAAAGGCTCTCTAAAGTTTCCTGGACTCCCAGACGTGTTTGTCTCACTCCGCAGCGTCAAAACCTTCCCGGTTCTGCCCGGATCCTCTCCACGGCAGAAAAAGCAGCCAAAACCCACCCGGTACCACCACCCCTGCCCCTTTCTCTCTGGCTGGCCTTCTCCGAAAAGGGAGACCGTACCGCCTATGAGACACCTTACTTTGCCCGCCGCAGTACCCTTACAGCTCTGACCATGGGGGAATGGACCGAAGGGAAGAAAAGATACCTGCGCCTCATCGGGGATTACATCTGGGCCATCTGTGAGGAGACCGCCTGGCAGCTTCCCGCCCACAACAACTATGTGCGGGATACCGTCCAGCTTCCCCTTCCGGATCCGGAAAGGCCCATCGTGGATCTCTTTGCGGCCGAAACCGGCGCCCTGCTCTCCATGGTGCCGGCTCTTCTGGAGGATCCTTTGGAAGACCTTTCCCCCGGGATCTCAGAAAGAATTCGAAAGGAGATCCGAACACGGATCCTGGATCCCTGTAAAAACACCCACTTCTGGTGGATGGCGGATACGAACGATCCCAAAGACAGGCCGGTCTGCAACTGGACGCCCTGGTGTACCCAAAACATGCTCCTGTGTGCCAACGCTGCCGCTGCTGATGAGGAACTGCCCTTTTTCGTTCAAAAGGCAGCCGGCAGTCTGGACAGCTTTATAAACTCCTACGGGAAGGACGGCTGCTGCAACGAGGGAGCCCAGTACTACTCCCATGCGGCCCTGCCCTGCTTTTACGCTTTAGAGCTTCTATGCTCCACGGTGCCCGGGGTGCTGGACACCATCTGGCAGGAGAAGAAACTTCTTTCCATGGCGGAATACATCCTGCACATGCATGTGGAAGGTCCCTGGTACCTGAACTTTTCGGACTGCAGTCCCCTGGCCGGTCCCAGAGGAGCCGGAGAGTTTCTCTTTGCGAAGAAGGTAAAGAGCCCCGGTCTGATGGCTCTGGCTGCAGGGGATGTGGCACAGGGAAGTTTCATCTCTCAAAGCCTTTACGAGGATCTGCGCTTCGCCCGGGCCGAAGAGGAAATCCTCGCCGCCGCCAGGACCTTTTCCAAGAATCCGCCTCCCCCGCCGGGGGATGTGTGGTATCCCAGCACGGGGATTCTGGTCACCCGGCGGGGGAAGTATGTGCTGGGAGCCAAAGCCGGAAACAACGGGGACAGCCACAACCACAACGACGTGGGCAGCGTAACCCTCTATAAAGACGGCTCTCCCCTTCTGATCGACGTGGGCGTGGAAACCTACACCCGGGATACCTTCAGCTCGAAGCGCTACACCATCTGGACCATGCAGTCCTCCTGGCACAACCTTCCGGAGTTTGATCCCGAAGGAGAAAAATACCAGCAGCTCCCGGGACCTGAGTACTGTGCCCGAGACGTAAATGTAAAAGAGGATCTCTCCGGCATCCGTATGGATCTCTCGGGAGCGTACGGCACTGTACCCGGACTTACTTTCTATCGAAGAGAAGCAACCCTTACCCCGGAGGGCTTCACCCTTCATGACCGCACCGATTACCCGGGTCTTACCGCCCTCACCCTGATGAGTTCCCTCTCCCCCGCCATCCGGGGATGCACCGTTGCCTTCGGAGATCTGGCAAAAGCCGGCATTCAGGGAAACCTTTCCATCTCAAGAGAGGAGATCCCCGTCACCGATCCCCGGCTTCGCACCGCCTGGCCGGAAACACTGTACCGCACCCGCATCTATTTTAAGGGTGAGCTTCAGCTTACCCTGACATGAAAGGAGACACATATGTCCCAGGAAGAAATCAAACTGAAAGTTTTAAACGATAAGGGCCACACCCTGTCCACCGCCCCGGCAGGTCAGCACCTGGAACTGGTTTACACCGGATCCTACTGTCCGGGAGACCGGATCGTTATGGAAATCAGCACCCCCGGTCAGTACTGCGTGATCCAGTTTGAAGACACCATGGCTCCCGCCCTGGTGTACGTAAAGGAGAGGGCGATCAGTTTTGAAATTCCCATGGGGGAACAGGCGATGGTCTACAGCCCCAAAAGCTTTTTCGGAGCCTGCCACATCATCCGGGCCAGACTGGCTTCCCCGGAGGAAATCGCCTCCCGGAGAAACCTGGCCTTTAATCCCTACGATGCTCATGGATACCCGGGATTTTTCCCCCATGCCTCTGCCAACGTGGAAACCAGAGGAGAAGCGGTGTTTGCAGCCCGCAATGCCATCGACGGCATCTACCTCAACAATTCCCACGGGGAATGGCCCTATCAGAGCTGGGGAATCAACCAGGATCCACAGGCTGCCCTGACGCTGGATTTCGGCAGACCGGTTACCGTTGATGAGATCCGCCTGACTCTCCGGGCAGATTTCCCCCATGACAGCTGGTGGACCTCCGCCAAAGTCTGCTTTGACGACGGAAGTTCCGAGGTTTTCTCCCTCAACAAGGATCCCAGGCCTCAGGCCTTTCCCATTCAGGAGCGCACCATCGAGAGTCTGACGCTTTGCGAGCTGATCAAAGCGGAGGATCCCAGCCCCTTCCCGGCTTTAACGCAGATCGAGGTCTGGGGAAGGGAAGCCACTTTACCGGAGAAGTGAGCACTGCCCAGAACTTTTCATGGTTCATATGGAACACCTGTCCTGTAACAGGGACACAGAGGAAGTTTCTATCCCTACGTGGGAAATCTACCGAAATTCCTGCACTGCCTGGGGCCGTTTTTCCGGACACCTGGACCTGCCATTGACATCCCTTATCCAATCCTGTATAGTCTGCTGAACGATTCAACCGCTTGGACAGGGAAGGCATTGTCATGTCAGTTTACCGCAATCTTGTGGTGGAGATCCCGAAGGAACATGTAACCATAGAAAGACAGCCCGATGGGAAGCCGGCTCTGATCAAGTATGTGCTCGCAGCACCCTATGACCGGGAAAAGGGCTATGCCGTGCCAAGGAGAACCACCATCGGCCATATGTGTGAGGGCAGTACCACCACCATGCACCCCACTACTGCCTATGCCCGCATCTTTCCAGACCAGTGGAAGAAGATTGCGGGGGAAGAGAACAAACCCTCTGTGATCAGGATCGGGATGTTTTCCGCCTGTCAGGCAGTCTGCACCAAAACAGGGCTGAAGGAAATCCTGGACAGTGTGTACGGGGAAGATGCGGGAAATGCCCTCCTGGATCAGGCCATGGATTCCATTCTCAGTTCCCAGGAGGATCCTTCCTCTTTTGAACTCCTCTATTGCCGGGAGCCCAAAAGCAATTTCCTCCGGACAGAGGAAGAAGATCTCCTTTTCATGCGCCGCTGGATCCTCCACTGCCGGGAGAAAGGCACAGACACTGCCCTGCTCCGGTTTGAAAAAACCCCTGATAACATCTGTATCCATGCCCTCACACCGGATGGGATGCCCCTGACATATGGTACACATGAAGTGAGGGAAATCCTGGAACTGCTTCAGGTATCTGCCGTCCTTGCGGATGAAGAATGCTCTCATGCAGAAATCCAGAATGTACCCCTGGGAATCCTGATAAAAGGAATACCAAAGCCCGCAAAAGACCTGGCCTTCCGGATCCGGCAAAATCCCGACTTCCTGCTTCCTCATACCTTTCTCTTTGCCGGACAGATGCCCGTCCAGTTTCCCGAAAGCACTGGACATACGGGCACCCTCACTCTCTTCTACGATTTCCAGAAGGAAAGCGATGGTGTCTCCGCCCTGCTGGAAGATCTCTACCAGGAGATGCACCGGCTGGAAAAGTGCCTGCAGGAGGGAAAGCCCGCCGTTGTGAAAGACAGATACAAGGAAGTTCTCACAGTAGCGGATGGTCCGCAGATCAACTCCAAAGGACTGAAACCTCTGATGGAAGAGATGGGATTCTACGCTATCCTGACCTCCAGTGAGATGAAGCCGGAGGAGGTCCACTCTCTGTTTGCTCCCCTGGAGGAAGTCCGGCCAGGTTCCGGTCTGATTGAATCCATCCTCCGGTACGAGATGGAGAAGGCAGCCGGGGAATCGGGCTGTACACTCTCCCAGGTGATCCGGGAACTGGAACAGATGGAAGCCCGGAGGGTAAACGATGTCTACACATACCAGTATGCGGATAACGACATCCTTCATTCCTTCTTTTATCATCTGGATGCGGATCCCCAAAAGCTCACGGCGGAAACCGTAAAGCTGGCAAATGACCGTCTCTCCGGCCGGATCCCGAAGTCCCGGAGAAGAAAGGCCGCAGCCCCAAAAGATCCTCATCCCCCCGGGAAGCCGGGCGTGAAAAAGGGCACCAAAAGACAGGACTTCAACCAGGACGGTACTCCCAGAAAGAAGCCGGGGGTAAAGCCGGGAACAAAGAGAAACTCCTACAACAAAGACGGCAGTGTCCGGAAGAAACCCGGCCCCAAACCTAAAACCGAAAACGAATCTCACGTCTCTTAACACACAAACAGCCCTGCCGGGGTACCCGGCAGGGCTGTACTGTTTCTACTGTTTTATTTATTTCACCAGTGCCACGGTCTCCCGGCAGATGGCCAGCTCCTCATTGGTGGGGATCACGGCAACCTTCACTTTGGAATCCGGGGTGGAGATCACCTTTTCCTCACCGCGGACGGAGTTGCTCTCCTTATCGATGGTGATTCCCAGGTATCCCAGATAGCTGCACACGGTTTCCCGCACGTTGCCGGCGTTCTCACCGATGCCGGCGGTGAAGATGATGGCATCCACACCGTTCATGGCTGCCACATAGCCGCCTACAAACTTGGCGATTCCGTAGCAGAGCACGTCAAAGGCGTTCTTCGCATCCTCATTTCCTGCTTCGATGGCGGCGTCAATGTCCCGCATGTCGCTGGAAACGCCGGACATTCCCTGCAGGCCCGACTTCTTGTTGAGCACGTTCATGATCCCGGTGATGTCCAGGTTCTCCTTCTTGGCGATGTACTCCACGATGGCGGGATCGATGTTCCCGGAACGGGTGCCCATCACCACGCCCTCCAGCGGTGTCAGTCCCATGGTGGTGTCCACGCACTTGCCGTTGACCACCGCGCTGATGGAGGAACCGTTGCCCAGATGGCAGACGATGACCTTGGAGTTCTCCGGATCCAGTCCCAAAAATTCCACCGCCCGTTTGGAGACGAAGCTGTGGGAGGTTCCGTGGAACCCGTATCTTCTCACCTTGTACTTCTTGTAATACTCGATGGGCAGACCGTAGAGGTAGGCCTTTGCCGGCATGGTCTGATGGAAGGCGGTGTCAAACACGCCCACCTGGGGTACGCCGGGCATCAGCTCCGCACAGACACGGATGCCGATCAGGTTGGCAGGATTGTGAAGAGGCGCCAGTTCATTGCACTCTTCCACGGCGGCGATCATCTCGTCGGTGATCAGAGCCGAGGAGGCGAACTTCTCTCCGCCGTGCACGATGCGGTGGCCGATGGCTCCCACTTCCGACAGACTCCTGATGGCCCCGGTCTTCTCATTGGTGAGGGCGTCCAGAACCATCTGGATGGCTTCCCGGTGGGTGGGCATGGGAGCTTCCGTGATCTCCTTCTCACTGCCGGCCTTCTGATAGACCAGTCTGCCGTCGATGCCGATTCTCTCGCAGAGACCCTTGGCCAGAACGGCCTCGGTCTCGGAGTTGATCAGCTGATATTTCAATGAGGAACTTCCGCAGTTAATAACCAAAACGTTCATGATTTTTCTCCTGATCTTTCTAAAACAATTCCTTATGCGTCCTGGGCCTGGCACTGTACGGCGGTGATGGCCACCACTCCCACGATATCATCGGCGGAGCAGCCTCTGGAAAGGTCGTTAACCGGTTTGGCAATGCCCTGGGTGATGGGGCCGTAAGCCTCTGCCTTGCCCAGACGCTGAGCCAGCTTGTAGCCGATATTTCCTGCATCCAGGTTGGGGAAGATCAGCACGTTGGCCTTGCCCGCCACATCGCTGCCGGGAGCCTTGGAGGCGCCTACGCTGGGAACGATGGCGGCATCCAGCTGGAATTCTCCGTCCAGTTTCAGTTCCGGATGCTCTTCCTTGGCAATCCTGGTGGCCTCAACCATCTTGTCGACAAGGGCATGCTTGGCGCTTCCCTTGGTGGAATGGGAGAGCATGGCCACAATGGGCTCCTCCTGAACCAGAAGCTTAAAGGATTCGGCGGAGGAAGCGGCAATGGCGGAGAGCTCTTCCGGATCGGGATCCTGCACCAGACCGGAGTCAGCAAACACAAAGGCTCCGTTGGCGCCGTACTCGCAGTCGGGAACCACAATCAGGAAAAATGCGGAGACCAGCTTGGTGCCCGGTTTGGTCTTCAGGATCTGAAGGCAGGGACGCAAAGTGTCCGCGGTGGAGTGGCAGGCGCCGGAAACCATTCCGTCTGCATCTCCCATCTTGACCATCATCACGCCGTAGAAAAGATATTGGTTGAGAAGGATCTCGGTGGCCTGTTCATGGGTCATGCCCTTCTTTTGTCTCAGTTCCACCAGCTTGTCAATGTACTGGGGGGTCTTCTCGGATGTGACGGGATCCACGATCTTCGCTCCGGAAATGTCAAATCCTCCCTGGGCGGCATTCTTTTTCACGGTCTCCTCATTTCCCACCAGGATGACTTTGGCAATGCCTTCCTTCAGGATCTTTTCGGTTGCTTCCAGAGTTCTCTGGTCTTCCGTCTCCGGGAGAACGATGGTCTTGACACTGGATTTGGCTCTGGCTTTCAGTACATCAATAAATCCCATGATAATTGGCTCCTTTCATTATCTTTGTTTTTGGTTTATTATACCCCCTGAAACCCGGCATTTCAAGGGTTTCTCCGGGGGTGCATGGATTTTTTTTGATACAGCTTTTCCCCTTCCGGCTGGAAATTCCTTTCCCTTTTCTCTACTTCAGTCCCAGTCTTTTCTTCACATAGGCGGCGCTGGATTCATACTGTTCATCCGTGGAGAGATGCTCAATGATCACCGGCATCTCCGGATCAAGGGAGTCGATGAGTTCCACATACTTTTCCAGGGGGAATTCTCCCTCTCCGCAGGGGCACTCCTTTAACTGAAAGGTCAGTTCCGTTTCCAGATGCACATCCTTCAGGTGGCAGCTTCGTATCCTCTTTCCCAGGATCGAAAAACACTTCTCCAGAAACTCCTCCGGATTAAAGTAGCGGTCCGCCGAATTGATCCAGTTGACCCCGTCCATGTGAACACCAAAGTGTTCCCGGTTTACCTCCGATAAAAGCCGGTCATACTCCTCCGGTCCCGTGGGAACCATCCAGGGCATGGGCTCCAGGGTAAAGAAGGTGTGTTCCGGCCTGGCCTCGTCGATCACTTCCTGCACCATGCGCACGGTTCTCTCCCAGGTTCTCCTGGAGAAGTTCTCCCGGTAGGGTCCGTCCCAGAGCTTCCCTGCTGCCCCGGCCACGTTGACGCAGCATCTGGCACCAAGAGAATCCGCCAGCTTTAACTGGGCAATGCTGTAGTCCATGACCGCCTGCTGCTCCTTGGGATCTTCCGCCAGGGCATTTCGCCAGATCCCCACCTCGGCAATCATCAGCTCGTGTTTCTCTGCCTGCACCCGGTAGTTCTCGATCACTTCCTTCTCTGCAAAGCTGTCCACCGGGAAGACAACGCTTCTCATCCCCAGTTTCTCCATCTTTTCCGCCCATTCCTCCGCAGAGGAATGTTGTAAGGGCGTCGATATCCCCAGTCTCATTTTTCCTCCTTTTCCTTCCCCCTAAAGATGCTGCGGTTGGGGGAATACTCCTTTTCAATCATGTCACACATCTGTTTCGGACTCTCCGGGCAGCCCAGGGAATCGCCGGCAGGATCCATCTGTGCAGTACCGGGGGTTTCACCATCCTTGTGGAAACTGTTCTCACAGTTTTCTGTTTCCCTGGGCAGAAAAGCAAACGGCTTAACCCTCTCCCCTTGTAAAGTCATTTTTATCATGGTATGATAAGCTCTCCAAAAAGAGGAGGGCAGGCCATGAAAACAGCAGGCATTATCGCAGAGTACAATCCCTTTCACAACGGTCATCTCTACCAGATCGAGAAGGTCAAATCCACCCTGGGGGCGGATTATGTGGTGGTGGTCAGCAGCGGAGATTTTGTCCAGAGAGGGGCTCCCGCCCTGCTGGAAAAACATGTGAGAGCTGCCATGGCCCTCTCCTGCGGGGCGGATCTGGTGCTGGAGCTGCCGGTTTGTGCTTCTGCCGCCAGTGCCGAGTTTTTCGCCATGGGTGCCGTGTCCATCCTGGAAGGGATCGGCATCACGGACTTTTTGTGCTTTGGAGCGGAGGATGCGGATCCCCAGAAGTTTTCCCGGGCTGCAGACCTGCTTCTTTCTGAGAGCGAATCCTACAAAGAGGAGCTGGGAGAACTGCTGCGTCAGGGTCTTTCCTACCCCGCGGCCAGAAGCCGGGCTCTTTCTCCTCTTTTGTCTGAGTACCCGGACATGGCCGACTTTCTCTCCCGCCCCAACAACATCCTGGGAATCGAATACGTTAAGGCCCTGAAGCGGCAGAGAAGCTCCATCACACCGCTTCCTGTAAAAAGAGCGGGAGCCGGATACCACCAGGAGGAAATCAATCCGGGGGAGTTTCCCAGCGCATCCGCCCTGCGGAAAAAGATCGAATCCGGGGATACTTCCTTCCTTCAGGGCATGATCCCGGATCCCGCCCTTCCTTACCTGGAACAGAGCATCCGGGATCAGGCCCTGATTTTCGAATCAGACCTGGATCCCCTGATCCGCTATAAGCTTCTCTGGGAGACACCCGAAAGCCTGATGACATACCCGGACATCTCTCCGGATCTGGCCCGAAAGATCTACCGGCTCCGCTACAAATGTGAGGGCTTCTCCTCCTTTGCCGCCCTGCTTCACTCCCGGGATCTGACCCGGTCCAGGGTAAAGCGCTGCCTGCTGCATGTCCTTTTAAATATGAAAAAACGGGATCCCATCCTGCCTTATGCCCGGATCCTGGGTTTTCGAAGAGAAGCGCTTCCTTTATTAAAGGAGATGGGGAACAAAACTCGAATCCCGGTGATCTCCAAAGCCTCGGATGCCAGTAGAAAGCTGGATCCCCCCGCTCTGGAGATCTTTATGGAAACCATCCAGGCCTCCCACCTCTATGAGAGCATTCTCTCCACAAAAACGAAAAAGGCTTTCCGCCATGAATTCGAAAAGCCTCTTGTCATCCTCTGAGAGGGAACTCAGTTCCCGCACTCGATGCTGATCTCATTAAATTTTTGCAGTATGTCGTCAATCCTTATAGCCGCCTTTTCTTCCCCGCAGGAGTCAATGACGGCGGTGCCCTGGTGCATCATGATCAGACGGTCCCCGTATTCTACGGCGTAACGAATGTTGTGGGTCACCATGATGGTGGTCAGGTGTTTCTCCTTGACCAGCTTGTCCGTCAGTTCCATGATAATCTCCGCGGTTTTGGGATCCAGGGCCGCGGTGTGCTCATCCAGGATCAGGAAGCGGATGGGCGTCATGGTGGACATGAGCATGGCCATGGCCTGTCTCTGTCCGCCGGAGAGAGATCCCACCTTCACGTTCATCTTGTCCTCCAGTCCCAGGTTCAGGGGACGGAGCAGATCCCGGTAGTGATCGATGCGCTTCCGGTTGGTGCCCCGCTTTAACCCGTAGGAGTTTCCCTTGTTGTCCGCCAGGGACATGTTTTCCAGGATGGTCATGCTGGGACAGGTTCCCATGGCAGGGTTCTGGTACACCCGGCCGATTCTCTCGTTTCTCTTGTACTCCTTCTCTCTGGTGATGTCCTTTCCGTCCAGAAGGATGCTGCCGGATTCTACGGGAATGCTGCCGCAGATGATGTTCAGCAGAGAGGTCTTTCCCGATCCGTTGCTTCCCACCACCGAAACAAACTCCCCGTCCTTAATGGTCAGGTTAAAGTTCTGAAAGAGGCACATCTCGTTGACGGTGCCCGGATTGTAGTATTTGTAGATTTCCTTCAGCTCAAGCATGGGTCTTCACCTTCTTTGTCCGCTCCATACTGATCAGCAGCACGATCAGGAACAGCACCGCCGTGATCAGCTTCATGTCCTGGGGCTCAAAGCTGCGCATGGCGATGGCGGTACAGGCCTTGTAGAGCACCGAACCGATAATCACCGCCGTGGTAGGCTTTATAAAGGTAAGGTTCTTAAAGAGGCTGGTGCCGATGATCACGCTGGCCAGACCGATGACCACGGCTCCGGTTCCCATGGAGATCTCAAACACCCGCTCTTCCTGACAGAAGATGCAGCCGGAGAGGGAAACCAGGCCGTTGGCGAGGGCCAGCCCCAGGATCTTCATGTTTCCCTGATCTTTGGCCAGGGAGGTCACCAGATGGTGATTGTCTCCCACCGCCCGCAGAAGGAAACCGGACTGGCTGCTCATGTAGAAGTCCAGCACCAGCTTGGTCACCAGCGTCAGGAGCACGATCACCAGGATGGTTCCGTAAGGAGCCAGGCTTTCTGGAAAAAGCCGCTCCAGGAAGGAATTCTTAAAGATGGTCTCCTTGGAGAAAAGGGGAACGTTGGAGGTCCCCGCAACCCGCAGGTTGATGGTCCACAGACCGGTCATCACAATAATTCCGGACAGCAGATCCCGTACCTTTCCCTTCACGTGGATCAGTCCCGTGCAGACTCCCGCCAAAGCCCCCGCCAGAAGAGCAATGGGCAGAGTCAGGTAGGGATTCACACCCCTGGTAATCAGAGCCGCCGTGACGGAAGCCCCCAATGGGAAGCTTCCGTCGGTGGTCAGATCCGGAAAGTCCAGGATCTTATAGGTGATATAAACCCCCAGGGCAAGAATTCCATAGATAAATCCCTGTTCCAGTATGGTGATAACAAAGTCCATGCGGTATGACCTCCTTGTCCCCCGGCTTTT
>CAZJYM010000060.1:10996-13962 GCA_964550245.1 uncultured Blautia sp. | reverse complement strand
GTTTGTTTTCCCTTTAGAAATTCCAGACACCGTTTCTTCATTTACTCTTTTTTTTCGCTTAGAGGCTGCCATAGTAAATTGCCATGCTCTCTTTTGTGATCACATTCGTACATGGTTCACCAAACAGCACACCTTTTCTGGCCTGTCTCCAAGGCATTCCCTGATGTGTCATCTGGCTGAGCCACTGTGCATTGTGAGGGCCGTAACTTTCCAGAACCACGTTAATGGAATCCTTCTGGTTCTCGGTCAGATCACCCTCTCCGCCGGTTTCATCCTCCGCTTCCAGTTTGAACTTCCCCTGGGTTTTGAAGAAAAGTTCAGGGCAGATCGGCCCGTTGGCCCAGGCCTGAAAGTCCTCCTCAAACAGGGGCTCTTCGTCCCACACAAGAGACCAGGCCTGAGAATAATAGCACAGCTTCTGAAGCTTCATGCTCGACATGGGACCATACTGCTGCAGGATATATTTGGCAGTGTCAAACACATTAGCCATGATTCATCCCTCCTTTACGCACAGTGTATCATTGATCAGGATTGAAATTAAGATCCGATTTGCAATTTTTTTGTGGAATGAACACGAGAAAAACATTTACATCACATTGATAACATTTACTGCATCAGATTCATCCCATTCCACTACAGAAGATGGTGGATGTGAGCATCTGCCGGGATCCACAGGGGAAATTCTTCAAAAATCAAAACGTCTCCTTTTCCCCTTAGTACAGGCCACCGTAATACATGGCCATGCTTTCCTTGGTGATCACGTTGCGGGATCCCTTACCATTTGGCACATCAATTCTGACCCAGTTCCAGGGATTTTCGCTTTGTGTCAGACAGCTGAGTGACAGGGCATCGCGATGACCATAGCTCTCCAGAACCAGATCAATGGTTTTCTTCTGATCTTCGGTCAGGTCCCCGTCGCCACCGGTTTCATCCTCCGGATACAGTTCATCCTTCAGCTCGACATTGTAGAAAAGTTCAGGGCATACCGGACCGTTGGCCCAGGCCTGAAAGTCCTCTTCAAACAGGGGTGAATCGTCCCACACGAGAGCCCAGGCCTGACAGTAGTAGCAAAGCTTTTGAAGCTTCATGCTGGTCATGGGACCCACCTGCTCCAGGATATATTTTGCGGTGTCAATCACATTCGCCATCACAATTCCTCCTTTACGAACAGTGTACCACAGATTAGGATTGAAATCAAGACCAAATTGCGAAGAATTTTCAATCTAATAGGATGTAAAAAACATTTTCATAATATTGACAACAACTGCAGCTCCGGCTTCATTCTGTCCCATTACACAGAATGAAAATGAATTTGGAGAAGCGGAAGGAGAAGGACACTGGGAAATCCCGGAATGCAGAAAGTGCGGACAATGGTCGCATACATCCGGGATCCTGATCAGAAGAGAACCGTAGCAGTTCCGCTCAAATCCAAAGATCTTACATTTCACTGACACCAAACAGGATGTTCAACTTAAAAATAAATCCGCCTGCGGTTAGCAGGAGGATTTTTCATTTTCCTGGGATTTTCACATTTCAAAGGATCGGGGCTTTTGATCAGTGCTCTTTTTCAGCCGCAGATCGGCAAGCTTTTTTAACGCCTGAAACTTCTCCTCATCTACTTCAAAATCCGAGAGGATTCTGATAAACTCAGGGAAAAGGGGCTCTTCGGCTTCATAATCCCTCTCCATCAGGCGAATCCTGTCATGGAGACTTTTCGGATCATCTTCCTTTCTTGCAGGTGATGCTTCTTGTAGGATTTTCCGATCTCCCATCTTACTATGGCAGAGACAAAGGCAGTAAAAATCAGGTTCTCAAGTCCTGCCTCATCTGTGCAGCCGATCCCTTTTTTAAGCTGGGAGATCAGATGTTCCGTGGAGGCACTGAACTGGTAGATCTCATCGATCTCGGAGGCGCGAAGCGCAAGAGATGTCACCAGAGCCCGGTAACCGGTGGAAGAGATTTTCTCCTGGACTTTTTCCCGTGTCCAGATAAGCCCTTCCTTCTTCGTCAAAGAGAATGTGATTGTAAGGGTACCGCACACCGTTCCAATACTGTGCCTGGAGCAGATCGAACCGGAAGAGGAGATGAAGGGCACCCGGTCATGGTGGATGTGAGCATCTGCCGGGATCCGCACGGGAAATTCTTCAAAAATCAAAAGCGTCATCTTTTCCCCTTAGTACAGGCCTCCGTAATACATGGCCATGCTTTCCTTGGTGACCACGTTTGAGGATCCCTTACCACTTGGCACATCAATTCTGGCCCAGTTCCAGGGATTCTCCATGTGTGTCTGCTGGCTGAGTGACAGGGCATCACGATTGCCGTAACTCTTCAGAACACGATCAATGGTTTTTTTCTGATCTTCGGTCAGGTCCCCCTCGCCGCCGGGTACATCCTCCGGATACAGTTCGTCCTTCAGCTCGGTATTGAAGAAAAGTTCAGTGCATACCGGACCGCTGGCCCAGGCCTGAAAGTCCTCCTCAAACAGGGGTGAATCGTCCCATACGAGAGCCCAGGCCTGACAGTAGTAGCAAAGCTTCTGGAGTTTCATGCTGTTCATGGTACCCTGCTTCTCCAGGATGTATTTTGCGGTGTCAAAAATGTTCGCCACTGTTCATCCCTCCTTTACGAACAGTGTACCACAGATCATGATTGAAATCAAGACCAAATTGCGAAGGATTTTCAGTCTCATTGGAGACGAAAAACATTTACATAACATTGACAACAACTGCTGCTTCGGCTTCATCCTGTCCCACTACAGAGAATGAGAGGGTATATGGTCCAAGGGATGAACGATCTCCGGTCGAGGACCATCACTTGAAGATGAATCTGGAGGACCAGAGGGAAAAGTGCCTGGGAAACCCCGGAATGCAGAAAGTGCGGACAATGAACGCTTAATTCCGGATCCTGACCAGAAGAGAACCGTAGCAGTTCCTCTCAAATCCAAAGATCTTACATTTCACTGACAC
>CAZJYM010000060.1:2656-10896 GCA_964550245.1 uncultured Blautia sp. | reverse complement strand
GCTTCATAATCCCTCTCCATCAGGCGAAACCCTGTCCGGGAGGCTTTCCGGATCATCTTCCTTTCCTGCAGGTGATGCTTCTTGCAGGATCTTCCGATCTCCCATCTTACTGTGGAAGAGACAAAGGCAGTAAAAATCAGGTTCTCAAGTCCCGCCTCATCTTTGCAGCCGATCCCCTTTTTAAGCCTGGAGATCAGATGTTCCGTGGAGGAGCCCAGCTCATAGGTCTCATCGATCTCGGAAGCAGTGAATGGAAGAGATGTCCCCAGAGCCCGGTAACCGGTGGAAGAGATTTTCTCCTGGACTTTTTCCGTGTCCAGATAAGCCCTTCCCTCTTTGTCAAAGAGGATGTACTTCCTGTACTTTCCCGGGATCTCCACACCGTTTTCGTTAAACATATCTGCCGTTTCGCTGACTTTAACGGTGAAAGCTTCCCGTCTTTTCGCCGCATTTGTGGTATCGTAGATCAGGGCGATGGTGGATTCAAAGTCCAGATCTTTGCTGAGTTTCATACGGGAAAGAGTCCCGTATCTGTTTCCGCCGCGCATCAGATGCGCTGCCCTGAATTCCAGACTTCTTCCGTGAAGCTTCATCATCTGAACGAATCCGGATGAATCCTTTGGGAGCCGGATCACGTAGTTCATCTCCAGATCATGAAGCATCTGCAGCAGCTCTTCGCTGTAGAGCGTCTCATCGATCAGCACACCCTGGAAGGTGAGATGGTATCTCTGCAGCGCCTCCACCATATCCAGGAATGTTTGTTTTGTCAGACTCCCCCGGGGAAGAAGGGAATACAGGGCCAGATCCATAACGGCATTGGCCCTTTCCGGTCCCAGGGAGGAGACCAGGGCAGGGTAGAGTCCGTTTTTTTGAGAACATCCCAGCACCAGGGCAAAAACCCCCGCTCCCAGAAAGGCAGGCGGTGCCGGGGATTTCACATCCGGATACTGTCTTTTCCATTCCTCCGGGTACAGGCGGAAGTACAGGTCGCCGGGGTACATCAGGCCCTCTCCGCACACCTTTCCGATACTGGTCCGTTTGCGGGCAGAACCGGAAGAGGTGACAAGGAGCACCCGGTCCTGGTGGATGTGAGCATCTGCCGGGATCCGCACGGGAAATTCCTCATAAATCAAAACTGTCTCCTTTTCCCCTTAGAAAAGGCCTCCGTAAAACATGGCCATGCTTTCTTTGGTGATCACGTTTGGGGATTTCTCATCTATTCCAGCCCATTTCCAGGGCTTCTCGCTCTGTGTCTGCCAGAGGAGGGACAGGGGATCGAGATCACCGTAACTTTCCAGAACCTCGTCAATGGTTTTTTTCTGATCTTCGGTCAGGTCTCCCTCCCCGCCGGTTTCATCCTCCGGGTACAGTTCGTTCTTCAGCTCGACATTGTAGAAAAGTTCAGGGCATACCGGCCCGCTTCCCCAGGCCTGAAAGTCCTCCTCAAACAGGGGTGAATCGTCCCACACGAGAGCCCAGGCCTGACAGTAGTAGCAAAGCTTCTGAAGCTTCAGGCTGGTCATGGGACCCTTCTGCTCCAGGATATATTTTGCCGTATCAATTACATTCGCCATTTCAATCCCTCCTTTTCCCGCCATTATATCATACAGGGAAGATGGAGAGCAAGTAAAAATGCGATTTTTTTCAGATTTTTGCATTTCTGCAGCTTTTTACCGGTAATTCCTCTCCTTTTCAAAGACCGGCTCACAGGTAAGCTCGATGCCCAGTCTCCGCAGTTCCTCCACATCTACGGGGGAGAGCATGACGGAGGTGTGGGCCTGACAGCCTTTCAGCTTTTTAAGCTGTTCCAGAGCCAGGCGGGCATGGGGATTGGTGGCGGCGCTCACCGACAGGGCGATCAGGGTTTCATCCGTGTGAAGTCTGGGATTTTTGCTTCCCAGGTAGCGGGTTTTCAGCTCCTGGATGGGACGGATGGCTTCCGGGGAGATCACGTGAATATTGTGGTCGATTCCCGCCAGTTCCTTGAGGGCGTTTAAGAGCAGGGCAGAGGAAGCCCCCAAAAGATCAGAGGTCTTTCCATCCACCAGGGTGCCGTCGGGAAGCTCCAGGGCGGCGGCGGGTCCTCCTGTTTCGGCTGCCCGGCGCAGGCTGCAGGAAACCACGGGCCGGTCTTCCACGGAGATGTGGGCCTGCTGCAGGAGCAGTTCGATCTTGCGCACTTCCTCCTCCTTGCCGGAGCCGGATACCAGGTCGTCCATGCTCTTGTAGTAGCGGCGGATGATCTCCTGGCAGGAGGCCTCCCGGCAGACCTGATCGTCCACGATGCAGTTGCCGGCCATGTTTACCCCCATGTCCGTGGGAGATTTGTAGGGACAGCTGCCGGTGATCTTTTCAAAGATGGCCTGGAGAACGGGAAAGATCTCCACGTCCCGGTTATAGTTGACGGTGGTGACCCCATAGGCTTCCAGGTGGAAGGGATCGATCATGTTTACATCGTTCAGATCCGCAGTGGCAGCCTCGTAGGCCAGATTCACCGGATGCTTGAGAGGAATGTTCCAGATGGGAAAGGTCTCAAACTTGGCGTAGCCTGCGCTGATGCCCCGCTTGTACTCGTGATAGAGCTGGGACAGGCAGGTGGCCATCTTTCCGCTTCCCGGTCCGGGAGCGGTGACCACCACCAGGGGCCGGGTGGTCTGAATGTAGTCATTTTTCCCGTATCCCTCGTCGCTGACGATGAGGGAGGGATTGCTGGGGTAGCCGGGGATGGTGTAGTGGTGGAACACGGGGATGCCCATCTTTTCCAGCCGGTTCTGGAAACGGACGGCGTTGTCCTGTCCCGCGTAGCGGGTGATGCAGACGCTGCCCACGTAGAGGCCTCTGTCGGTGAAGGCCTGAATCAGCCGGAACACATCGGTGTTGTAGGAGATGCCCAGGTCTCCCCGGATCTTGTTCTTGTCCATGTCTGCGGCGCTGATGACGATGACGATTTCCGCCTGGTCCGAGAGCTGCATCAGCATCCGCAGCTTGCTGTCCGGCTCGAAGCCGGGCAGAACCCGGGAGGCGTGGTAGTCGTCAAAGAGCTTGCCGCCGAACTCCAGGTACAGCTTGTTGTTAAACTGTCCGATGCGCTGCCGGATGTGTTCCGACTGCATCTTCAGATACTTCTCGTTGTCAAATCCTGTCTTCATTCTTTATGTCCTTTCCCAACCTTGTTTGGCAGGATTCCAGTATACTACAAAATCTTCTCCCTGTCCCGCCCTTTTTGCCGGGAAGGAGAAAATTCCGGAAAAGGGCGGGAACAGGGGGAATAAAAAACAGAAGTTTTACAATCTGCAGGTTGATTTCTTTGAGAAGAATCTTTATAATATAGTCGATTACAAGAGGAGGATTATGATGAACGATATGGACAGTCACCAGAACGGAAATCGTCCTGACAACAACTCTCCCGGGAATCACGGTTCCAATAAGAATCACCAGTCGATTCTGGCCTTTCTCATCTGCCTGCTGGTCACGCTGGTATGCTTAAGCCTTTTCACCAACATGCTTCGGGACAATTCCAGCGAAATCACCTATGACAAGTTCATCCAGATGGTGGAGGATGATCAGATCCGGGAGGTTACCCTGCAGTCGGGGACTCTGACCATTATCCCCAAGGGACTCAGCCCTTCCTTTTCGGAGATGACCTACTACACCAACCTGATGGAGGATGAGGCCTCTCTCACCAAACGTCTGGAAGGAACGGGGATCATCTTCAGCTACGAGCCTCCCGATGCCATGGGAGAATTCCTGGCCACCATGCTCAGCGTCCTGCTGCCCACGGTGCTTCTCTTTGCCATGCTCATGTTTTTCATGCGCCGCATGAACCGCAACGGCGGCGTCATGGGTGTGGGGAAAAGCCGGGCAAAGGCCTATGTGCAGAAGGAGACCGGGGTTACCTTCCAGGATGTGGCCGGGGAGGAGGAAGCCAAGGAGTCCTTACAGGAAGTGGTGGACTTCCTTCACAATCCGGGGAAATATACGGCCATCGGAGCCAAGCTTCCCAAAGGCGCCCTGCTGGTGGGCCCTCCGGGAACGGGAAAGACCCTGCTTGCCAAGGCCGTGGCCGGGGAGGCAAAAGTGCCCTTTTTCTCCCTGTCCGGTTCCGAGTTTGTAGAAATGTTTGTGGGCGTGGGCGCCTCCCGTGTGCGGGATCTGTTCGAGGAGGCCAAAAAGAACGCTCCCTGTATCGTATTTATCGATGAGATTGACGCCATCGGCAAGACCAGGGATTCCCACTTCGGCGGGGGAAACGACGAGCGGGAACAGACCTTAAATCAGCTGCTGGCGGAGATGGACGGCTTTGATACCTCCAAGGGGCTTCTGATTCTGGCCGCCACCAACCGGCCGGAAGTGCTGGATCCGGCCCTGCTTCGTCCCGGACGCTTTGACCGGCGGGTGATTGTGGACCGTCCGGACCTGAAGGGACGGGTGGACATCCTGAAGGTGCATGCCAAGGATGTGCTGCTGGACGACACGGTGGACTTTGACGCCATTGCCCTGGCCACCTCCGGTGCGGTGGGTTCCGACCTCGCCAACATGATCAACGAGGCGGCCATCCTGGCGGTGAAGAGCGGCCGTACGGCAGTCTCCCAGAAGGATCTGCTGGAGTCCGTGGAAGTGGTGCTGGTGGGCAAGGAAAAGAAGGACCGGATCCTAAGTCCCCAGGAGCGGCGGATCGTATCCTACCACGAGGTGGGCCATGCCCTGGTGAGCGCCCTGCAGAAGGATGCGGAGCCGGTGCAGAAGATCACCATCGTTCCCCGTACCATGGGGGCACTGGGATACGTGATGCAGGTTCCCGAGGAGGAGAAGTTCCTCAACACCAAGAAGGAGCTGGAAGCCATGCTGGTGGGATGCCTGGGAGGCCGGGCCGCGGAGGAGATCGTCTTCGAGACCGTGACCACCGGTGCGGCCAACGATATCGAAAAGGCCACCAAGGTAGCCCGGGCCATGGTTACCCAGTACGGCATGTCGGAAAAGTTCGGACTGATGGGACTGGCTACCCAGGAGGATCAGTACCTGACCGGAAGAGCCGTGTTAAACTGCGGAGACGACACCGCCACGGAGATCGACCACGAGGTGATGGAGCTGCTGCACCGCTCCTACGAGGAAGCGAAGGCTTTGCTGAATGCCCACAGAACCGCTCTGGACAAGATCTCGGAGTATCTGATCAAGAAGGAGACCATTACCGGAAAGGAATTCATGAAGATCTTCCGGGCAGTGGAAAAGGGAATGGACGTACCCGACAATCTGGACGATCTTTTCATACCCCAGGTGGGGACACCATCCTGACGGCTTAACGTATGAGAGAAGGAGCTGTTCAAAGCTGAACGGCTCCTTTTTTACAAAGGAAAAGGAGGGAGTCCGTGTTTCAGATTGAGGAAGAACTGAAAAAGCTTCCCCCCAATCCGGGAGTCTATCTGATGCATGACGAGCGGGATGAGATCATCTATGTGGGGAAGGCCGTCAATTTGAAGAACCGGGTCCGGCAGTACTTTCAGAGCAGCCGGAACAAGGGGGCCAAGATCGAACAGATGGTGACCCACATCTCCCGGTTTGAATACATTGTCACCGACTCGGAGCTGGAGGCCCTGGTGCTGGAGTCCAACCTGATCAAGGAGCATCGGCCCAAGTACAACACCATGCTCAAGGACGACAAGAACTATCCCTTCATCCGGGTGACCATGGGGGAGGATTATCCCCGGGTTCTCTTTTCCCGCAGGATGAAAAAGGACAAGAGCCGCTATTTCGGCCCCTATACCAGTGCCGGGGCAGTAAAGGACGTGATCGAGCTGGTGCGCAGGCTCTACGGCGTCCGCTCCTGCGACCGGGTGCTGCCCAGAGACATCGGAAAGGACCGTCCCTGTCTCTACTACCACATGAAACAGTGTGCGGCTCCCTGTCAGGGACAGATCTCCGTGGAGGAGTACCGCCAGAACATCCAGAAGGTGCTGCGGTTTCTGGGGGGAGACTTCCAGGATACCATCGACTCCCTGACGGAAAAGATGGAGAAGGCCTCCGAGGAGATGCGCTTTGAGGACGCCATGGAGTGCCGGGATCTGATCCGCAGCATCCGCATGATCGGGGAACACCAGAAGATCACCAGCTACGGACAGGAGGACCGGGACATTCTGGCCCTGGCCATGGAGGAGGGAGAGAATTCCCTGGAACAGGAGGCGGTGGTGCAGGTGTTCTTTGTCCGGGAGGGAAAGCTGATCGGACGGGATCACTTCTACCTGCGGGTGGCCAACGGAGACACCCCTTCTCAGGTGCTCTCCAGCTTTTTAAAACAGTTTTACGCGGGAACCCCCTTCATACCCGGGGAGATTCTGCTGGAAACCCAGATCGAGGATCAGGAACTGATCCAGGAGTGGCTTTCAAGCCGCAGAAAACAGAAGGTACACATCCGCATCCCCAGGAAGGGAACCCAGGAAAAGATGGTGGAGATGGCTCAGGAGAATGCCCGCATGGTGCTGGACCGGGACCGGGAGAGGATCCGCCGGGAGGAGGGCCGGACCATCGGGGCCGTCCGGGAGGTGGAGCAGTGGCTGGGCCTTAAAGATCTCACCCGCATGGAAGCCTATGATATCTCCAACATCTCCGGCTTTGAGTCGGTGGGATCCATGGTGGTCTATGAAAAGGGGAAACCCAAACGCAGCGACTACCGGAAGTTTCGGATCAAGACCGTGCAGGGGCCCAACGACTATGCCAGCATGGAGGAGGTTCTGACCCGCCGCTTTACCCATGAGAGCAGCGGGGAGTTTGACAGCTTCGCCCGGATGCCGGATCTGCTGCTGATGGACGGTGGCCGGGGCCAGGTAAACGTAGCCCTGGAGGTACTGGAGAGACTGAACCTTTCCATACCCGTCTGCGGCATGGTGAAGGATGACCACCACCGGACCCGGGGGCTCTACTTTGAAAACCGGGAGATCCCGGTGGATACCGGCAGTGAGGGCTTTCACCTGATCACCCGGATCCAGGACGAGGCCCACCGCTTTGCCATCGAATACCATCGCTCCCTGCGGAGCAAGGACCAGGTGCATTCCATCCTGGAGGACATCCCCGGCATCGGGGATACCAGGCGGAAAGCCCTGATGAGAAAGTTTAAATCCATTGAGAACGTCCGGGACGCCTCCCTGGAGGAGCTGGAGAAGACGGAGTCCATGAACGCCTCCAGCGCCCGGAAGGTGTTTGAGTTCTTTCACGGGGAGGAGGAACCCCCTGCACAGGAAAAGGAGAACGACGTATGAAAGGCGTAGAATTGACCAGGATGATGCAGGCCCTGTCACTTACCAACCTCACACCGGAGATCGATTTATCCGACATGCGGGTGATGACCGCGGAGATCAACCGGCCGGCCCTGCAGCTGACCGGCTATCTGGAGCATTTCGCCAACGAGCGGGTGCAGATCATCGGGTACGTGGAGTACACCTACCTGATGCAGCTTTCGGAAGAGGAGAGAAACTTTAAATATGAAAGGTTTATCTCCAGCCGGATTCCCTGTGTGATTTTCAGCACCATGACCAGACCCACCCAGACCATGATCGACATGGCCCTCAAGTACAATGTGCCCACCTTTGTCACGGAGAGAACCACTTCCAATGTGATGGCGGAGACCATCCGCTGGCTGGGCGTACAGCTGGCCCCCTGCATCTCCATCCACGGGGTGCTGGTGGACGTGTACGGCGAAGGTGTGCTGATCACCGGCGAGAGCGGAATCGGCAAGAGTGAAACCGCCCTGGAGCTGATCAAACGGGGACACCGTCTGGTCAGCGACGATGTGGTGGAACTGCGCAAGGTCAGCGATGCCACCCTGGTGGGATCTGCCCCGGATATTTCCAGACACTTTATCGAGCTGCGGGGAATCGGCATCATCGATGTGAAGACCCTGTTCGGGGTGGAGAGTGTGAAAAACACCCAGGCGGTGGATCTGGTGATTCACCTGGAGGAATGGGACCGGGACAAGGAGTACGACCGGCTGGGCCTGCATGAGGAGTACACCGAGTATCTGGGCAACAAGGTGGTGTGCCATACCATTCCCATCCGTCCCGGAAGAAACCTGGCCATCATTGTGGAGTCCGCAGCCGTAAACCACCGGCAGAAAAAGATGGGCTACAATGCGGCGGAGGAGCTGTACAAGAGAGTGACGGCCAACCTGGCGGGACACCGGGACAGTTGAAAAAGCAAAGGGAAGAAAAAATCAGGAAAAAGAAGGCAGGATAAGAAAAAGGAAGAAAAAG
>CAZJYM010000060.1:0-2556 GCA_964550245.1 uncultured Blautia sp. | reverse complement strand
TCGTAGTCAGGATCGTATTCCTCATAATCGCTGTTTTCATCCCAGTTCCAGTAGTCTTCTTCTCCGTTGTCCGGGTTGTCGGGATCAAAGTCCTCCAGACCTTCTTCCGGCATGATGGTCACCTCCAGTTCCCCTTCTTCCGGTTCCAGCTCCTCGAAGTGGTTGTAGCAGTACTCCGTGGGAACGGTTCCCGCCTCAAAGTACTCCATGTAGGCGGGACAGTCGTAGTTGGCCAGAAGACCGGTCTCCTCACAGATGTCGGCCATCTCGATGTTTTCCGGCACCGGGAACTCCCGGTAGGGAAGCCCCTCATGGATGCGGTTCATCACCTTTCTCCACAGGTTCTTGTGGAAGTCTCTGGCGTATTCGGGAAGCTTTTCATTGTTGTCGTAGCCGGACCACACCGCACAGGTGTAGTAGGGGGTATAGCCCACAAACCACAGGTCGTTGAAGGCCTCGGTGGTTCCGGTCTTGCCGGCGGTGGCCATGTTTTGCAGCTGGCAGGCGGTTCCGGTGCCCTGGCTTACCACATCCTCCAGAGCGCTGGTCAGCAGAAAGGCGGTGGTCTCCCGGATCACGGAGCGGGTCACCGAGTCGTTTTCGATGAGCACGTTTCCGTTGTGGTCCAGTATCTTTGTGTAGTAGATGGGCTTGATGTAGTTGCCGCCGTTGGCGATGGCCGCATAGGCCGCACACAGCTCCACGTTGGTGACACCGTGGGTGATGCCGCCCAGAGCGGTGGCCAGGTTGGCGTCGCTCCACACATTGCCCTCTGAATCGGTATCCTCCTCGGTGCCGTGGGCCAGGGTGGTGAATCCGAAGTTGTCCAGGTATTCCAGACCCAGCTCCGGTGTCACATCGGCCAGACACTTTACGGCCACCACGTTGATGGAGTTGCGGATGGCAGCCCGGATGGTGGTTTCCCCGCCGTAGGAGAGGGAAGCGTTGTTTACCGGTGAGCCGTCCGGGTAGTTGAAGGGTTCGTCCACGTAGGTGGTGGCCAGCGTCTTGCCCTTTTCATTGAGGGCGGCGGCATAGGTAGACACCAGCTTGAAGGTGGATCCGGGCTGACGGGTGGAATCGGTGGCCCGGTTCAGAGTCAGGCTGGCGGTCTTTTCCCCCCGGCCTCCTATAAGAGCCTTCACATAACCCGTGTGCTGATCGATGACGCTCATGGCGGACTGGGGCTGGGGTGCAAAGTTGACACGCTCGGCCACCAGTTCACTGCCCTGCGCCAGGATGGATTCCCGGTAGCGGTCCACATAGGACTGGCCTTCCTCCGGGGTGTTAAAGAGCAGGTCAAAGGAGGGATCCTCATTCTGGAAGTACAGCTTCATCATTTCCTTGCTGTAGTTGACTTCCTCTCCCTCGGAATTCTTCACGGTGAGGGCGTAGTCCAGGTCGTACTGGACTGTGGAGGGATAGTTGGCCGGATCCGCATACTCCTCATCCAGGATGGCCTGGATCTCCGGATCCTGGGTGGTGTAAATCTTCAGGCCGCCGCTGTAGAGCATGTTGCGGGCCTGAGTCCGGGTGTAGCCCTTGATGTTCATCAGGTCATTGATCACCTGATCCGTCAGTTCGTCCTCGAAATAGCTGTAGATCCGGTTCCGGGTGGCCGATGTGGCATTCTGGGCCTCCTGGATCCGGGTGTAGACGTCATCCTTTAAAGCCTTTCTGTACTGGGCCTTGGTGATGTAGCCCTGCTCCAGCATGTGCTGCAGCACTTCCTTGCGCCGGGCCGCATTGTTTTCCGGATAGGCGATGGGATCATACTTGCTGGGATTCTGGGTGATGCCCGCTAAAGTAGCACATTCGGACAGGTTTAAATCCCATACATCCCGGTTGAAATACTGACGGGCCGCCGCCTGCACCCCGTAGGCTCCGGCACCCAGATTGATGGTATTCAGGTAGTTTTCCAGGATCACGTTCTTGTCGTTGATCTTCTTTTCAATCTGGATGGCCAGGTAGATCTCCTGAAATTTCCGGGTAAACCGCTCCACCAGGGTGGTTTCCTGCGTCCAGTTGGTGAAGACGTTGTTTTTCAGGAGCTGCTGGGTGATGGTGCTGGCCCCCTCCGAGATGCCTCCGTTGGAGATGTTCCTCACAAAGGCCCGGAGAATGCCCCGCACGTCAATGCCGTTGTGTTCGTAAAACCGCTCATCCTCGATGGCCACCACCGCATGCTGCAGATCCAGGGGGATCTGGTCAATGGAGACCGGAAGACGGTTGGAATCGGGGGCTGCCAGTTTCCGGATCTGGTTGCCCTCGTAATCGTACAGGAAGGAAGCGTATCCCAATGGCATGATGTCCACGGTGTCCACATCCGGGGCATTGTCCAGGATGCCCTTGACGGATCCCACACCCAGGCATACACTGATGACAATAAGGGTAATCAGGGAAAGAAACAGGATTCTGATCAGGGAAACATGCGCCCTCTTGCCCAGCATGGAGGTGGCGGAGGTCAGGGCATTTCGCTTTTTCAAAGTGGCTTTTCTTCCGTAATTCATGTCATTCCTCCTTATTCCCGGCGCCTGTCCCGAAACAGGCACCCAT
>CAZJYM010000059.1:0-14210 GCA_964550245.1 uncultured Blautia sp. | reverse complement strand
CGGTTCATGGAGATGGTGATCTTAAACTCCTTTTCGGAATCATTGGGCTGACTTGCAAAGCCCAGGGCAATGGAGCCCAGTACGGTGCAGCCTTCCGGAAGACCGGTCTTTTCCCGAAGAGCAGGATCTGCATTGATCGCCGGACCGGGACCACCCAGGATGCAGTTTCCCAGTCCCAGATCCGTGGCTGCCACGGCCATGTTTTCCAGAACACATCCCGCATTGATGCCGTTTAAGCCGGGAACCGCCTCAGATTTCGAGGATAGCAGAATGAGGGTGGGAGCCCCGTAAATCATGTCCTGATCGGTGTGGAAGATCTTTCCCACGCCTTCCGATACGGCCTTTAATGCCTCTTTATCCTGGATCACGGTAAAGTGCAGATCCCCGTACCTGGCCATGCCTACCGGGGCAGCACAGCCTGCGGCAAGGACCGTGTTTAACTGTTCTTCAAAGATCTGATCCGCCTTGAAGGAACGGGTGGACTTTCTTCTTTTGATGCTTGTTAAAGTTTCCATATGAATCCCTCCTTGACACTGTTTTACAGTAGTTTTATTATACTTTATATGAAATATTTAGCAAGTACGCAGAAAATATGTACCTGGTATAAGAGACCGTACTGGAGGAGGATTTATGACATTTCAGGAATACAGAGAGCTTGTGAGAAACCAGAAGACGGATCAGGAGGACTGTCCCATCCAGAAGCTGATGGGCATCTTCTCCGGCAAGTGGACCATGACGGTGATCTTTGAACTGACAAGAGAGGACACGCTGCGCTTCGGGGAACTGAAGAGCCGGATACCGGGAATCACCGCCGCCATGCTCTCCTCCACCCTGAAGGATCTGGAGAGAGCGGGAATTGTGCTGCGGACACAATTCGATGAAATCCCGCCCAGGGTGGAGTATGCCCTGTCAAAGAAGGGAAAGGATCTGTATCCCATCTTTCTGGAGATGGCCCGCTGGGCGCAGAAGTACGTATAGAAGCTCTGCGGTCTTCTCTTGTATTTTGCCCGGGATTTCGTTATAATAGAATCAGTCGGAAGATTCTGCGACGGTGGTGGGAGGATTCTATGGATGAGAAATATAATGACGGCGTGCAGGACCTGGAAAAGCTGGGAGATCGGATCCAGGACATTATCGAGTCTGCCGTCAGCAGTAAAGATTACAGCGAGCTGAGCCAGTCCGTAACCCGGACGGTAAACGCCGCCCTTAATAACGGGGGAAACAAAGGGAACGGTCCGGTGCGGGCTTCGGAGCGGGTGAAAAATTCCGGGCAGGGAAGCCAGGTAAAGAGTTCCCCGGCAGAGCTCTACGAAAACGTGAACACGGTAAGGCTTAAAGGGCTGATCAAGACCGTGATCGGAGGCATCCTGACAGGGGGAATGGGGATGGCCACCATCTTTACCACCCTGGTTCAGCTGCTGCTGGGGGGATCGGTCTTCGGAGTCTCCCTGATCTTTCTGGCCGGAGCTTTGGGAGGAGCCTACCTGCTGTACCGGGGACTGGGGGATCTGGGAAGAACAGGGCGCTTTCAGAAGTATGTGAAGGCTTTGGGAGACCGGACCTACTGCAAGCTGGAACTGCTGGCGGCAAAGGTGAACAAACAGGTGAAGTTTGTCAAAAAGGATGTGCAGGACATGATCGGCAGAGGCTGGTTTCGCGAGGGACATCTGGACAGGGAGGAGACCTGTCTCATCACCGATGACGAGACCTACCGCCAGTACCAGCAGACTCAGAAGCAGCTGGAGCAGCGCCAGGAGGCCTTAAAGCAGCAGGAGGAGAACAGAAAGCAGGCTTCCCCGGAGGTTCAGGACATCCTGAAAAAGGGAGATGCCTTCCTGGAAAAGATCCGCAAAAGCAATGACGCCATTCCCGGGGAGGAGATGTCGGCGAAGATCTCCCGGATGGAACAGATCATCCGCAACATCTTCGACCGGGTGGAGGCACATCCGGAGGTGGTCCGGGACTTAAAGCGCCTGATGGATTATTACCTTCCCATGACGGTAAAGCTTCTGGATGCCTATGAGGAGATGGACAAACAGCCCGTTCAGGGGGAGAACATCCTCCACTCCAAGAAGGAGATCGAGGATACCCTGGACATGCTCAACGAGGCCTTTGCCAGGATCCTGGACTCCATCTTTCAGGATACGGCCTGGGATGTGTCCAGCGACATCTCCGTTTTACAGACGGTGCTGGCCCAGGAGGGACTGACAGGGGAGGACTTTAAGCTTTGAAACACAGGGGCGAGTCCCTGAGAGACAGATAAAAATAAGAAGGAGAAAAAGACATGGCGGAAGACTGGAAAGAAATGGAGGGACCCAGCCTTACACTGGATCCGGACCTGGGAGAAGAGACTG
The DNA here is from genome assembly GCA_964550245.1 of uncultured Blautia sp. Taxonomy (GTDB): domain Bacteria; phylum Bacillota; class Clostridia; order Lachnospirales; family Lachnospiraceae; genus Blautia_A. Next base: position 11,856 of record CAZJYM010000059.1, on the reverse strand, counting down.
AGGTCAAGGAAAAGGAACCCGTCCCGGCCGGGATTATGGAAGTGCAGCCTCAGATGAACGAGGTGCAGAAAGAGATGGCCCGCACGGTGCTCACCCCCAGGGAGCAGCAGGTGGTGGAGGACTTTGCCAAAAAGATTGATATTGAAAATACCAGTCAGATCCTTCAGTACGGGGCGGGAACCCAGAAGAAGATGGCGGATTTCTCGGATGAAGCTCTCCAGAGCGTGCGCACCCAGGACCTGGGGGAAGTGGGAGATCTGATCACCGATGTGGTGGGAGAGCTGAAAGGCTTTGACACCGAGGAGGACAAGGGTTTCTTTGCAAGGTTTAAAAAGCAGGCCAGCAAAATCGAGGCCATGAAAACCCGCTATGACAAGGCGGAGGCCAACGTGGAGAAGATCACGGACGCCCTGACCCAGCATCAGATCCGTCTTATGAAGGATTCTGCCATGCTGGACAAGATGTATGAGCAGAACCTGACCTACTTCAAGGAACTGTCCATGTACATACTGGCGGGAAAGAAAAAGCTGCAGGAGGTGCGGGACGGAAAGCTGAAAGAACTGGAAGAGCGGGCCCGTCAGACCGGATACCCGGAGGATGCCCAGGCGGTGCGGGATCTGGACGACAAGTGCCTGCGCTTTGAGAAGAAGCTTCACGACCTGGAGCTTACCCGGACCATCTCCATGCAGACGGCTCCCCAGATCCGTCTGGTGCAGAACAACGACACCATGATGGTGGAAAAGATCCAGACCACCATCATGAACACCATTCCCCTGTGGAAGAGCCAGATGGTGCTGGCCCTGGGGATTGCCCATTCTACAGAGGCTGCCAAGGCCCAGAGGAGTGTGACGGACGTGACCAATGAACTGCTGCGCAAGAATGCGGAAGCCCTGCACACCGCCTCCGTGGAGACGGCCAGAGAGTCGGAGCGGGGCATTGTGGATATGGAAACCCTGCAGAAGACCAATGCGGATCTGATTCAGACACTGGACGAGGTGCTGCAGATCCAGGAGGAAGGCAGAGAGAAACGGCGCCAGGCGGAAGCGGAGATGGCCAGAATGGAGGACGATCTGAAGAGCAAGCTGCTGGAGATCCGGCGCTGAGGAAAATATTGTTAAGTACAATCCAGGGGCATCCGCCCCTGGATTGTGCTGTCAGGAAAGGAAGGAATCCCATGCATCGCGATCATACAAGGGTGGTTTCCATCGGAGATGTGAAAATCGGAGGGGGCAATCCCATCCGCATTCAGTCCATGACCAACACCAGGACGGAGGACATAAGTGCTACCGTATCTCAGATCCTGGCCCTGGAGAGGGCAGGCTGTGAGATCATCCGCTGTGCCGTTCCCACCATGGAGGCGGCTCATGCTCTGGGGGAGATCAAAAAACAGATCCACATCCCTCTGGTGGCAGACATCCACTTTGACTACCGGCTGGCCATTGCCGCCATGGAAAACGGAGCCGACAAGATCCGCATCAACCCGGGCAACATCGGGAGCACGGACCGGATCCGCCAGGTGGTGGATGTGGCCCGGGAGAGAAACATTCCCATCCGGGTAGGGGTAAACAGCGGCTCCCTGGAAAAGGAGATCCTGGCAAAGTACGGGGGCGTGACGGCGGAGGGCCTGGTGGAGAGCGCCCTGGACAAAGTGAGGATTATCGAGGATCTGGGATACGACAACCTGGTGATCAGCATCAAGTCCTCGGATGTGCCCATGTGTGTCCGGGCCCATGAGCTGATTGCCGAGAAAACGTCTTATCCGCTGCACGTGGGAATCACCGAGGCGGGAACCCTGTATTCGGGCAACATCAAGTCGGCGGTGGGACTGGGAATCATTCTCTATCAGGGCATCGGGGACACCATCCGGGTTTCCCTGACCGGTTCACCCCTGGAGGAGGTCAAGTCCGCGAAGCGGATCTTGAAAACCCTGGATCTTCGAAAGGGCGGGGTGGAGGTGGTCTCCTGTCCCACCTGCGGCCGGACCCGCATCGACCTCATCGGCCTGGCGGGGAAAGTGGAGGACATGGTACAGGACCTTCCGCTGGACATAAAGGTAGCGGTGATGGGCTGCGTGGTCAACGGCCCCGGGGAAGCCAGGGAGGCAGATCTGGGGATTGCCGGCGGAGACGGGGTGGGTCTTCTCTTTAAAAAGGGAGAAAAGATCCGCACGGTCCCCGAGGGGGAACTGCTGGAGGCCCTGCGTCAGGAACTGGAGTCATACATGGAAGAAAGCGGCCGGGAGCAGTAATTCATGGAAAAAGACTTTTTTGAGGTTTTTCCCCGTCTGAAGGTGGAGGGGGAACTGAAGGACTGGCTGGGGATGGTGCGGGTAACCCGCATCGCCTGCAACCGGGAGAGAACCCGGTTTCGGGTCTACATCACCAGCGACCGCTGGATTCACAAAAAGCACATCCTGGCCCTGGAGGATCTGATCCGCCGTCAGTGCTTCGGGCGTTCGGACATGGATGTGACGGTGGTGGAGCGTTTTCGCCTTTCGGTTCAGTACACCCCGGAAAACTTCCTGCAGGTGTACCGCTCCAGCATGGAGCTGGAGCTGGAAAACACCAGTTCTCTGGAGAGAAATCTGTTTTTGCAGTCCACCATCACGTTTCCAAAGCCCGATGAACTGGTTTTAACCCTGCCGGATTCCATGCTGGCCCGGGACAGAGCCCATGTGCTGGAGGAATACTTCCAGAAGGTGTTCTGCGAGCGCTGCGGCATGGACCTGAAGGTGGAGGTTCTCTTCTCCGGTGAGAAGGACAGCCGGAAGAACAAGGAGCTGGAAATCAGCCGGGAAGTGGATGCGGTGATGAAAAATGCGGGCCGCAGGGCTGAGAAGGAACCTTCACCCAAACCTGATCAGAAAAAGCCTGAGCCTGCCGCTCCCAGAAAGGTTCGGACCGGGACGGCTCCGGACCTGCTCTACGGCAGGGACTTTGAGGAGGAGGCCATTCCCCTGGAAAAGATCGAGGGCGTCATGGGGGAAGTGGTGATCCGGGGACAGGTGCTGGATCTGGATGTGCGGGAGATCCGGGGGGAGAAGAGCATTCTCATCTTTCCGGTGACGGATTTCTCCGACACCATCGTGGTCAAGATGTTTGTGAAAAACGACGGGCTTCCGGATATCCTGGGTTTCTTAAAAAAAGGAGCCTTCTTAAAGATCTGCGGCTCCACCACCATCGACCGCTTTGACGGGGAGGTGACGGTGAGCTCCGTACGGGGGATTAAAAAGATCCCGGATTTCACCCACACCCGCCGGGATACCAGCCCCAAAAAGAGGGTGGAGCTTCACTGCCACACCAAGATGAGCGACATGGACGGGGTGGCGGATGCCAAAGCCCTGGTAAAGAGAGCTTATGAATGGGGACAGCCCGCCATCGCCATCACGGACCACGGGGTGGTGCAGGCCTTTCCGGAGGCCAATCACTGCTTTGACGCCTGGGGAGGCTGTGTGCCCAAAGACTCCGACTTTAAGGTGCTCTACGGCATGGAGGCCTATCTGGTGGATGACAAAAAGGGCATGGTCCGGGAGAGTAAGGGTCAGCCTCTGGACGGGGCAGTGGTGGTATTTGACCTGGAGACCACCGGCTTTTCTCCCCTTACCTGCCGCATCATCGAGATCGGGGCGGTGCGGGTGGAGCAGGGCAGGATCCTGGACCGGTTTTCCACCTTTGTAAATCCGGGGGTTCCGATTCCCTTCCGCATCGAGGAGCTCACCGGCATCACCGACGAGATGGTGGCGGAAGCGCCGGACATCGGGAAGGTGCTGCCGGAATTCCTGGAGTTTTGCCAGGGAGCGGTGCTGGCCGCCCACAACGCGGATTTCGACATGAGCTTTCTGGAGGCGGCCTGCCGCTCCCTGGGAATCTCAGAGACTTTCACCTCCGTGGACACGGTGGGCATGGCCAGGCTCCTGCTTCCCGCCATGAGCCGCTACAAGCTGGACACGGTGGCCAAGGCGCTGGGGGTGCCCCTGGGGAATCACCACCGGGCGGTGGATGATGCGGAGTGCACCGCCAACATTTTTCTGAAGTTTGTCTCCATGCTCCAGGAGCGGGGCATCCGGGATCTGGATGAACTGAACCGGGAGGGATCCCTCTCCCCGGAGAGCATCCGCAAGCTTCCCTCCTATCACGCCATTATTCTGGTGAAAAATGAGATCGGCAGGGTCAACCTTTACAGGCTGGTAAGCCAGTCCCACCTGAAGTACTACAGCCGGCGGCCCAAGGTGCCCAAGAGCCTTTTTGAGGAGCTGCGGGAGGGACTGCTGATCGGCAGCGCCTGTGAGGCGGGAGAGCTCTACCAGGCACTGCTGCGGGGAGCGCCCCGGGAGGAGATCGCCCGCCTGGTGCGCTTTTACGATTACCTGGAGATCCAGCCCCTGGGCAACAACCGTTTCCTCATCGGGGATGAGAAGACGGAGGCAGTCCAGTCTGAAGAGGATCTCCGGGAGCTGAACCGGAAGATTGTCCGGCTGGGGGAGGAGTTTCAAAAGCCGGTGGTGGCCACCTGCGACGTGCACTTTTTAGACCCGGAGGATGAGATTTACCGGCGAATCATTATGGCCGGCAACGGATACCCGGATGCGGATAACCAGGCTCCTCTCTACCTGCGCACCACCCAGGAGATGCTGGAGGAATTTTCCTATCTGGGCAGTGCCAAAGCGGAGGAAGTGGTGATTACAAACACCAACAAAATCGCTGATATGATTGAGAAAATTTCGCCCATCCATCCGGATAAATTTCCCCCGGTGATAGAAAATTCGGACAGGGATCTGCGGGATATCTGCTATCGGAAAGCCCACGAGATGTACGGGGAAGACCTGCCTCCCATCGTGGAGGACCGGCTCTCCAGGGAGCTGCACTCCATCATCTCCAACGGGTACGCGGTGATGTACATCATCGCCCAGAAGCTGGTGTGGAAATCCAATGAGGACGGATATCTGGTGGGATCCCGGGGATCCGTGGGATCCTCCCTGGCCGCCACCATGGCGGGAATCACCGAGGTGAATCCTCTTCCTCCCCATTATCTTTGTCCCAACTGTAAGTACAGTGACTTTGATTCCCCGGAGGTGCAGGCCTTCTCCGGCATGGCGGGCTGCGACATGCCCGACCGGATCTGTCCCCGCTGCGGAGAAAAGATGTCCAAGGAGGGCTTTGACATTCCCTTTGAGACCTTCCTGGGATTCAAGGGGGACAAGGAGCCGGATATCGACCTGAACTTCTCCGGGGAGTATCAGGCCACGGCCCATAAATACACCGAAGTGATCTTTGGGAAAGGTCAGACCTTCAAGGCGGGAACCATCGGCACCCTGGCGGAAAAGACCGCCTACGGCTATGTGAAGCGCTACTTTGAGGACCGGGGGATCCACAAGAGAAACTGTGAGATCAACCGCCTGGTTCAGGGCTGTACCGGGGTGCGCCGCACCACGGGACAGCATCCGGGCGGCATCATCGTGCTTCCCAAAGGGGAAGAGATCGAAAAGTTCACCCCGGTCCAGCATCCCGCCAACGACATGGAAAGCGACATCATCACCACCCACTTCGACTATCACTCCATCGACGGAAACCTGTTGAAGCTGGACATTCTGGGACACGATGATCCCACCATGATCCGCATGCTGGAGGATCTGACGGGAACGAACTCCCGGACCATTCCCCTGGATCAGAAGGAAGTCATGTCTCTCTTTGCCGACACCTCGGCCTTAAAGATCACCCCGGACGACATCGGGGGCTGCCCTTTAGGGTGTCTGGGGGTTCCGGAGTTTGGCACCGACTTTGCCATGCAAATGCTCCTGGAGACCAAACCGAAGTACTTCAACGATCTGGTCCGGATCGCCGGACTGGCCCACGGCACCGACGTATGGCTGGGAAATGCCCAGACTCTTATTAAGGAAGGAAAAGCCACCCTTTCCACCGCCATCTGTACCCGGGAAGACATCATGCTCTACCTGATCCATATGGGGATGGACAGCAGTCTGGCCTTTACCATCATGGAAAGCGTCCGAAAGGGCAAGGGACTGCGTCCCGAATGGGAGCAGGCCATGCGGGAGCACCAGGTTCCCGACTGGTACATCTGGTCCTGCAAAAAGATCAAATATATGTTTCCCAAGGCCCATGCGGCGGCCTATGTGATGATGGCCTTCCGCATCGCCTGGTACAAGGTCTTTGAACCCCTGGCCTACTATGCGGCCTTCTTCAGCATCCGGGCCACCTCCTTCTCCTACAGCGCCATGTGCATGGGAAGGGAGAGGCTGGAGTACAATCTCTCCCAGCTTCGAAACAAGGGGGATGAGGCCACAAAGAAGGAACAGGACACCATCCGGGACATGCGGGTGGTCCAGGAGATGTACGCCAGAGGCTTCTCCTTTGTGCCCATCGACATTTACAGGGCCAAAGCCCACCGGTTCCAGATCGTAAACGGCGCTCTGATGCCCTCCCTGGACAGCATCGACGGCATGGGAGACCGGGCGGCGGAAGCCGTGGAGGAAGCGGCGAAAAACGGAAAGTTCCTCTCCAAGGATGATTTCCGGGAGAGAACCAAGGTCAGCAAGACGGTGGTGGATCTGATGGATGAGTTTAAACTTCTGGGAGATATTCCCAGCTCCAACCAGATTTCTCTTTTTGATCTGGAGTGAAGCCAGGAAGGAGGATTATGAAAAAAGAGGAACTGCGGTATCTGCAAAGGCTTTCTGAACTGTATCCCACCATGGGCAAAGCCTCCACGGAGATCATCAATCTCCAGTCCATCTTAAACCTGCCCAAGGGAACCGAGCACTTCATGTCGGATCTCCACGGGGAATACGAGGCCTTCTCCCATGTGCTGCGAAACGGCTCCGGGGCCGTGCGCAAAAAGATTGACGATGTGTTCGGCCACACTTTAAGCAACAGCGACAAGCGCTCCCTGGCCACTCTGATTTACTATCCCCGGGAGAAGATGGAGCTGGTAAAGAAGACGGAGCCGGACATGGAGAACTGGTATACCATCACCCTGTACCGACTCATCGAGGTGTGCAAGACCACCGCCTCCAAGTACTCCCGCTCCAAGGTGCGCAAGGCCCTGCCTCCCGACTACGCCTTCGTGATCGAGGAACTGATCACCGAGAAGGCGGAAGTGCTGGACAAGGAGGCCTACTACGACTCCATCGTCAGCACCATCATCCAGATCGGGGATGCGGAGAACTTCATCATCGCCCTGGCGGAGCTGATTCAGAGGCTGGTGGTGGATCACCTGCACATCCTGGGGGACATCTATGACCGGGGACCGGGTCCCCACTTCATCATGGACCGGCTGATGGAATACCACTCCCTGGACATCCAGTGGGGAAACCACGACGTGGTGTGGATGGGAGCCGCGGCCGGAGTCAGCGCCTGCATCGCCGTGGTGATCCGCAACAGCATCCGCTACGGGAACCTGGACATCCTGGAGGACGGCTACGGCATCAACATGCTTCCCCTGGCCACCTTCGCCATGGAGGCCTACCGGGATGATCCCTGCCGGATCTTTGAGCTGAAGGGGGGAAACAGCTACAACGCCCTGGAGGAGGAACTGGGCCGAAAGATGCACAAGGCCATCACCGTGATCCAGTTCAAGCTGGAGGGACAGCTGATCAGAAGGAATCCGGAATTCCAGATGGAGGACCGCGCTCTCCTGCACCGGATTCATCCGGAGACCGGAACCATCACCATGCCCGACGGGAAGGAATACCAGATGCTGGACTGCCTCTTCCCCACCATCGACTGGAATGATCCCTACGCTCTCACACCGGATGAGCAGGAGGTGATGGAGCGGATGAGTGCGGCCTTCCGCAACTGTGAGAAGCTGCAGAACCACATCCGTCTTCTGCTGGACAGGGGGGGACTCTATAAGGTTTATAACGGGAACCTGCTGTTTCACGGCAGCATCCCCTTAAATGAGGACGGCACCTTAAAGGAGGTGCAGGTCTACGGGGAGACTTATAAGGGAAGGGAACTCTACGACGTGCTGGAGGCCTATGTGCGCCGGGCCTTCTATTCGGTGGAAAAATCGGAGCGCAGCCGGGGCGGGGACATCCTCTGGTACATCTGGGCGGGACCCAACTCTCCTCTCTTCGGAAAGGACAGGATGACCACCTTTGAGCGGTATTTCATCGCCGACAAGGAGACCCATGCCGAGCGGAAAAATGCCTACTACCGTCTGCTGGAAAATCAGGAGGTGGTGGATTCCATGCTGGTGGAGTTCGGCCTGGATCCGGATTCGGGCCACATCATCAACGGCCATGTGCCGGTTCACCAGCTGGAGGGGGAAAGCCCGGTCAAGTGCGGGGGCAAGGTGATCGTCATCGACGGAGGCTTTTCCCGGGCTTACCGGAAGGTGACCGGCATCGCCGGCTACACCCTGATCTACAGTTCCTACGGGCTGATCCTCTCCGCCCATGAGCCTTTTTCCTCTGCGGAATCCGCGGTGGCCAACGAGACGGACATCGTGTCCAACCGGGTGGCTGTCCACTACACCTCCCGCAGACAGCTGGTGGGGGATACGGACAACGGAAAGGCCTTAAAGGAGAGAATCCGGGAGCTTAAAGATCTGCTGGACGCCTACCGGAGAGGAATCATCAAAGAGAAGAAATGACACGGAGAAGGAGACAAGAGTTATGGGCGGAATTTTTGGAGCAGCGTTAAAGTCCAGCTGTGTACTGGACCTCTTTTTCGGAATTGACTATCATTCGCATCTGGGCACCCGCAGAGGGGGCATGGCGGTCTATGACGTCCAGAAGGGCTTTGACCGGTCCATCCACAACATTGAAAACTCCCCCTTCCGGACCAAGTTTGAGCGGGATGTGGCGGAGCTGGAGGGAAACCTGGGCATCGGCTGCATTTCCGACAGTGAGCCCCAGCCCCTTCTGGTCCGGTCCCATCTGGGGAATTTTGCCATCACCACCGTGGGCAAAATCAGCAACATGGATCAGCTGGTAGCCCAGGCCTTTCGAAACGGTCACACCCACTTCCTGGAGATGAGCGGCGGGAATGTAAATCCCACGGAGATGGTGGCCTCCCTCATGGATCAGAAATCCTCCATGGCGGAGGGGATCCGTTATGCCCAGGAGATGATCGAGGGCTCCATGTCCATCCTGGTGCTGACGCCCAAAGGGATTTACGCCGCCCGGGACTACCTGGGCCGTACCCCTCTCATCATCGGCAAGAAGGAGGACGGCTACTGCATCTCCTTTGAGAGTTCCGCCTATATCAACCTGGGCTACGAGGACTGCATGGAACTGGGCCCGGGAGAAGTGGTCTTTGTCACCCCGGAAGGGGTGGAGAAGATCCTGCCTCCCGGCGATAAGATGAGGATCTGTTCCTTCCTGTGGGTTTACTATGGATACCCCACCTCCACCTATGAGGGTGTGAATGTGGAGGAGATGCGCTACGCCTGCGGGGACATTCTGGCCCGGAGAGACGCGGGGGAGATTCATCCCGACATGGTGGCCGGTATTCCCGATTCGGGAACCGCCCATGCCATCGGCTACGCCAACCGGTCCGGCGTGCCCTTTGCCCGGCCCTTTATCAAGTACACGCCCACCTGGCCCCGGTCCTTCATGCCGCCCCAGCAGAGCCAGAGAAACCTGATCGCCCGCATGAAGCTGATCCCCGTCCACAACCTGATCAAGGGCAAAAAGCTGCTGCTGATCGATGACTCCATTGTCCGGGGAACCCAGATGCGGGAGACCACGGAGTTTCTCTACAACAACGGAGCCGAGGAGGTCCATGTGCGTCCGGCCTGTCCGCCTCTTCTTTACGGCTGCAAATATCTGAACTTTTCCCGTTCCAAGTCCGAACTGGATCTGATCACCCGCCGGGTGATCAAGGAGCGGGAGGGGGATGAACCGGATGAGGCACTGCTTGCCGATTATGCCAATCCGGATTCGGATAACTATCAGGCCATGCTGGAGGGGATCCGGAAGGAACTGAACTTTACCAGCCTTAAATATCACCGGCTGGATGATCTGGTAACCTCCATCGGTGTGGATCCCTGCAAACTGTGCACCTACTGCTGGAGCGGAAGAGAATAACAGTAATTTCTCCGGAGGAGGGGGTGAGGAAAGTTGAACAGAGACATGCTGAAGAGGATTCTGGCTGCCCTGATTGTGATTTTTATTCTGGTGGTGTCGGCCACCCTTTTTCTGGCAGGCCACAGAAGAGCGCAGCGTCAGGAAGCCGAAAGACAGGAGGAGGTTACGCCTACTCCCTCACCCAGTCCTTCCCCCACTGTGACACTTACGCCCACCCCGTCTCCCACACCTTCCCCCCTGCCCACCGTTTCTCCCACTCCTGCAGCGGAAATCCAGAGCGGGGAGGGGTATACGGGAGTCTGGTACAGCCCCGACGGCCTGACCCGGGTGGACATCTATGACTACAGTCCCGATTCCGTCTCCTTCCACTTTGCCCAGATCCGGGAGGATCTCTCCGGAAGCTGTGAGGCGGATGTGGTGAGCATGATCTCCGGGAATGAGACCCGGTTTTCCTTTACGGATTCCAACGACAGCAGCGCTTCCGGGGAACTGGTGTTTCAGGGTGGAGAGATTCGTCTGAAGGTTCATACCTCCTGGCAGTCGGAAGGTTCCTGGGTGAGCCCGGATGTGGACTGCATCCTGCAAAGAGAACGGCCGGAGGATGCGCCGGTGGAGATCACACCGGCGGGTTCGGAGGTGAGACTCTCACCGAAAGAGTAGAAGAAGAGAACGGAGGTGAAGAGATGGCAGTGCCTGTGCCCATTGAAGATCTGATCAGGGGAAGGATTCCCGGAGAGAAAGTTGAATTCCTTCCCAAATGGGATTCGGAAAGTGTCCTTAAAACCGTCTGCGCCTTTGCCAACGACCTGGAAAACCGGGGCGGAGGCTATCTGGTGATCGAAGATCCGGGAAATGAAGAAGATATCTGGGACCAGATCCGGCCGGATTACAGGCCCTTTGTGGAGACCGTAAACCATGAGGGAAAAACCTATATCCAGATCACGGCATCGGGAGGAAGCCTGCGCCCCTATTCCCTGCCGTCCCCGGAGGGAGAAAGCTGGGAGCGGACCTGTTACATCCGCCAGGGATCGGAGACCCTGGCTGCCACCGGTGAAGCGGAGAGGGAACTTTGTAATCTTGCAGGTAAAGCTCCCTTTGATGGCTGTCCCAACCGGCAGGCGTCTCCTGCCGACCTGAACATGTCCCTTCTCCAGAGCTTCTTAAAGGATTCCGGCAGTCCCCTGTATGGGGAGACGGACCTTTTCGAGATTCTTGGCCGGATGAACCTGGTGTACTCGAATCCGGATGTGATCTGGCCCAGGAATGCGGCCCTGCTCTTCTTCAACCTGAACCCGGACAGATTCTTCCCCTATGCCCAGATCGACGTGGTGCAGTTTCCGGATGGAACCGGGGGAGACCGGATCATTGAAAAGACCTTTAAAGGGCCTCTGGACTTTCAGCTGCAGAGCGCCCTCCAGTACATCCGCAACTCTGTTCTGGTGGAGATGGTGATCAAGAGGCCGGACCGGGCGGAAGCGGACCGGTTCTTCAACTACCCCTTTACGGCCGTAAAGGAGGCCTTGACCAACGCGGTTTTTCATCGGGGATACGATATCCGGGAACCCATCGAGGTGCGCATTGAGCCGGACAGGATGGAGATCTTAAGCTTTCCCGGTCCGGAAACCGGGAGATACCGCAATCCCCGGATCGGGGAACTGCTGGGAGCCCTGCGCCTGGTGGAAGGGGAAAACCGGGGCCTGGAGAAAATCCGGGCATCCCTGAAGGGCAACGGATCCCCGGAAGCGGAGTTTGTGACGGATGAGGACCACAGTTACTTTATCACCCGGTTCTTTCCTCACCCTTATTTT
>CAZJYM010000058.1:7573-14278 GCA_964550245.1 uncultured Blautia sp. | reverse complement strand
TGGATCTGTCAACAACTTTTTTCAACTTTTTTTCAGGCCGTTTTTTCGCCTTCTTTTCGTTAAGAAAAGGGGGTACCCCCTTTTCTTAACGGGAAAAAGTGTCAGGACATGCCGGGCATGGCGGCAAAGTCCTTCATCATCTCCGAGATTTTGATCTGCTGGGGACAGACCTCCTCGCAGCTTCGGCAGCCGATGCAGCTGGAAGGCCTCTTTTGCGGAGGCATGCTGGCAATGGCCATGGGGGCGATAAAGCCTCCCCCGGTGATCTTGTGTTCATTATAGAGGGCGATGATGTCGGGGATGGGCAGCTCCTGGGGACAGTGAGGCGTACAGTAGTGGCACCCGGTGCAGGGAAGACCGCCCTTTTTGGTCTCCTCGTCCGCCAGGGAAGTGAGCACCTCCCGCTCCTTCTCCGTAAGGGGATCCTGCGCCTGGAAGATCCGGATGTTTTCCTTTAACTGGTCAAGGCTTGACATGCCGGAGAGCACCATGGTCACCCCGGGGATGCTCTGAATGAAATGGAAGGCCCAGGCGGGAAGGCTCTCGCCGGGGCGAAGCTCAGAGAGTTTTTCCTTCATGGAGTCGGGTGCCTGGGCCAGTTTTCCGCCGCGCAGGGGTTCCATCACCCAGATGGGAAGACCCGCTTTATTAAGAAGCTCCACCTTCTGCTTCGCTCCCTGGAAATGCCAGTCCATGTAGTTGAGCTGGATCTGGCAGAACTCCAGGTGTTCCCCGTACGCATCCAGGATCCGCTTCAGCACCTCCAGGTTTCCATGGCAGGAAAAGCCCAGATGGTGAATGCGTCCCGCTTCCTTCTGCTCCAGGAGGTATTCCATGACTCCGAAGCGGGGATCCAGATAGTCGTCTATATTTCCCTCGTACACGTTGTGGAGGAGATAGAAGTCAAAGTAAGAGGTATGGCACTTCTCCAGCTGTTTGTTAAAGATCTCCTGCACGTAGGGGAAGTTTGAGTTATCATACCCGGGAAACTTGGTAGCCAGGTAATAGGAATCCCGTGGATAGCGGGACAGGTACTTACCCGCCATCAACTCAGAGTTTCCGTCGTGATAGCCCCAGGCGGTATCGAAGTAGTTGATGCCGTTATGATAAGCATAATCGATCATTTCGGCCACGGCCGCCTCGTCCACATGGGCATCCTCTCCGTTGATCACCGGCAGACGCATCATGCCCAGACCCAGTCCGGAGAGGGTGCACTCTTTGAAGTTCCTTGTAATCATGCCAGGATCTGGTCCTTCACATCCAGAATGGCTCCGCCTGCGGCACAGGCGGGACAGTCACAGTACTTTGCGCCTGCAGCCTTCGACTCTTCGGCATGAGCCACCATGGCAGCGGCTCTCTCTGCACCGAAGATCTTCGCTCCGGTCTCGGATCCCGCAAAGGCAATGAGCCCGTCAATGGAGGTCACATCTTCCTCCAGCTCGGCAATGTACTTTTTGGTCTCCTCGGCTTCACTGTCGGTTCCCAGAGCATCCAGCCACTTCCGGGCTTCCTCTTTTAACTCCGCACAGCAGGAAGCTGCGTTCATCAGTTCCTTTGTCTTCTCAACTGCGAAATCCTTTACTTCCTTTGTCATTTCCTTTCATCCTTTCTTTGTTTTAAATTCGGGCCACGCCACTTTCCCTGGCCGCTCTGGCCGTGGCGCCGGCTACCGCATCCTTTACCCTGGGATCAAAGGCGGGGGGAAGGATATAGTCGGCACAGAGCTCCTCGTCTCCCACCAGTCCGGCGATGGCGTAAGCGGCCGCCACCTTCATGGCATCGTTGATGTCGGAAGCCCGTACATCCAGGGCTCCCCGGAAGATTCCGGGAAAGCACAGCACGTTGTTGACCTGGTTGGGATAGTCGGAACGCCCCGTGGAGACCACCGCGGCTCCGGCAGCTTTGGCTTCCTCCGGGAAGATCTCCGGCGTGGGGTTGGCACAGGCAAAGATCACCGGATCCCGGGCCATGGTGCGCACCATGTCGGCGGTAAGGGTACCGGGTGCGGATACCCCGATAAACACATCGGCACCCTGGATCACCTGAGAAAGAGGACCCTTCTCCTTTTTCCGGTTGGTGATCTTGGCCATCTGCTCCTTGATGGGGTTTAATCCCTCCCGTCCCTCATAGATGGCGCCATGCCGGTCGGTCATGATCACGTTTTTAAGTCCCATGGACAGAAGAAGCCGGATAATGGCGATCCCCGCCGCTCCCGCTCCGGAGGTCACGATTTTCACTTCCTCCAGCTTTTTGCCCACAATCTTTAAGGCATTGATCAGTCCCGCCAGGGTGATCACCGCGGTACCGTGCTGATCGTCATGGAAAACCGGGATATCGCAGCACTTTTTCAGCCTCTCCTCCACCTCAAAGCAGCGGGGAGCGGAGATGTCCTCCAGGTTGATTCCTCCGAAGCTGCCTGCCAGGAGACGCACCGTGTTTACGATCTCATCCACATTTTTGCTGCGGATACAAAGGGGAAAGGCATCCACATCGCCAAAAGCCTTGAAAAGAACACATTTGCCCTCCATCACCGGCATGCCGGCTTCCGGTCCGATATCCCCCAGCCCCAGCACGGCGGTGCCGTCGGTGACCACTGCCACCGTGTTCCACCTGCGGGTCAGCTCATAGCTTTTGTTTACGTCCTTCTGGATTTCCAGGCAGGGGGCCGCCACACCGGGGGTGTAGGCAATGCTCAGGGCATCCCTGGAATCCACGGCCGCGCGGGAGGTAATCTCAATCTTTCCTTTCAGTTCGTAGTGCAGTTTCAGTGATTCTTTCGCGTAGTCCATACTCTTCTCCTTCTTGTTCCCTTTTCCCGGGTCTTTCATGTCTCACTAACTATAGCACTTTTGCCTGAAGTTGTCACTTTAAAAAGAGGAACTGCCGGAGGCAGTTCCTCTTCTATATTAGAACAGTTCCTTCATGGTCGGATAGAGTTTCCTGAACTTCTCATATCTCTCCTGGTACTTTTCCACCAGCTCCGGCTGGGGCGAAACCGTATCCACCACTTTCACGATCTTTTTGCAGATGGTCTCCACATCCGGATAGGCGCCGCAGCCCACGGCCGCCAGCATGGCACCGCCCATGGCGGGACCTTCCTCTACTTCCGGCACATCCACCTGCAGGTTCATCACGTTGGCGATGATGGTCTTCCAGAGAGAACTCTTGGCTCCGCCTCCGCAGATCTTGGTGCGCTCCATGTGGATCCCCAGGCTTCTGGCCACTTCCAGGGAATCCCGCAGACCAAAGGCCACGCCTTCCAGCACCGCCTGGGTCATATCTTCCCGGGTGGTGTCCATGGACATGCCGAAGAACACGCCTCTGGCGTCCGGATTGTTGTGAGGCGAACGCTCTCCCATCAGATAGGGAAGGAAGAATACCGGGTTTTCACCCAGTTTGGTGATGTTTTTCTGCTCCGCCGCAAAGTCGCCGGTGTGGAGGATGTCCTCCGCCCACCACTTGTTGCAGGAAGCGGCGCTGAGCATGCAGCCCATCAGATGATAGTATCCGTCCGCATGGTCAAAGGAGTGGAGGGCGTTGTGTTCGTCCACCCCGAACTCATGGCTGGAGATGAAGATGGTTCCCGAGGTTCCCAGGGAAATGTTGCACTGACCGTCTCCCACGGTTCCGGTGCCCACGGCGGCCGCCGCGTTGTCCCCGGCTCCCGCTACCACCTTTACGTCGGTGGAAAGACCCAGCTCGGAAGCGATCTCCGGTTTCAGGGTGCCCACCACCTGCCAGCTCTCATAGAGGGTCGGCAGCTGTTCCCGGGTGATATGGCAGATATCCAGCATCTCCTGGGACCACTTCCGGTTTTTCACATCCAGAAGCAGCATGCCGGAGGCGTCGGATACGTCCGTGCAGAAGGATCCGGTGAGACAGTAGGCCAGATAGTCCTTGGGAAGCATGATCTTCTTCACCCGGGCAAACTTCTCCGGCTCATTTTTCTGCATCCAGAGAATCTTGGGGGCGGTAAAGCCGGCAAAGGCGATGTTGGCCGTATACTGGGAAAGCTTGTCTCTGCCGATCACCGTATTCAGATAATCTGTCTCCGCTCCCGTCCGGCCGTCGTTCCAGAGGATGGCCGGACGGATCACCCGGTCCTCCTCATCCAGGGTGACCAGACCGTGCATCTGGCCTCCCACGCCGATTCCGGCTACTTCTGCCGGGTTTACATCCTTGATCAGCTCTTTAATGCCGGCCATGCTCTGTTTAAACCAGTCTTCCGGAGCCTGCTCCGACCAGCCCGGATGGGGGAAGTACAGAGGATACTCTTTGGATACAATGTTACAGATTTTTCCGGACTCCTCCATGAGAAGCAGCTTCACCGCGGAGGTGCCCAGATCTACGCCGATGTAATACATATTTCCTCCTGATGCGCCTGGGGCTTACTTCCAGGGATTCTCCGTGGGATATCTGACTCCTGCAGGCTGATTGTACCCGATCTTGTCAACCGGAACCCCGATATACTTGAATACCTCAAAGAGAGCCTTGCCCCAGTGACCGAAGGCCACGGCCCCGTGATGGGGGAATCCGCCCTCGATGAGCACATGGCGGTAGAAGCGTCCCATCTCCGGAATGGCGAATACGCCGATGCCTCCGAAGGAACGGGTGGCCACCGGAAGGATTTCTCCCTCGGCGATGTAGGCACGCAGCTGATTGTCAGCCGTGCTCTGGAGACGGTAGAAGGTGATGTCCCCGGGGATGATGTCTCCTTCCAGGGTGCCCTGGGTCACTTCCTCGGGAAGTGTCCTGGCCATGATCATCTGATACTTCATCTCACAGGAGGTGAGCTTGCTGGAAGCGGTGTTGCCGCAGTGGAAGCCCATGAAGGTATCCGTATGGGCGTAGTTGAACTTGCCCTCGATATCGTTTTTGTACATGTCCTTGGGAACGGAGTTGTTGATATCCAGCAGGGTCACGGTGTCATTGCTGACAACGGTGCCGATGAACTCGGAGAGAGCTCCGTAGATATCAACCTCGCAGGATACGGGGATTCCCCTGGCAGCCAGACGGCTGTTTACATAGCAGGGAACAAATCCGAACTGAGTCTGGAAGGCAGGCCAGCACTTTCCGGCTACGGTCACGTACTTGCGGTATCCCTTGTGATCCTCGATCCAGTCCAGCAGAGTCAGCTCATACTGAGCCAGCTTGGAGAGAATCTCGGGTTTCTTGTTGCCGGCTCCCAGCTCGGCTTCCATATCCTTCACCACATCGGGAATTCTCTCATCCCCGGCATGCTTGTTGAAGGCTTCGAACAGATCCAGCTCGGAATTCTCCTCGATCTCCACACCCAGGTTGTAGAGCTGCTTGATGGGGGCATTGCAGGCCAGGAAGTTGAGAGGACGGGGACCGAAGCTGATGATCTTCAGGTTGCTGAGGGCATAGACGGCTCTGGCAATGGGGATGAAGTCGTGGATCATGTCGGCGCAGTCCTCGGCGTCTCCCACCGGATACTCGGGAATGTAGGCTCCCACGTTGCGCAGCTTCAGGTTGTAGCTGGCGTTGAGCATGCCGCAGTAGGCGTCTCCTCTGCCCTGAACCAGATCGTTGCCGGATTCCTCGGCGGCGGCAATAAACATCTTGGGGCCGTCAAAGTGTTTGGCAAGAAGGGTCTCGGAGATTTCCGGACCGAAGTTTCCCAGATATACTACCAGAGCGTTGCAGCCGGCCTTCTTTACATCTTCCAGAGCCTGCACCATGTGGATCTCGCTCTCCACGATACAGACCGGACATTCATAGATCTCGGAAGCGTCATATTTGGCGGCATAGGCCTCAACCAGGGCTTTCCTTCTGTTTACGGACAGGCTCTCCGGGAAGCAGTCTCTGCTGACGGCAACGATTCCGATTTTCATTTCAGGTTTGTTGTTCATCGCTATTATCTCCTTTACATGATTTTCACCGCCGGAAACGGTTACCCGAGGCGGATATGCATGATGAATCAGGATAATGCACAATGCAGCTCCTCCATTCACCATAATATATTATAAGCATACCACAAAACAGGCGGTTTTGCATCTGTTTTTTGTATTATTTCACTGTAATTTCATGTCCTGTCAGATTTCCTTTAGGTGCCATATCAAGAAGCCGGGCCCCGGGCCCGGCTTCTTTTCTTATGTCAGGACTCTTTTTTGTCCCCGTCCTCTTCTTCTTCCGCTTCTCCCTCGAAATTCTTATACTCCTCTTCCAGGAAGGACTCCAGTTCTTCCAGAATGTCCACGATCTCACCCGCCGCAATGTCCGAGGCGGTCAAAAGGTCATGGATCCGGGCGGCCGCTTTCACCACTCTGGCTTCCACCGCCCGGCCGAACACGGACTTGATGGGCATGTCGTCCCCGTCCTGGTAGAAGGAGATCTCATCCGGAATCCCGTTTCCGTCGTGATCGATGAGATAGAAGTTAAACTCTCCGTTGCCGGTCAGATCCACGGCGATGGCGTCCACGTCTCCGGTGCGCTCCACGTCCAGCAGACCGATGTCGGGAACGGAATCCCCGTCCAGGTCCAGAAGAATCTCATGCCGGTCGGAACGGACCAGCATCTTCTTCAGATCCTCGTCTTTCTTGATGATTTTCTTGAGTTCACGTAAAGTTCCCATGTTTTTCTCCTTTCTTGAAAAGGCACAGAAAATGTACCTTCATCGTCCTTTTTCTGTGAACATTTTAAACAATTTGGCTAAATTTGTCAACAATATTTCGCAAATTTCCA
>CAZJYM010000058.1:0-7473 GCA_964550245.1 uncultured Blautia sp. | reverse complement strand
GAGCTTCGGAGGGGAAATTATTACTATGTGGACAAGACCGGATTTATCCGGGAACTCTTCCATCATCCCGCGCGGGTGACCGTCCTTGCCCGTCCGGGAAAGTTCGGAAAAACCCTGACGATGAGCATGCTGGAGAGCTTCCTCTCCCCGGAGAGCGACAGGAGCATCTTTGAGGGGCTGGAGATCACCCGGGACAGGGAATTCTGTGAGAAACACATGGGAAAACACCCGGTGTTTTCCTTCTCCCTGCAGGATGTAAGCGGAAAGACTTATGAGGAAGCTTATCAGAAGACACTGGATGTTATCTCCCAGGCCGTCTCCCGCTTTTCCTTCATTTTGGAGAGCGATGTTCCGGACGTTTACGAAAGAGAATCTTTCCGGGAACTGATGGAAGGCCCCAGGGACCGTCTTCAGCTTTCCTCCTGCCTTCGGGATATGGCAGGAATGCTGGCAAAGTACTACAAAACCGGGGCATTCCTGCTGATTGATGCCTATGAGGCTCCCTCCACGGCTGCCTGGGAACTGGGGTATTATGATGAGATGGCGGATCTCACCCGGGAGCTGGTGTCCTCGATGATGCAGGACCACGGCATTGACCGGGCCGTGCTTACCGGCACTCTGCCTGTGATCGACGAGGATTTGATCGGGCGGGTCAATCCCAGCGACAATACCGTGGAGAGCTGGATTTTCGAACGCTGTTTCGGATTCACGGATGAGGAGGTAGGGGACCTGCTTGCTTACTACGGTCTGGAAGCAGGCTATGAGAAAATGAAGGAGTGGTATAAGGGCTACCTCTTCGGAAACGCAGAAGTCTACTGCCCCTGGGATGTGCTCTGCCACTGCAGCGCTCTCCTTGAGGATCCGAAAGCCAAGCCGGGGAATTACTGGGTGGAGAGCAACAATGACCTTTTGAAGCACATCCTGGGAGGTCACTTCCGGGAAGAGATCGAAGTGCTCCTTGCAGGAAAGGCCATCCGGGAAAGGGATCCCCTGGATCCCACCGTAAAGGACTTCTACGGCCACGGCATGTATGAGTGGCACGGTCTTCTCCATACCGGGTATCTCACCGGAACCGGGAAGAAGGATCATGGATATCAGGAATTTAAAGAGATGACCATTCCCAACCGGGAGGTCCGCTCCGCCTTTGTAAAGCTGGCCCGGGACAATTTCCAGGAATCCCTGCGGAAAAATCCCGAATTACTGAAGAGCTTCTTCCCTGCCCTTGAAAAAGGGAATACGGCAAGGCTGACGAACCTTTTCACCCGCTTCCTGAGAGATGCCGTCACCTGGGATCAGGAAGAGCGTTTCTACCTGGAAGCTCTGGAAATGATCCTGAAGATGAATGAAGACTGGATTGTTATCCCCATCGGCTGCACTCTGGCACTGTCTTACCCCGGAAAGATGCTGGGTGCTCTCAAGGTGCAGATCGCCGGGGAGGACGAAGATCTGGACGATGCGGCCGAGAGAGCCCTGGAGCTGATCTGGCAGGAAATTCCCCCGCGCAGGAACAGGGCATCCGTGGTGAGATTCGGCATCGGCTGCGCGGATAAGGCGTGCAGTTTCATGATTGCCATGGGAGGTGTAAGATGAACCCTGAGAAAAAGAAGATTCCCCTGGGAATTAAGGACTTTAAGGAGCTTCGGGAGGGGAATTACTACTATGTGGACAAGACCGGCCTGATCCGGGAGCTTCTCCCGCAGCCGGCGAAAGTAACGCTGTTTTGCCGTCCGGAGAAGTTTGGCAGGACACTGACCTTGAGCATGCTGGAGAACTTCTTTTCACCGGAAGGGGATCCGCATCTCTTTGAGGGGCTGGAGATCAAAAACGAGACGAAGATCTGCGACAAGTACATGGGGAAGGTACCGGTGATCTCCCTGTCTTTAAAGGAGATGAAAGGTGAGAACTTTGAAGAGGCTTACAAAGAAGCTGTCCGCATCATCACCGAAACAGCAGCCCGGTTTTCGTACCTTCTGGAAAGTGAAAACTTAAGTGAGCTTTTTAAAGGGTTTTACCGGAGGCTGTTTAATGACTCCATGAATCAGGCCGTGCTGACTTCCAGTCTGGAAAGACTGACCGTCCTGCTGGAAATGCACTGGGGAAAAAGAGTCATCGTGCTGATCGATGACTACGATGTACCCATAATCGCAGCCCGGGAGAAGGGGTATGACCGGGAGATGTCTTCTCTGATCAGCAGCCTGCTGGACAAAGTACTGAAGACAAACTTCAGTCTGGAGTTTGGCATTCTCACGGGAACTCTGCCTCTCCAAAGAGAGGAGGTCATCGGACGGGTCAATCTGGAGGTGAGAACCGTGACCGGAACAGGTTATGATTCCTGCTTCGGATTTACGGACAGGGAAGTGGAGGACCTGCTGACATACTTTGGACTGGAAGCGGCTTATGAGGGGATGAAATACTGGTATAAGGGCTACCGGATTGGAAACTCTGAACTTTACTGTCCCCTGGACGTGCTGGGTCACTGCAGTGCTCTCCTTTCCGATCCCCAGGCAAAGCCGAAGAATTACTGGATCGACAGCGCCTATGATCTGCCCGGGCGGCTGATCCGTAATCCCGAATACAGATTTACCCTTTGGGATACCGAAGATCTGATTTGGGGAAGACCCCTTCCCAAAAGGATCCGGTACGATCTCACCCACCACAACATCTTTACAGATGCCGACCACATCTGGACAGCCCTCTACATGTGCGGCTTTCTGACCACCTGGGAAGAGGTTAACCGGGACGACGTGAGGTTTGCCATTCCCAGCCGGGAGGTATACTCCGCCTTTGTAAAAACGGCAAAGGATTATTTCACGGATTGCCTGAGAGAAGAGCCGGATCGGTGCGACGGCTTCTTTCACGCCCTCAGAAACGGGGACAGGGAAGAGGCCGGGAACATTTTTCATCACTTTATGTGCTGCGCCATCGCCTGGGATCATGGAGAAAACCTCTGCCGGCAGGCTTTGACGCTCATGGTGGAGGAAAACGGCTCCTGGGAGATGATTTCCGGAGAAGAAAAGCCGACCACTCTTCTGCTGATTTCCAGGCAGGAAACGACGGCAGTGGCCATTGGCCTTTTAAATGCTCCGAATGGAGACTGGGAAGCTGCCGCCAAAAAAGCTCTGGAGCAGACGGATCTGACTCCCTTCCGGGATATCCTGGAAGACAGGAAGATCACTGCCGTCAGGAGATACGGCATCTCCTGCTGTGGAAAGGGGTTCCACTTTACGGGTTAAAACAAACCGGGGTTAAAGCCCCGGTTTTTTTATGCCCAAAGAAATGTGCCCGGAACACACCAGTTCGCATCAGGGAGCCTGTATAATCAAATCTGTGAAGCGGCAGATTCTGATCAGATAGAAAAGGAAGGGATCCATATGACGGTAATCGGAATCATTCTGATTCTCCTGGGAACAGGCGGGACGCTGAAAGGTCTGACCATGTATGGGGATACGGGAATCTCCTGTGAGATCGGGGGACTCTCTGCCCTGCTCTCGGGAATCGGTCTTTTGATGGCTGCAGGAAAAATCAAAAACACAGGCTGATCCCTGCTGTATGAAGTGAATCTCTCAGACTTCTGCCGGGGTATCATTCCACAGTTTTGACAAGGAGGAAAGTTTGAAAATGAAAACAGCAAAGAAAATGATAGGTGCTCTTTTGCTCTTTACCTTTATGATGTTTGCCGGATCTACAGGAAATGTCCAGGCAGAATCTACTGCCGGAGTGGAAATCTATAACAGGGACGGACTGACGATTACGGCTACAGGATTAAGTAACGGAGAGTTGGGAGAGCAAATCGACATGACGTTTGAAAATAACGGGACGAGCGGTGTGATGGTTCAGGCACGGGGTGTCTCGGTCAATGGATTTATGGTCCAGAATGCCATGTCTGTGGATGTTCCAGCAGGCGAAACAGTCTACGACAGCCTGGCATTGATCATAGACGATCTTAAAGGAGAATATATCACCACCATCGCGGAAATAGAGTTTTCTCTGGAAATCAGCGACCTGGAAACGTGGGATATCATTGATACTTCCGATCCCGCCATCATTACAGTTAGCGGAACCGATGATTATGTACAGGAATACGATGATTCGGGAGAAGTCCTCTATGACGATAATGGGTTCCGTATCATATCGAAAGGAGTACAGGAAGGCATTGCCGGGCCGGAACTTATCTTATTTATGGACAATGATTCTGAGGAAGATTTCTATATAAATGCAGAATCTGCCAGCATAAACGGAATCGAGATGGAACCAGAGTTTTATGCCGATGTTCTTCCCACGGGCAAGTGTGCACTGGATGAAATGACGTTTACGTATCACTACGATGTGTTTCAAATGGATCCGGAGGAAATACACGACATTGAATTCACACTCGAGATTACTGATCCGGACACATACGAAACGCTTTATGAACTGGGCCCGTTTGAAATTTCATTTCAGTGACCGGACAATCAGTCCCCAAAGCCTGCGGCTGAAAGGTCTGTCCATAAGCATGAAGCATTCGAATCTCTCTCAGACTTCTGCCAGGGGTATCATTCCACAGTTTTGACAAGGAGGGAAAAATGAAAACTGGAAAGAAACTAATTTACGCTCTTCTGCTCTTTACATTTATGATGTTTACCGGATCTACAGGAAATGTCCAGGCAGAATCCACATCAGGAGTAGAAATCTATAACAAGGACGGACTGACGATTACGGCTACAAGCTTTGATAATCCCTATGTTGAAATGACGTTTGTCAATAACGGGACGAGAGGTGTGATGGTTCAGGCACAAAGTCTTTCGGTCAACGGATTTATGCTGGAGCATGTCATGTCCGTGGATGTTCCGGCAGGCAAAACAGTCAATGACAACCTGATGATATTGATGGGCGAAACCGAAGAAAAATATATCACCACCATCTCCAAAATTGAATTTACCCTGGATATCAGCGACCTGGACACGTGGGAAACCATTGATATTACTGAACCCATCACCCTTACAATTAGTGGAACCGCTGATTATGTACAGGAATATGATGTTTCAGGAGAAGTCCTGTATGACGAAGATGGAATCCAAATCGTATCGAATGGTTTGCAGGACGGCTGGACGGGACCGGAACTTGTCCTGTTTGCCCGGAACAATTCTGAGAACAGTATCGGTATCTCTGCGTATTGTGCCAACGTAAATGAACACCTGCGGTCAGCCATTTTTGATATTGAAGAACTTCCTCCGGGAAAATGTGCACTGAAAGAAATGATGCTGACTGACCCGATCGATATGCCTGAAGCCAAAAAAATTAAAAAAGTTGAGTTTTCCCTTCAGTTTTATAATCCATACACGAATTATTCTCTGGGTGAAACAGATATCTTCAGACTTACTTTTAAGTGACCGGATGCGTCATGAGTTTCCGGGGCATCTCATTTCACAGCTTCGATAAGGAGGGAAAAATGAAAGCTGCAAAAAAGCTTATATGTGCTCTATTATTCTTTACTTTTATGATGTTTTCTGGATTTACTGAAAATGTTCGGGCTGAATCTAATTCGGGATTGGAACTCTATAACAAAGACGGTATAACGATTACGGTTACAGGAATAGCAGAAGGTAAATCACTGTCTTATATTAATATGACGTTTGTAAATAACGGGACAAGAGGTGTAACAATTGGGGCACGCGGCCTGTCCGTTAATGATTATATGATACATACTGTCATGTCTGTGGATGTTCCAGCAGGTGAAGCAAGATACATCCCTCTGCTGATCATATTGAGCGAAATTCAGCAAAAATATATCACTACCTTTGCTGATATAGAGTTTTCCCTGATAATCAGCGATACGGAAACAGGGAATATCATTGATACCGAACCCGCTGCCCTTACAGTCATAGAAAACGAGGATTATGTACAGGCACACTACGATGCCGGAGATGTCCTGTGTGACGAAAATGGAATCCGAATCATATCGAAGGGTTTGGAGGATGTTTCTGACGGACAGGCACTTGTCCTGTATGCTGAGAATAATTCCGGCGTAAATGTTGGTATCTCTACATCCTGTGCCAACATTAACGGATCCCTGGAGCCTGTTCAATTTGAAATACAGGAACTGCCTTCCGGAAAATTTGCGATTGATGGAATGCTGTTGCCAGTTCCCGATACGGAGGAGGATCCTGAAGAGCAGAACATTTACCGCGTTGAGTTTGTCCTTCGGTTTTACGACCCATCCACAATGGAACCGCTGGGTAACAGCCAGCCAATCTGGGTTCCTCTCAGGTGATTGAACAATCAGTCCCCAAAGCCTGCGGCTTTGGGGACTGATTCTGTGCCCTATTTCCTCAGAAATATGGGGTTGGTCCAGGCATACCTGCCCTCCTTGTCAATGACGGTGGCGCGGATATATTTCCAGCGGCCGATGTGATCAATCCGGCAGCTGGTCATGGAAGCATCTGCAGACCGGAACACCGCGGAGGGATGCATGTCGCACTGGAAGCGGATCTGGGCTGCCGGGGAACACTCAATCACCGCTGACTCCCCGTCCACGTAAAAGTTGTAAATTTCGGGTCCGCAGGAGGAGTAGAATGCACCCGCCTGCAGCGCCTGAAGGATGGCGGAAATGCTGTTCTCCGCCTTTACCATGACCCAGCCGCGGCAGTGCTCCGCCATGGCATGCCCGTCGTCCGTGGCTACTCCCCAGATCTCCTGGCCCTGACCCAGCAGTTCATCCCAGTAAGCCGCGTCGTAATCCATGCCGTTCACATGAACGCAGCCCGTGTTCCAGATCTCCATGGCAAAGTTTCCCTTCAGCTGATCAAAATAGCGGGCAGGGGTAGAACTCCACATGGGATGACAGTAGATGGTAATGTTGCCCTTCTCATGGGCCATGTCCAGGTACTTCTGAAAATCAAACTGATTTTTCACCTCTCCCAGGATCACCGGCTGATCCTGTTCGAAACCGTTTCCGTCTTCTTTGGCCGGTCCCAGACAGATGGTGTGGAAGGTTCGAAATCCGTCTTCCGGTGTCTCTCCCCCCTCAAATACCTTGTCAATCTCCGCTGCGGGAATGATGGTGATGGGCACATCCGGTGCGAAGTTTTTCAGATTGTAGATCCGGTGATCCGTGATGGCCAGAAAATCATATCCGTGATCATGGTGATAACGTATCACTTCCTCGGGGGTTCCCTCCCCGTCTGAACGGGTGGTATGGCAGTGAAGACCGCCCTTCAGGAATTTCCCCGGTTCTTGGAAAGCCTGCTGTATAATCATCTTTTCCTCCTGTTTTTATGAAAATTAATAGAATCTCCACCTGCAAGTGTACCTAAAAGTTTGCGGGTTGTCAAATTCTTTACTTGATTTTCTCATGCTGCTGAGGTAGAATAAGCATAAAGGATACGAAAAAGAGAATGACTGTTTCTCGAGTATTCCTTTGTTGCTCATGCTAAAAACCTCCTTTTTTACGACGGGCATGCGAAATAGTTTTTTATCGCCTCTACTATCTCGCAT
>CAZJYM010000057.1:12362-14280 GCA_964550245.1 uncultured Blautia sp. | reverse complement strand
TATCCGGAGATCGGCCTCTACTGGGAGAAGGCAGCCTATGAAGAGGCTGAGCATGCAGCCAAGTTTGCGGAGCTTCTGGGTGAGGTAGTTACCGACAGCACCAAGAAGAACCTGGAGATGAGAGTTGCGGCTGAGAACGGCGCCACCGCAGGCAAGACCGACCTGGCCAAGCGTGCCAAGGCAGCCAACCTGGATGCGATTCACGACACCGTT
The DNA here is from genome assembly GCA_964550245.1 of uncultured Blautia sp. Lineage (GTDB taxonomy): Bacteria > Bacillota > Clostridia > Lachnospirales > Lachnospiraceae > Blautia_A. The sequence goes on along the minus strand of CAZJYM010000057.1, from coordinate 14,067 downwards.
CATGAGATGGCCAGAGACGAAGCCCGTCACGGCAAAGCCTTTGCAGGTCTGCTGAAGAGGTATTTCGGCTAAGTTTCACCGATTTCGGGGAAGGGATAAGTCAGAGATGATTTATCCCTTCTTCGCTATGCCGTAAGGCCTGCCCATAAAAGGGATCCGGGGCAAATCGTGCCTGTTGATCAAGCAAATGGGGAAATGGTGTACATTGTCAGGAAATTAACAGATATTACACAGTTTTCCCACAAATTCATCACAATTCTTTTCTAATATTAAAGCCATCAAAAGGAAAGATGATTCCAGAAAGGAGTTTTGATCATGAGGAATTATAAAGTAAGAAACAACAGGGCAGGTTCAATATTGAAGAAGGGAGCCTGCATTGCGCTGTGTGCGGTTCTTGTGGGAACCATGACCGTCAGCGCAGCCGTGAAGGATGACGGAAAGTCCGTACTTCTCATGGCTGAGACCGAATCCGACGGAGAGTCCTCTTCCGCAGGAAAGGGCGGAATGGACGTTTCCGCTATCGTGCAGCAGGCCATGCCTTCGGTGGTTTCCATCACCACCAAGTCCATCGAGGAAGTGCAGAATTATTATTTTGACTTCTTCAACTACGGCGGTTATCAGTACGCCCCTCAGGAGAGAGAGGTGGAAGGCAGTGCTTCCGGTATTATAATAGGAAAGAATGAGGAACAGCTTCTCATCGCCACCAACTATCACGTGGTAGAGGGAGCCACCACCCTTACGGTTTCCTTTATAGACGGAACATCCTGCGAGGCCCATACCAAGGGCACGGACAGCTACAGAGACCTGGCGGTGGTGTCGGTTTCCTTAAGCGACATCCCGGATGAGACCATGGATCAGATCACCATTGCCACCATCGGAAGTTCCGATGATCTTCTGGTGGGCGAGCAGGTGGTGGCCATCGGCAACGCTCTGGGCTACGGCCAGTCAGTGACGACCGGTATCGTAAGCGCCAAGAACCGCAGACTGGACGACAACGGATCCGAGAACGCCAGCAACGACAAGGGCGTGAACCTGATTCAGACAGATGCGGCCATCAACCCTGGCAACAGCGGCGGCGCTCTTTTGAACATGAACGGCGAGGTAGTGGGTATTAACTCCTCCAAGCTGGCTTCCACCGAGGTGGAAGGCATGTGCTACGCCATCGCCATCTCCGATGTGGCGGACATTCTGCAGGAACTGATGAATGAGACCCCCAGAGAGAGAATTGAAAACGGTGAGCACGGCTACCTGGGTATCACGGGCAGAACCGTAAGCTCCGAAGCCATCATCTATGGAATCCCCCAGGGTGTATTCGTAGACGAAGTGACCAGAGACAGTGCAGCGGATAAGGCCGGTATCACCGACAGCTGCGTCATCACCGAGTTTGACGGCAAGATCGTAACCACCATCCAGGAACTGGTAGACCTTCTGGAGTACTACGCTCCCGGTGAGGAAGTGGATGTGATGGTTGCCTATCTGGGCAACGGCGGATATGAGGAGAAAACCGTCACCGTTACACTGGATGTAAATCCCAATCCCAATCCCACCGCCACCCCGGAAGTGATCGAAGGCGAGAGCGACCGGAACCTGGGAAGAGGCCAGAACGGCGGCAGTGACGACGGATCCGGAAACGGAGATCAGGGAGACAATTCCGATATCCTGGATGACTATTTCGGTTAATGAGCTGATTTCTTTCACAGACATG
>CAZJYM010000057.1:0-12262 GCA_964550245.1 uncultured Blautia sp. | reverse complement strand
TTCTTTTCTCCTTGACGCCGTCCCCATCCCCCTGTATAATGGAAAAAAGCCCAAATTTCCCTCCAATTGGAGGGATTTTACCGGCAATATATCTAAAAACCGGGAGGAATCACCTTTGAGCAAATGGTTTGAGGAAGCGGTTTTTTATCACATGTATCCCATCGGCATGACCGGAGCTCCCAGAAGGAATGAGGAGCGCACGGTGACCCACCGTCTGCGGGAACTGAACGCGTGGCTTCCCTATATTGCTTCTCTGGGATGCAGTGCCGTCTACATCGGGCCTCTCTTTGAGTCCACCAGTCACGGGTATGATACCAGGGACTACAGGATGGTGGACCGGCGGCTGGGTGATCAGGAAGACTTTGTCTCCTTTGTCAAAGAAGCTCATGATCTGGGGATCCGGGTGGTGGTGGACGGAGTGTTTAATCATACCGGCCGGGAGTTTTTTGCCTTTCAGGATATTTTAAGGAACCGGGAGAACTCCCCCTACTGCAGCTGGTATAAGGGCATTTCCTTTGGCTGGGATACCCCTTATCATGACGGCTTTGGGTATGAAGCCTGGCACAACTGCTTTGAACTGGTGAACCTGAACCTGTGGGAGCCTGAGGTTAGAAGATACCTTCTGGATGTGATCGGTTTCTGGATCGATACCTTTGACATCGACGGGATCCGGCTGGACTCGGCAGACTGTCTGGAGTTTTCCTTTATGGAGGAGATCCGCAGATTCACCCGGGAGAAGAAGGAAGACTTCTGGCTTATGGGGGAAGTGATCCACGGGGACTACAGCCGCTATGTAAAGCCGGAGATGCTGGACTGTGTCACCAACTATGAGCTGTACAAGGGACTGTACTCCGGACATAACGAGCACAACTACTTTGAGATCGCCCATACCATCCGCCGCCAGATAGATCCCAATTACGGCATCTACCGGGGGCTGAAGCTCTATACCTTTGTGGACAACCACGACGTGAACCGGATTGCTTCCGTACTGCGGGTGCCGGAACACATCTTTCCGGTGTACACCCTGCTTTTTACCCTTCCGGGGATCCCTTCCATTTATTATGGATCCGAATGGGGAATCCAGGGCAGGAAGGAAGGGGGAAACGACGATCCCTTGCGTCCCGCGGTGGATCTGGGAGAAGCTTTGGAAAAGCCGGACAATCCCCGGCTCCTGGAGTGGATCCGCACCCTGGGCAAAATCCGGAAGGAACAGCCGGCTCTTCGGGATGGAAGGTATGAGGAGCTTCTCCTTACGAACCGTCAGTACGCCTTTGCCCGGATCCTGGGGGATCAGGGAGTGGTGATCGCAGTGAACAATGATGAGAGGGAAGCGGATCTGGCCATCCGGGAGCCCTTCCGGGGAAGAACTTATATAAGCCTGACGGATGATTTCCGGGTGCAGGCCGACGGGATGATTCACATCCGAGTGCAGCCCGGGGAGAGCAGACTTCTGTCCTTTTGATGGAGGAATGACATATGAATGAGAAAATGCGGTTTACAGACCTGGACCAGTACCTTTTTGGCCAGGGAACCCATTATGACATCTATAAAAAGCTGGGAGCCCATCCGACCATGCAGAACGGGAGGGCAGGGGTGTATTTTGCGGTATGGGCCCCCAATGCCCAGTCCGTGTCGGTGGTGGGAACCTTTAACAACTGGGACATAAAGGCCTCTCCCCTGGAGAAGGTGGGCCCCATCGGAGTCTATGAGGGCTTTGTCCCCAGGGCCGCTGTCGGGGATGTGTACAAGTACTACATCGTGGGCATGCACGGGGAGGAGATTTACAAGGCGGATCCCTTCGGAAACATGGCCGAACTCCGTCCCGGCACCGCCTCCGTGGTGGCCAACATTTACGACTACCAGTGGAAGGACCGGACCTGGATGCAGAAACGGCAGCAGTTTGACGAGACCAGGGATCCCATGTCCATCTATGAGGTTCACATCGGATCCTGGAAAAAGCATCCCGTCTCGGATAAGCATCCCACCGGCTTTTACAACTACCGGGAGTTTGCCCGGGAGATTGTCCGCTACGTGAAAAAGATGGGATACACCCATGTGGAGCTGATGGGCATCGCCGAACATCCCCTGGACGGTTCCTGGGGATACCAGGTCACGGGCTACTATGCCCCCACCTCCCGCTACGGCACTCCCCAGGATTTTAAATACATGGTGGACTATCTCCACCAGAACAGGATCGGGGTGATTCTGGACTGGGTTCCCGCCCACTTCCCCAAGGATGCCCAGGGTCTGGCCAACTTTGACGGAACAGCCGTGTATGAACATGCGGATCCCCGGCAGGGAGAACATCCCGAATGGGGAACCAAGATCTTTAACTACGGACGTCCCGAGGTGAAGAACTTCCTGATCGCCAATGCCCTCTTCTGGGTGGAGGAGTGCCATGTGGACGGTCTGCGGGTGGATGCGGTGGCCTCCATGCTCTACCTGGACTACGGCAAGAAGGACGGCCAGTGGGTGGCAAACAAGTACGGGGGCAACAAGAACCTGGAAGCCATCGAGTTTTTCAAACATCTGAACACGGTGGTGCTGGGAAGGAATCCGGGAACGGTGATGATCGCCGAGGAATCCACCGCCTGGCCTAAAGTCACCGGCAAGGCCAAGGAGGACGGACTGAACTTTTCCCTCAAGTGGAACATGGGCTGGATGAACGACTTCCTGGAATACATGAAGCTGGATCCATACTTCCGCAAGTACAACCACAACAAGATGACCTTCTCCCTCACCTACGCCTACAGTGAGAAGTACATCCTGGTGCTCTCCCACGATGAGGTGGTTCACCTGAAGTGCTCCATGCTGAGCAAGATGCCGGGCTACTTAACCGATAAGTTTAAGAACCTGAAGGCGGCCTATACCTTTATGTTCTGTCATCCCGGCAAGAAGCTTCTCTTCATGGGCCAGGATTTCGGCCAGCTGCGGGAGTGGAGTGAAGACCGGGAGCTGGACTGGTTCCTTCTCCAGGAGGAGAACCACCAGGATCTGCAGAACTTCATGGTGGACCTGCTGCACCTCTATCGGAAATATCCGGCCCTGTACGGCTGGGACGATGATCCGAAAGGGTTTGAGTGGATCAATGCGGATGACGGGGACAGAAGCATCTTCAGCTTTGTGAGGTATTCCCCCACCAGGAGGAACCACCTGCTGGTGGTGTGCAACTTTACCCCCATGGACCGCAGCGACTACCGGGTGGGTGTGCCCAGGAAGAAGACCTACACCCTGGTGTTTAACGAATCCGGAAAGGTGGATGTTCCGGTGACCTATGAGGCGGAGGAGAAAAACTGCGACAACCGGGATTTCTCCTTTGCGTATCCTCTTCCTCCCTACGGGGTGGCTGTCTTTAAGTTTTAAAATACAGGGCTGTCCGGCATCCGGACAGCCCTGTTTTCTGTTGAAAAGAGATTCGCCATATGATAAAATATCGTCAGAAAAATCGGGAGAAGGGTAAGCCATGGAAGGAAAACAGCCTGAGATAAAAAGAATTCGTGCCGCACAGGAGCAGATCCGCTCCTGCTCTGACAGACTGATGGAAGTCACAAAGCGCACGGACTCGCTGTGCGCTTCCCTCAAAGATGCGGACTCCGAAGAGGAAAGTGTCCTTCTGGCCCGGGTGCTGATGCAGGACCTCTCATCCATCGAGGAGGATCTGGATACGGCTTCCGCTCTTTTAAGGCAGTCCGCTTCCACGGAAGATTCGGTTCACCTCTCCCTTACCCTGGCCGGACAGCTGCTGCTGCTTTGTAAAACCAAAAGGCAGTGGCTGACGGATCAGATATCCGCACTGGAACTGCGAAGCCGCACCCGCAGTGCAGCGGAGGAGTTTTCAGACCTGGCAGACATGGAATCTGTCCGGGCCGGACTTAAAAACTACAGCAATCAGGTGAAAGGAGGTCATAAGCGTCATGGCAAAGCCTGAGAAGAACAAAAAATCCCATTCCCTGCATCCCATGCTGATTGTGACCATCATCTGCGCCGTCTGCAGTGCGGTTCTCTCCGTGATCACCGAGGGGTCCCGGGATGCCATCATCATCGAAAACGGCATCCGTTTCTGGACTTCCCTCCATAACCTTTCCCTGGCCGCCTGGGGAGTCACGGCGGTACTGGCGGTGATCACCGTGATTCTCATGGTGATGAGAAGCAGGAAATCCGCCCGGGATACCAAAGCGGAGATGGAGAGGGAACAGGAACAGGAGGAAAAATCCCGGCAGAGCAGCGCCTATCTGGATCCCAACAGCCTGGATCCGGAAGTGATCGCCGCCATTGTCCGGGATCAGATCCGGCATTTCAGAGGCTTAAACAGAGGCACCGGCCCGGATCCCTGGCAGGACATTACGAAGAGCTATCTAAAGCTCAGTGAACAGATGTCCGAGATGGACCGGTACCAGGAGAAGCTCAAGCACCTGCTGACCTCCAACGGAGCCGACAGCCTCTCGGACATGAACGACATGCTGGACAAGATCGAACAGCACCTGCTCCGGCAGATCCGGAAGGTGCTCAATGTTCAGGACCTGTTTTCGGATTCCAGCCCTTCGGACATGAAGCAGTTAAGCAGAATCCTTAACGACACGGTGGCCTTAAACGAGACCCATCTCTCCCAGGTGCGGGAATTCCTCTTTGCGGTGGCGGAGTTTCTGAACAACCAGGATTCGGGAGATTCGGATCTGCGCATGCTGGAATCCTACCGCCAGACCATTCTGGATACCATGCGGGAGCAGGAGGATGCCCCCATTTCTTCTTACCTGCAGGGCTCTGCCCGGCAGGAAGCCAAAAGGAGAGAGGAAGAGGAGATCCGGCTGACTCTCTGATAAGAAAGGAGAACTCCACTATGAGACATGACATACTTGCGGGTATTCTGTGCCTGGCTGCGGCCGCCTGTCTCGCCGGCTGCGGCGGAGGCGGATCCGGGGAAGGCCCGGTCCGGGAGGATGCCTCCCAGAACCGGCTGTCTGAGGAGGAAGCCCAGGAGGAACTGAATTCCCTGCTCTCCAAGATCCATGTGACCACGGTAACCGATCCGGTGATGGACATCTACACCGATGAGATCAGTGAGGCCGATGCCCTGGATGACATCAGCACCTTCCCGGTCACCGTGTCGGCTCCGGCCGGCGCCGATGTGACCATCGAGATCGCCGCCGCCACGGAGCTCTCCTCGGATGCCCCGGATGACTGGCTCAACGTGATCGCCAGAAACTTCAACAAGACCAACCCGGTTCTCTCCGACGGCTCCACCGTGGGGGTATCCGTGAGAAAGATCACCTCCGGTGAGGTGGTGACCTACATCCGGGCCAATGCCTATCAGCCCCAGGTCTTTATCCCCAGCAACACCATCTGGGGGGACATGCTCTCCTCCAGCGGCTACAACCTGGAGATGCTCACCGACCGCATAGCCGGCAATACGGCCGGCATCCTGATGGCTCCGGACACCTACGACGCCTTTATCGAAAAGTATCAGGATGCCACCCTGGCCAACGTGATTGAGGCTTCCATCAACAAGGACATCGTGTTTGCCTTCCCCAACCCCAACACCTCCTCCACAGGCATCAACATCCTCACATCCATCCTCTACTCCTTCGACAGCAGCAATCCCCTGTCGGAGAGCGCTACGGGGAAGCTTTTGGACTACCAGAAGACAGCTCCTCCAGTAGCATATACTACAGCCGTCCTTCGGAATTCCGCGGCCAAGGGTGTGATCGATTCCATGGCCATGGAGGAACAGGCCTATGCCAATACCCCGGAACTGTCCAACTACGTATACATCCCCTTCGGCATCCGCCATGACCATCCGGTGTACACCTTTGAGTGGACCACAGCCGGAGAAAAGGAAGCGGCCCAGCTTTTTATCGACTATGCCCTTTCCGAACAGAGCCAGAAGCTGGCCACGGAGCGGGGCTTTAACCGTCATGACGACTATGTGTCACAGCCTACCGGGCTGGACGGCACCGGTTTCCTCACCGCCCAGGGAATCTGGAAGACGGTGAAAAACGGAGGCCGGCCCGTACTGGCCGTATTCATCGCGGATGTGTCGGGCTCCATGTCCGGGGAACCCTTAAATTCCCTCAAGTCCTCCCTGATCTCCGCCAGCGCCTATATCGGCAGCGAACACTATGTGGGGCTTGTAAGCTATTCCTCCGATGTGACCTGCAACCTGCCCGTGGCTCAGTTTGACGCCAAACAGAGAGCCTACTTCTACGGGGAGGTCAAGGGACTCTACGCATCCGGGGAGACGGCCACCTACGATGCTTTGCTGGCCGGCATCAAGATGATCCAGGATGCCCAGGCGGATCTGGAAGAACAGGGGGTATCCGATGCCAAGCCCATGATCTTCCTGCTCTCGGACGGAGAACAAAACGACGGCTATTCCTACGAGAGAGTGGCTCCGGTGGTGGCCGGTCTGGGAATCCCCGTCTACACCATCGCCTACAACATGGACGGCTCTGAGGAGCTGGCCGCACTGTCAGCCTTAAACGAGGTCAGCAGTCTGACTGCGGGAAGCGATGACATCACCAACCAGCTGAGAAACCTGTTCAATGTGGAGCTGTAGGGAGTAAAGCCTGAAGAATAAGAAAAGCAGGAAACAAAAGAAACAAAAAAACAAAAGAAAAAAATAAGGAAGATAAGAAAACAGCGGAGCGCACGCTCCGCTGTTTTGATAATCTGTTGTAACTACAATGATTTTGAAGAATCAAAAAAGGAAGAGGCCAGCCATACCCGGTCCCCAGGCGTAGTTACAACATGCCCTCCCGGAATTTAATTCAGTAGAAGAACACGGCTTTTCTGTGGCTTTCCACACTGATTGGGGGTAAGCCGGAAGGATCCCAGCGCATTCCCGCCATATCCTGATAGATCCTGGATCCCGCCAGGAAGTATCCTCCCTGGGCATCCACCACGTACCAGTTTCCCTCCACCTGGACAAAGTTCCACTGATGGCTGGGGTTGGCGGAAGATCCGCTGGCATGGACGTAGTAACAGGGCACGCCGATTCCGTCACAGAGAGCTTTCATGGCTCTGGCATAGCCGGAACACTGGGCTTCCCCGTACACCAGGGCTCCCCAGGCGGTGTTGGCATTGTTGTACTGCCATCCCCTCCAGGCGTAGGCGCAGTTGTCCCGGAGATAGCGGTAGGCCAGATAGGCTTTGTCGTAATCACTCATGGTGTCGGTGATAAAGGCATCCTTAAAGCCCTGAACCACCCGGCGTACCTCCTGCAGTTGTGTGGAGTTTAAAGAGGGACCGTAGACGCTGCCCGGGGTATAGGTACCGGCTACGGTGGGTTCCTGAACGGTTGCCTTCAAAGGATCACCAAACTGGCCGTACACGGTTTTTCCGTCCACCACCCGGTAGGCTCTGACCTTATACCAGCAGGTTTCTCCGGCTTTTACTCCCGTATCCGTAAAGGTGGTGACCTTTCCGTCCGTGATGTTTTTAAGCCTGTTCCAGGTTTCCCCACTCTTCCGGTAGATTCCGTATCCGTCCGCATTGTCTGCCTCCAGCCAGGAGAGCACCACGGAGGAAAGGGAAGTTGCATGGCACTTAATCAGGGTTACCGGATAGGGTACGGTGGAGACTTTCAGGATGTTTGAGCGGAAGCGCTCCGTTCCCTGCTCATTTACATACGCGATCTGGTAGCACCAGGCACTGTTGGCCTCCAGTCCCACTTCGGTGATGGTTACCTTTCCGGAGAGCTTTTTCCCGGCTGAATAAAGATCTACCCCGGTGTCCCGCATCCTCTCCAAGCGGAGCACGTATCCTTTGTCCTGCCTGTACCACTCCGGTTTTTCAGAGAGAGGGATTACTGAGAGCAGGGAGGACTCCTCCTTTAAAGATGTGCTGTCGGCGCTGCGGTAGATCCGAAATTCTCCGGCAGTGCGTACCGGCAGCCGGACGGTGAGGGAAATCGTGATCTCATCCTTTCCGCTGCCTTTGAGGATTTTGATCTTTCCGGAGGTTTCAGAGGCCTGTACGGGAAGAGTCATCATGCACAGGATAAAAAGCCCCAGCAGCAGGGCGATCAGGTTTTTCTTTCTTTTGGATGTGTTTTTCATGGTTTTCTCCTTCCTGAACCTTTTGTTGGCTCCATTGTATCACAGATTTCTTCCAGGGGAAGCTGCACGGATGAGAAGCATGTTTGGGGGGACAGACGACACTCGCGTGACATGAAAGGAGGTGTCACAGTGGACAGGGGATATACGAATAAGATCCGGGAACGGATCGAACAGGCGCCGGATGGGACACTTTTTATCACGTCGGATTTTGGGGATGTGGCTGATTCGGCGACAGTCAGGCAGATACTGAAAAGGATGACAGATGCGGGAGTTCTTCGCCGGGTAATCAACGGAATCTTTGAAAAGCCAAAATTCAGCACCCTGCTGCATGAGTATGTGGCGACGGATCCGGATGATGTGGCCAGAGCACTGGCCAGAAACTATCACTGGACCATTTTTCCGGGCGGAAATTCGGCTTTGAATCTGCTGGGACTCTCTACTCAGGTACCGGCGGTGTGGTCCTATGTCAGTGACGGCCCGTCCAAAACATACAGATGGAATAATACCGCTGTTGAATTCAAACACCGGACAAACCGGGAGATCACCGGCCTTTCCTGCATGACGGGTCTGGTTGTTCAGGCCCTGAAAACCCTGGGAAAAACATATGTCACCCCGGAGGTCATCCAAATCCTTTCCCGGAGACTTTCGGAAGAAGATAAGGAAGCGATGTTAAAGGAAGCGGCCCAGTGTACGGACTGGGTGTATGATACGATTCGCAGGATTGCCAAATGTTCGCAGGGATGAGCCCTGTTTTTCACTTCCGGAGTCAAAACTTGAAAAAATTCTACTTGACACAGGTGATTCCCTTTTGTATAATACTAAAATTGTAAATCTTTCCGGGAGAAGTCTGCCCGTTTTTTGATTTACGGGAGATGTGCTCCCGGCGTGGGGTTATGGTAACCCCAATCAAACGCAAGTTCCGGAAGAAGAGGTCTCCTTTGGGGGATGTTCCGGCTGTGAAAAGGAGTAGGGAAAATGGCAGAGAAGAAAAACTTACTGACGTATGCAGGTCTGCAGAAGCTGGAAGAAGAACTGCATGAGCTGAAGGTGGTAAGAAGAAAGGAAGTTTCCGAGAAGATCAAGGAAGCCAGAGAGCAGGGCGACCTGTCGGAGAACGCGGAGTATGATGCAGCCAAGGACGAGCAGAGGGATATAGAGGCCAGAATTGAGGAAATTGAGAAGATCCTGAAGAACGTGGAAGTGGTCGTGGAGGACGAGGTAGATCCGGATCAGATCAATATTGGATGCAAGGTAAAGGTTTATGACTTTGAGTACGACGAGGAGATGGAACTGCAGATCGTGGGATCCACGGAGGCCAGCAGCCTTCAGGGCAAGATTTCCAATGAATCTCCGGTGGGGAAGGCTCTGATGGGCGCCCATACGGGAGATGTGGTGGAAGTGGAACTGCCTGCAGGCATCATGAAATACAAGGTACTGGAGATTCAGAGGAACACTTAAAGGAGGCAGCCAATGGCAGAACAGAAGAAACAGGAGCAGGATTTAAACCAGTTGCTGAAGGTACGCCGCGAGAAGCTCTCAGAGCTTCAGGAAAGCGGGAGAGATCCCTTTCAGATCGTAAAATATCAGGTATCTCATCACAGTCAGGATATTAAGGATCAGTTTGATGATCTGGAGGGAAAAACCGTATCCGTGGCCGGCCGTATGATGTCCAAGCGCATTATGGGCAAGGCTTCTTTCTGCCATGTGCAGGATCTGAAGGGAACCATTCAGTCCTATGTTGCCAGAGACAGTGTGGGAGAGGAACCCTATAAGGACTTTAAAAAGCTGGATGTGGGAGACATTGTGGGAATCGAGGGCTATGTTTTCCGCACCAAAACGGGAGAGATCTCCGTCCATGCGGAGAAGATCACCCTGCTCTCCAAGAGCCTTCAGGTTCTTCCCGAGAAGTTTCACGGGATTACCAACACGGATCTGCGCTACCGCCAGAGATACGTGGATCTCATCATGAATCCGGAAGTAAAGGACACCTTTATCAAGAGATCGAAGATTATCAGCGCCATCCGCAGGTACCTGGACGGACAGGGCTTCATGGAGGTGGAAACCCCCATGCTGGTGTCCAATGCGGGAGGAGCTGCCGCCAGACCTTTCCAGACTCATTTCAATGCGCTGGATCAGGACTTCAAGCTTCGCATCTCCCTGGAGCTGTACCTGAAAAGACTGATTGTGGGCGGTCTGGAAAAGGTGTATGAGATCGGAAGAGTGTTCCGCAATGAGGGCCTGGATACCCGCCACAATCCGGAGTTTACCCTGATGGAGCTTTACCAGGCTTACACGGACTACCACGGCATGATGGATCTGACGGAGAACCTTTACCGCTATGTGGCCCAGGAGGTTCTGGGAACCACGGTGATCACCTACAACGGTGTGGAGATGGATCTGGGCCGTCCCTTTGAGCGGATCACCATGGTGGATGCTGTAAAGAAGTATTCAGGCGTGGATTTCTCCGAGATTCATTCCCTGGAGGAAGCCAGGGAAGCGGCCAGGGAGCACCATGTGGAGTTTGAGGAGCGTCACGGGAAAGGGGACATCTTAAACCTGTTTTTCGAGACCTTTGTGGAGGAGCATCTGATCCAGCCCACCTTTGTGATGGATCATCCCCTGGAGATTTCTCCCCTTACCAAGAAGAAGCCGGACAATCCCGAGTATGTGGAGCGCTTTGAGTTTTTCATGAACGGCTGGGAGATGGCCAACGCCTATTCCGAGTTAAACGATCCCATTGACCAGAGAGAGCGGTTTAAGGCCCAGGAGGCCAAGCTGGCCCAGGGGGACGAGGAAGCCAATACCACGGATGAGGATTTCCTCAATGCCCTGGAGATCGGCATGCCCCCCACGGGAGGAATCGGCTTCGGCATCGACAGGATGTGCATGCTGCTGACGGATTCGGCTGCCATTCGGGATGTGCTGCTCTTCCCCACACTGAAAACATTGGAATAAAAGATGCCCGGGCCAAGCCCCGGGCATCTTTTATTCCTTCCAAAACTCACTGGCCCGGTGCTGCTTTCGAAACTCCCCGGGCGTGGTCCCCTTGAACTTCTTAAAGTACTTGCCGAAGTAGCTCTGGGTGGGAAAGCCCACATAGGCCCCTATGGCAGGCAGGGACATCTCCGAGTAGATCAGCAGATTGGCCGCGCTTTCCACCCGCACATGATTCACATAGTCCTGGATGATCATCCCCGTCTCCTCCCGGAACACCCTGGAGAGATATCCGGGGCTGATTCCCAGGGGAGCGGCCACATCCTCCAGACTGATCTTCTCCCGGTAGTGCTTCTGGATGTAGTCCTTGCATCTGGCGGTATAGCCGGAACCGGTGTTTCTGGATTTCATCCGGTTCATATGGGAGCACAGATCCTTTATGGTGCAGTCCCTGTAGTACAGCACTTCATCCTTGTCTGCGGTCTCATTGCATTTGCCGATATAATAGCCGCTGACCTGATAGGAGAGCAGGGGAGAGATGCCTCCTGCAATGGCGGCTCTGGCAATCAGCACAATGTCGATGATGGCGATGGTCCGCCAGTGAACCTGTTCCTGGCGGGAAAAGAGACCGGTTCCGGTGTCCATGTGCTGATAGATCCGCAGGGCATCCTCGCAGCGCCCCTCCTGAATGGCCAGGGATGCCAGCTGTTCCTCGTGATAGGTATGCCGGTAGGCTCCTTCCTCCCGGTCTGCCTCCTCCTGGCGGATGGCGCTCTGTTCTTCCTTTTTCATGGTCTCCGGCTCTACATCGGGCATTTCGGGGATATCCGTCACCACATCCTCTCCCCGGATTTCCTTTCCCTGAGCAAGAGAGCCTGCGAAAACCATGATATCCCGGATCTGGGAGAGTGAGTAGATCCGCAGGGGACGGGTATCCTCCGTGGTTACACCGTGGCTTTGATAATACTTCTTCAGGTGGAGGGAGGACAGGGGACTGCTGCACATGGGGCCCAGATACAGCCTTCCCTCCCGGTACATCACCGCCCCGAAATACACGTGGAACGCATCCCGGTACAGGAAGGGACTTTCAGGTGAAGAGACACCCTCCCGGAGGATCCGGCGCAGGGCCGGATCCGTTCGCAGGGGACTGTCCTCCCCGCTGCCGAAATAACAGGGAGTCCGTTTCCCTTCCCCATCCTCATACACCACGTCCGTCTCCAGAATGTTTGCCAGCCGGCAGATCAGATCCCAGCTCATGTCCAGACCTCCTCTCT